>CAMHPA010000031.1 GCA_946186925.1 uncultured Bacteroidota bacterium | reverse complement strand
AAGACTTCTTTATGATGGCTTTCTTTCGCAACTGAGTATGGCCAAATACTTGGTAGGTTCCATCAAGAAAATCTGTCTTTTTAGGTTGTTCGCGCACATCGGCCCATACGCACGAGCCGGCTTCGGCATCGCCTCTGCGCAGTTTGCTGATGTTCATCAGTGCATCATCAATAAACGCCACGAATGTTGCCGAATCGTTCATCTTGTCATTCAGCGCGTTGCAAACAGATGCTGCATCTGTAGGCGTTTTCGGGAAATACTTTTTCCACCAAGCTTCAAGTATACCAGAATGTGTGAACAGATAGTTTTTTCCGTCCAATTCCACGTGCGTGGCCATCAGAAACAAAGGCAGATTCTCTTGCAGTAGCTGATGGATATATTCTGCATTGATGGTGTCTTTTCGGCTGAACCACAAGGCGGTGTCTATATAATGGACTTCGTGATTGCCAATCAGCAGCGTCACTCTGTCCATATTCGCTTTCTTGAAGGCCAAAATCTCTTTGAAATTTGCCAACGCTTTTTCCGAGGTGATGCCTTCGTACGAGTAAGGGTCAAGATAATCGCCAAGGAAGATAACCGGCAAATTCGGATATTTAGCTGTGGCTTCTTTCCAATAGGTGCGCCCGTGAATGTCGGGGATTACCAGCACCTGTGCTGAAAGTTGTAATGCAAAAAGCAGAGCGATTGTTGTGGATATTACTTTATTCATAATTGTAAGTTTTAAGATAAATCATTTGAATTTTTACATACCAATGACTTATATATAATGCATTTGTTACACGAATCGACAGGAAAACGATTTTAAAAATCTGAACATCAGTTTTAACAATTTGAGATGATGCCGGTTTTGGCGTTGCAACTAATGCTAATATAATCAGTACTGACTGTAAATATCTTATTTATAATTATTTGCGCTTTTTATACTGTCAAGTAGGATTTTGTACTTGCGGTTAAATGGAAAACCTTGCTCTATATCAGCAGATACTTCGGTAAAAAATCTTGTTTCTTCTTTAAGAAAAGGAATATCATTGACTTTAACTAAAAAAGAATCTTTAGTTACAGTGACGTTAATTGTGTCTGGATAGAAATAATCGACATAATATCTATCACTGGGACACGAACTGAATTTCAGTGTGTCTTTCAAAAAGAAATATTCGTCTAATTTGTTGGAAAATGTTTGTATGTTATTCCCTCGATAATACAACATAGAGGTGGTCGCAAAAGCACCACAAGAAAAACTACTGCCACTTAAACAAGAAAAACAACTGCTTCTTAAATCTGATATTTCCCAAAGTCCGTTTCTTAACCCATTGTATACCCTGCCACTTGTCCACTCTTTTTTAAGACACTGGTCTATGATTTCCCCTTTTGAATCGAAAAGCCACTCTTTGTGCCAATATTGAACGAAGAAAACGGTGTCATTTCCAACAATGGTATCGATTGTGTATTCCTTGTAAACAATTACAGAGTCTTTTTCTCCATTCTGCCGAATCCAAACATCAGTTTTAATAATTTGAGAAGATGCCAGTTCGGGTGTTGCAACTAATGCCAACACAATCGATAATAGTGATAAATATTTCATTTGTAGTTCTTTGTGTTTTTTACGCTGTCGCGAATCATTTTGTATTTACGAGTATTCCAACCACCATATATATCAACCCTCAATATTGAATTCAAGTCACGAAGTTTCATCGTGTCAACAAGCACATCATCAATATAGAAAAAGCAATCGTCAGTAGTGATTTTAAAATACATAGTGTCAGCCGAATACATTTTCAAAATATAATCTTTATGGTATCCGTCAACACTGAAACATATAGTGTCGTCAAGAAAATAGTAATAGTTAAACGGATGAATAGGGTCATCGTACCAGTGTGCGATGAATTCGTTTCTATAATAGTATGCGAGTTCGTGTCTGATTGTTCCTTCATCAAACAGTTTTGGCGGATTAGATATATCCCACAAACCCTCTTTTTTCCCATTCATTACATAACCGCCATTTGGGTATTTATCTTGACGATGCTTGTATAAAGTGTCGTGTCGGAATTGCCAACCTTCAGCAAAAAAATCCTTTTTAAAAATCGTGTCTCCGTGCGGTACAATTGAGTCAATGCTTGTTATGGTATAATATAAAACAGAATCTTTTCTATAGCCCCAACAGTGCCTGACTTCAACATTATAAATGCTTTTCAAAGGATACTGCTGCGCTGCTGCCGCCACACTAATTATCATTAGCGATATACAGAGAATTGCGTTTTTCATAATTGATAGTTTGCTTCAAAAATACGGCTTTTTAAACGTTTTGAACTGAGAATTTCGAGAAATTCAACCTTATGGCGATTTTTTGTTTTTGAGCGGTTATGGAAATATGCGAAACCATAGTATCTTAGCCAACGAAAATTATCTAAAACAACACAAAAAATGAGTGAGACAAAAACATACCAGTTGTCGAATAAAAACGGTTTGACAATTGATTTTATGCCGCGCGGCGCAAAAGTGATTTCAGTGCAACTGCCTGATACTCAAAATCCAGGCAAGAAAGTTGACGTAATGATTGGCTACGACACCGTTCAGGAAGCCATCGACGGCGACGCCTACATTGGCGCCATCTGCGGACGCTTTGCCAACCGCATTGCCAAAGGCCACTTTGTGCTTGATGGCAAGGAGTACCAACTTGCGCTGAACGACGGCCAAAACCACCTGCACGGCGGCCCGACAGGCTTCAACAGCCGCGATTGGGACGTGAAAGAAGCCAAAATGGCAGGCCGTGCCGGTGCCTACGAACTGACACTTTTCAGCCCCGATGGTGACGAGAATTATCCTGGCAATCTGAACGTTAAGGCCACCTATTCGCTGACCGACGACAATGAGTTCATCATCGATTTTGAAGCCACAACCGACAAACCGACCGTCATCAACCTGACGAGCCACCCGTACCTGAATATGCGCGGGGCGGGCAGCGGTCCTGTGTTCAGTCATCAGATTGAAGTGAACGCCAAGCAGTTCACACCCATTGCCGACGGCGTTCCTTCAGGCGAGATTCGCAACGTTGAAGGCACCCCAATGGACCTTCGCAAGCCTGTGGCAATCGGCGACGCCATCAACACACCGTACGAGCAGATTCAACTCTTCAAAGGCTTCGACCACAACTGGATTATCGACAAGCCGGCCGGCGAAATGGGCTTTTGCGGCCGCGTAACCGACCCCGAGTCGGGCCGATTTGTTGAAGTTTACTCAACGCAGCCCGGCCTGCAGGTTTACACCGCAATGCACTTCAACAGCTCGCAAACGGGCAAGGGCGGCAAGCCGTTCTGCTCATACTGCGCCGTGGCTCTTGAGCCGCAAGGCATCCCTGACGCGCCCAACAAACTAATGTTCCCGTCGGCTGTTCTGCGCCCAGGCGAAGTTTACCGTCAGACGCTGGTTTACAAGTTTGGCTGGTAAGTAGTACATTAATAGTAAAGAAAGCACCCGCAAGGGTGCTTTTTTGTTTTATGATTAAGTTAGTCAACGGCATTCGTGATTAACTATTTCTTTGAATGAAGAATAACTGCCATAATGCAGAAATGATAATGAAAATGCGCTAGGTAATGTAAGTATTGCCTCTCCAGCATGCATAATATTACGTATTATACGCATACCCCTATGCAAACGTTAACTCATAATAGTGGGGCGGTTTTGCAACTGACGATTATCAGTTTTTAAAAATTGGTTTTCTGTAACCGCTTTAGCAAATAAATACGTAACTTTGCGAAACTTTTCTGGGAAAAGTGTGTAATACTTTTAAGGTGAAAACGAAATTCTTTTAAGTGTTAGAAACGAGATTCAACGAAATAATTGTAATTCTATAAAAAATAAAGCAATGGGATATTTGGAGTTTGACAAAACAGAACTTGTAAATCTTGAGAATTCCTTGACAAAAGAGGTGTTGCGCACCAACCGCGCGGGCTCGTATTCGCTCACAACGCTGATTGGCTGCAACAACCGTAAATATCACGGATTGCTGGTGTGCCCGCTGCCGCAGGTCGATGGCGGACGCCACGTGCTGCTCTCGTCGCTCGATGAGACCATCATTCAGCACGAGCGCGAATTCAATCTGGCTTTGCATAAATATGAGGGTGACAACTACGAGCCCAAAGGCCACAAGTATGTTACCGAATTCTATACCAACCCCATACCGACACTCATCTACGGTGTTGGCGGTGTGGTTCTGAAAAAGGAGAAAATCCTGGTCAAGAGTGAGCCGCGGATTCTTGTCCGCTACACTCTGCTCGACGCTCACAGCGAGACCAAAATCCGTTTCAAACCGTTCCTTGCCTTCCGCAACATTCACGCGCTGAGCAAGGCCAACCTTGACGCCAACACCAAGGTGAAGATGGTTGACAACGGCATCTCATCGTGTATGTATCAGGGCTATCCCGACCTTTACATCCAAACTTCGAAGAAGTGCGAGTTTGTGTCGGCACCAGACTGGTACTACAACATTGAGTACATTCTGGAGCAGAAGCGCGGCTACGATTTCAAAGAGGATTTGTTCGTGCCTGGATATTTTGAGGCGCCAATCAAGAAGGGCGAGAGCATCATTGTCTCGGCTGGATTGAGCGAGATTAAGACCAACACGCTGAAGAAGAAGTTCGACGACGAGGTGAGCGACCGCACACCGCGCAACAGTTTCGAGAACTGCCTGATTAACGGTGCCGCTCAGTTGTTCCTGAACGAAGGCAAGGAAACCCGCATTCTGGCTGGTTATCCGTGGTATCCCGCTCGCACCCGCGACGCGCTCATCGCACTGCCCAACCTGCTCTACAAGAACGAGACACCGATGATTTACAAGAGCGTTCTATCGACGCTCATCAGTCAGATAACCAATACTTTGGCAAGCGGAAGCACCAACCTTGACGATTACGCCGACTGCCGTTCCGACGTGCCGTTGTGGCTCGTTTGGTGCATTCAGCAGATTGACAAGCAATATCCGCAGTACGACATCTGGAAGGAATTCGGAAAAGACGTTAAGAAGGTGATGAACCTTTATCTGGAGCACAAAATCAGTTTCCGCATCGACGAGAACGGTATGGTTTACAACACATCGGACGCAGTGGCCAACACCTGGATGAACGCAACCATCCACGGCCGCCCCGTGATGCCGCGCAACGGCTATGCTGTTGAAACCAACGCATTGTGGTACAACGCAATAATGTACGTTCTCGACAAGAGCAAAGGCGACAAGACCTTTGGCAAGAAATGGGCTGAACTGGCCGAGAAAGTGAAGGGCAGTTTCGTCGCCACATTCTGGAACGATGAGCGCGGCTATCTGGCTGACTATGTGACATACGACTATGCAAACACACAAGTCCGTCCGAACCAATTGCTGGCTTGCGCCGTTGACTACACAATGCTCGACAAGCACCAAATCAAAGCCGTTCTGCGTGTGGTTGAGGAGCAACTGATGACCGCCTACGGCATCCGCTCGCTCACGCCTGACGACCCGCGCTACGTGTCGCACTACCGTGGCACCGAGGAGCAGCGCGAGAACGCCGCCTTCAACGGCTCGGTTTGGCCGTGGCTCTATGCCGCCTACATCGACGCGCTGGCAAAAATCCAACCGCGTATGATTGAATCGCTGGTCAACAAGTTCCTTGAGACCTTCGAGCCTGAGATGAGAACGGCTGGAATTAGTTGTATATCAGAGATGTATCACGGTGACCCACCGTATCACGGAAAGGGTGCCATTTCGTTCGCATTGAGTTTCGCGGCACTGCTTTATATGAAAAAACTGTCGAACACATTTGCTGGCGAGACCGCAGTTGATGCCAAACCCACCAAGAAAGCGGCAGCAAAGAAGGACCCGAAGAAATCAGAGCCGAAGGCAAAGGCAGAGCCGAAAAAAGCCGCAGCGAAGAAGGAAGTGAAGAAGGCGGAACCAAAGAAGGCCATAGCGAAGAAGGAAGTGAAGAAGGCAGAGCCGAAGAAGGCCGCCGCAAAGGCTGAGACAAAGAAGGCATCGGCGAAAGCCGAACCTAAAAAAGCAGTGAAGGCTGAAGCAAAGAAAGCATCGGCGAAGACCGCCAAAAAGGCCGAACCGAAAGCCGCCAAAGCCGCCGCAAAGGCATCGAAAAAGAAATAAAGAACAATAAAAATAACTGATAATGAAAGTCTTAATGTTTGGGTGGGAGTTTCCGCCGCACATTTCTGGAGGTTTGGGCACCGCTTGCTACGGCCTGACCAAAGGTATGTCGAAGATTGACGACCTTGAGGTTATTTTCGTCGTGCCAAAGGCTTACGGCGACGAGGACCAAGAGGCCATCAAACTCGTGGGTGCGGGAAACATTCCGCTGAGAGTCACAAAATCAGAGAGTTATTCGGGACAAGTCAAGAACCTTCAGTACATTGAGGTGGGCTCGAATCTGGTTCCGTACTCAACGCCTGAGGAGTACTTCGCGTTGAGAAACAACAAACGTTACTACGGCAAGCACATTGTTGAGGTGGGAGAGTCGGGCTGCATTCCGTTCACAGGAAAATACGGCGACAACCTGTTCACCGAAATCTACTACTACAGCCTGATTGCCGAGCAGATTGCCACAATGTACGATTTCGACATCATTCATGCCCACGACTGGCTGGCTTATCCTGCAGGAATGGCCGCAAAGCGTGTGTCGGGCAAGCCGCTTGTTGTGCACGTTCACGCCACCGATTTCGACCGTAGCGGCGGCCGCGTGAATCCTGCCGTTTACAACATTGAGAAAGCAGGTCTCGACGCAGCCGACAAGGCCATCACCGTGAGCAATCTGACGCGCGACATCGTTATCAACAAATACGGCCAATCGCCCGACAAGGTGGTGACCGTTTACAACGCCGTGGAGCCCAACCTGAAAGCCATCGACCGCGAGAAACGCGGCTTCGACGAGAAGGTGGTGACGTTCCTGGGCCGAATCACAATGCAGAAAGGTCCTGAGTTCTTCATTGAGGCCGCCTACAAGGTGCTCAAGAAGATGGACAACGTGCGGTTTGTGATGGCTGGCAGCGGCGATATGATGAACAAGATGATTGAACGCGCCGCAAGTCTGGGCATTATGGACAAGTTCCACTTCACGGGCTTCCTGCGCGGTGACGCTGTGTTCCGTATGTTCAAATACAGCGACGTCTACATTATGCCATCGGTTTCGGAGCCATTCGGCATTTCGCCGCTCGAGGCGATGCAGTCGGGCGTTCCTGTCATCATCTCGAAGCAGTCGGGTGTGAGCGAGATTCTGAAACACGCCATCAAGATTGACTTCTGGGACATCGACAAGATGGCCAACGCCATTTACGCTCTGCTCAACTATCCCGCTCTGGCCCAAACCATTGGCGAGAACGGATTGAAAGAGGCCAACAGCCTGCGCTGGGAAGAGTCGGCAAAACACGTTTACAACGTTTATAAATCAGTATTAAATCAGTAACCTTATAAAATTTGGAACTATGAAGCATTTATGTCTTTATTTTCAGGTTCATCAACCATTCCGCTTCCGCAAATATTCATTCTTCGATATCGGCAGCGACCATTATTACTACGATGACTATCTTAATGAGTCGATTCTGCAAAAGGTGGCACGCAACTGCTATCTGCCAACCAACGAATTGTTGCTCAAACTGATAGAGAAGCACGGACGAAACTTTAAGGTTACTTTCTCAATCACGGGCATCGCGCTCGACCAATTCGAACTCTACGCGCCTGAGGTGATTGAGAGTTTCCAACGCCTGGCCAAGACAGGGCAGGTTGAATTCCTTGCCGAGACCTATTCACACTCGCTGGCTTCGCAGGCCAACATCGACGTGATGAAGAAGCAGGTGAAGGACCATTCAGCAAAGATTGAGAAACTTTTCGGTCAGAAGCCGAAAGTGTTCCGCAACACCGAGTTGATTTACTCTGACGAGGTTGGCGCAGCCGTTTACAAGATGGGCTACAAGGGAATGCTCACCGAGGGTGCTAAGCACATTCTGGGTTGGAAATCGCCTAACTTCTTGTATTACAATGCAAAAGAGCCGCAATTAAAACTTCTGTTGCGTAACTATACATTGAGCGATGACATCTCGTTCCGTTTCTGCGCAAAGCACTGGACAGCAGACTCTTACGCTGCCCGTCTGAACGAGGTTCCCGACAAGGAGGAGATTGTCAATCTGTTTATGGACTACGAGACATTCGGCGAGCATCAGGAGAAGGAGACAGGAATCTTCCAATTCCTTGAGCATCTGCCCGATGCAGTGCTGAATCAGACCGATTTCCGCTTTGCCACACCGTCGCAGATAATCAAGAACGTGCAGCCTGTGGCCGCCATCAACGTTCCTTACCCAATCTCGTGGGCCGACGAGGAGCGCGACATCACAGCCTGGCTGGGCAACAATATGCAGAACGAGGCGTTCAGCAAACTCTACGCCCTGACCGACAAGGTTGCACAGGTGAAGGACCCGCAGATTCTGCAAGACTGGGAGTACCTGCAGACGAGCGACCATTTCTACTATATGTCGACAAAATGGTTCAGCGACGGCGAGGTGCACGCATATTTCAACCCCTACAAGACACCGTACGACGCTTTCATCAACTATATGAACGTGCTGACTGACTTCTCGTTGCGCGTGAACAAGGCTCTGCCCGACGCAGAAATCAGAACCTGCCGCGACGTTGAGAAACTGCAGGATATGGTGCTTGAGCAGAAGGCTGAAATCAAGAAACTGAAATCGAAAGCCAAAAAGGCATAGGCTGAATAAATTATCGTGATTATTAATTTGAAGTAAATGAGCGATTTAATTAAGCCAGCATTCTTATTTGAAACCAGTTGGGAAGTTTGCAACAAGGTGGGCGGAATCCACACTGTGATAACTTCGAAAATGCCGAACGAATATGCCGCTTACGGCGACAACATTATGTTCATCGGCCCCGATTTGGTCAGGGAAGAGGGCAATTCAGAGTTCACTGAGGACAAGAGCCTGTTTCCCGAATGGAAGGAGACGGCTGAGAAAGAAGGCCTGCGCATAAAGATTGGCCGCTGGAACGTGGCTCACAAGCCGCTGGCGGTGCTGGTCGATTATACAGTATTTATTCCGCTGAAAGACAAACTGCTGGCTTCGTGGTGGGAGACCTACAAACTCGATTCCATCACAGGCGAGTGGGAGTATATTGAGTCGGTGCTGTTCGGCTATGCGGCAGGCAAGGTGGTGGAGAGTTACAAAAACTTCTATCTGCCTGACGCACCAGTGGTTGCACAGTTCCACGAGTGGCAGACTGGCTCGGGCGTTCTCTATCTCGACCGCGCCTGCCCGAAGGTGGCAACCGTGTTCACCACACACGCTACAGTGCTGGGCCGCTCGGTTGCGGGCAACGGATTCCCGCTCTACAAGAGCCTAGGCTCGTTCGACCCCGACATCCGCGCACGCGAACTTGGCGTGATGGCCAAACACTCACTAGAGAAGACCGCCGCTCAGGTGGCGTCGGTCTATACAACGGTGAGCAAGGTGACGGCCAACGAGTGCAAGGTGCTTTTGAATAACGAACCCGATGCAGTTACACCTAACGGATTTGCACTCAATCACCTGCCGCATATGGACGACAATGTGACCAAAGAAGCCCGCAAGAAACTTGCCGAGGTTACGGAGGCGCTGACAGGCAACAAGTGCGACGATGAGACTCTGTTTGTGGCAATCTCTGGCCGCTACGAGTTCAAAAACAAGGGCATCGACATCTTTATTGACGCTCTTGGCAAACTGAACCAGCAGGGCGGTTACAAGCACAACATTGTCGGTTTCATTCTGGTGCCGAACTTCAACTACGGCCCGCGCAAATGCCTGCAAGACCGTCTGGCCGACAGCAATGTCCGCATACCCGACGAGCGCATCACAACGCACTCGCTCAACCCTGACTACTACGACCCCGTGATGGACAAAACCCATCAGTTGCAACTGACTAATAATCAGGGGCAGCAGGTGAATGTGGTGCTGGTTCCTGTCTATCTGAACGGCAACGACGGCATCTTCAATATGTCGTACTACAACCTGTTGAGCGGTTTCGATTTGACGGCCTTCCCGTCGTACTACGAGCCGTGGGGCTACACACCGCTTGAGAGCATCGCTGTTGGCGTGCCCACAGTGACCACAAGCCTTGCGGGATTCGGCCAGTGGATGCTGAAAAAGACCAGCGGAATCCAGGATGGCATTGAGGTTGTGACACGCACTGAAGACAACTACTGGGATGTGGTTGACGAACTGGTGAATGTCATCAACCGCGTTTACAAGATGTCGCCCGCCGACCGCGCCAAACTGCGCAAACGCGCCAAAGAGCAGGCCAGCGAAATCAGTTGGGACAATCTGTTCCACTACTACGCCGAAGCCTACAGCAAGGCGCTCACACTGTCGCTCGCACGCGTCGACGACCAAATAATGCATACGAACAATAATTTTAATAATAGTCAAAAACTTATGAGTAACGAACCAATTTGGAAGAAGATGATTATCCATTCAGACCTTCCTGAAAGGCTGAAAAATCTGGATAATCTGGCAAATAACCTGTGGTGGTGCTGGAATTACGAGGCAATTGAGATGTTCAAATACATCGACCCCGAACTGTGGGCAAAGGTTGAGAAGAACCCAATCGCCTTGCTGAAAGTTGTTTCAACCGCCCGTCTGGCCGAACTTGAAAAAGACACAGCGTTCCTGGCCAAATTCGACCGTGTGTCGAAGAATTTCGCAGAATATATGAGCGTGGCACCACGCAAGGATATGCCGCTGGTGGGCTACTTCAGTATGGAGTACGGTCTGACCGACAACCTGAAGATTTTCTCGGGCGGTCTGGGCATTCTGGCTGGCGACTACCTGAAAGAAGCCAGCGACTCGAATATGCCGATGGTTGGCGTCGGATTCCTTTACAAATACGGATATTTCACTCAGGAACTGACAGTTTCGGGCGAGCAGCAGGCAAGTCTGGTTCCGCAGAATATGGACAATCTGCCGATTTCTGCCGTTCTCGACGAGTTCAAACGCCAAATGACCATTTCGCTCAACCTGCCAGGACGTATGGTGAAAGCCCGTATCTGGAAAGTGCAGGTTGGTCGTGTGCCTTTGTATCTGCTTGATACTGAAGATCCCGACAACAGCGCAGAGGACCGCGCAATCACGCAGCAACTCTACGGCGGCGACTGGGAAAACCGCTTGAAACAGGAGATGCTGCTCGGCCTTGGTGGTATTCGCGCCCTGAAGGCAATGAACATCAAGCCGAATGTGTTCCACTGCAATGAGGGACACGCCGCAATGATTAACGTTGAGCGTCTGTCGGACTATGTTCAGCACGAGAATCTGACCTTCAACGAGGCTCTTGAGGCTGTCCGCGCTTCGTCGCTGTTCACCACACACACACCTGTTCCCGCTGGCCACGACGCCTTCGACCAGAATCTGATTCGCACCTATCTGCGCCCGATTCCAGAACGTCTGAAGATTGATTGGGACACATTTATGAACCTTGGCCTTGCACCCGACGGCAAGTTCTCGATGAGCGTTCTGGCAACCCGCACTTCGCAGGAGATGAACGGCGTTTCGATGCTGCACGGCGATGTGACAAAGGAGATGTTCAAGTATATGTGGCCTGGTTTCTCGACCAACGAACTGTATATCAACTATGTAACCAACGGCGTTCATATGCCGACGTGGGCTGCCAAAGAGTGGCGCCGTCTGTATGAGAGCACCTTCGGCGACGGCTTTATGCAAGACCAGTCGAACACCAAATACTGGGAGAAGATTTTCGACGTTCAGGACAGTGTTATCTGGGATTTGCGCAACCAACTGCGTAAGAAGTTGATTGACTACGTGAAGGCACGTTTCGAGAAGAGCTCGATTATGCGTCATGAAAGCCCGAAATATGTGGTAGAGACTTTGAGCAGACTCAACGAGCACACTCTGACAATCGGCTTCGCACGCCGCTTTGCAACCTACAAGCGCGCTCACTTGCTCTTCAGCGACATCGACCGTCTGGCAAAAATCGTGAACAATCCGTCGTGCCCAGTTCAATTCCTGTTTGCAGGTAAGGCTCACCCGCACGACAAGGCTGGTCAGGATTTGATTAAGAATATTGTTGAGATTTCGCGCCGTCCAGAGTTCGTTGGCAAGATACTGTTCCTTGAGAACTACGATATGGACCTTGCAAAACGTCTGGTTCGCGGTGTCGATGTTTGGTTGAACAACCCGACACGTCCGTTGGAAGCCAGCGGTACCAGCGGTCAGAAAGCCGAAATGAACGGCGTGCTGAACTTCAGCGTGCTCGACGGCTGGTGGGTTGAAGGCTACAAAGAGAAGGCTGGTTGGGCGCTTCCACAGGAGCAGACCTATCAGAACCAACAGTTCCAGAACGAACTGGATGCAGCCACAATCTACAGCATCCTTGAGAACGAGATTATCCCGCTGTTCTATCAGCGCAACAACTTCGGCATCCCGACAGAGTGGGTTCAGTACATCAAGCGTTCAATCGCAGGCATCGCACCGCACTTCACAACAAAGCGTATGCTCGACGACTATATCAACCAGTACTACTCGCCGCTCTACAAGCGCAGCAGCAAGGTCATTGCCGACAACTTCAAAGTTGCCCGCGACCTGTCGCGCTGGAAGAACAAAATCTACGAGAACTGGGATAAGATTGAAGTTGTCTCGGTTGACTTCCCGAGCACCCTTAAGACAGAGTTCAAGGCAGGCCAGAACTATCACGGTGAGGTGATTGTTGACATCAAGAACCTTGACATCGACGACGTAGGAGTGGAGATGGTTATTATGGACCAGGACTGCACCAAACTGCTCGACCGCAAGGAACTGAAACTCAACAAGCACGTTGACTCGATGGCCTTCTTCGAAATCGACTTCAAACTCGACCATCCAGGCTCATACGACTACGGTGTTCGTCTGTTCGCAAAGAACGTCGACCTGCCGCACCGCCAGGATGTTCCGCTCTTGCGTTGGGTTTAATCAATGAGTGAATGAGAGAAGGATTGAATTAATTCAATAGAAAACCCCGAAAGGCTGATGCTTTTCGGGGTTTTTAGTTATGTGGCAATGTGGTTTGCTTGTTAGAGTAAGAAACAACGCTATTTCAACTAATCTGCCCCCAGTCGAACTCATATTTCCAGCGGCGTTTGATTTCAGAGTCGAGAATGACGTGCTCAGGCTGTTTCAGGTTCGGGTCCGCTTCGAGAATCTGGGCGGCTTCGTTGCGGGCAAGCATCAGAATCTGGTTGTCTTTGCCCAAATCGGCTATTTTCAGGTCGATGGAGATGCCGCTCTGCTGCGTGCCTTCAATGTCGCCTGGGCCGCGCAGTTTCAGGTCGGCTTCGGCAATCACAAAGCCGTCGTTGGTCTCGACCATCGTCTGGATGCGCTTGCGGCCTTCGGTGGTCAGGCGGTCGCCCGTCATCAGAATGCAGTACGACTGGTCGGCACCGCGGCCCACGCGCCCGCGCAACTGGTGCAATTGGCTCAGGCCGAACCGCTCGGCGTTCTCAATCACCATCACCGATGCGTTCGGCACGTTCACGCCAACTTCAATCACCGTGGTGGCTATCATTATATTGGTGATGCCTTTGGCGAAATAGGTCATCGATTTCTCTTTCTCGGCCGACGGCATCTGTCCGTGGACAACGCTGATGGCGTAGTCGGGCGGGGGGAAGGCGCGCGATATGCTCTCGACGCCGTCTTCAAGATATTTCAAATCAGACGCTTTTGGCTCGCTGATGAGCGGATAGACGATGTAAACCTGCCGTCCCTGCTTGAGTTGCTCGCGCAGGAATCCGAACATCTGCAAACGCCGCGAATCGTTGTAGTGCATGGTCTTGACGGGTTTGCGGCCTGGCGGCAGTTCGTCGATTACCGACACGTCCAAATCGCCGTAGAGCGTCATTGCAAGCGTGCGCGGAATAGGGGTGGCTGTCATCACCAAAACGTGCGGCGGAATGCTGTTTTTCGACCATAGGCGCGCCCGCTGCGCCACGCCAAAACGGTGCTGCTCATCGATGACCACAAGACCTAAATTGTTGAAAACCACACGGTCTTCAATCAGCGCGTGCGTGCCGATGAGAATCTTCAACTGGCCGCTGGCAAGGTCGGCAAGCAGTTGGGTACGGGTGGATTGCTTTGTCGAACCTGTGAGCAGCGCCACGTCGATGCCCATCGGCGCAAGCATCTCGCAGAACGATTTGTAGTGCTGCTGCGCCAAAATCTCGGTGGGGGCCATCAGGCAGGCCTGGAAGCCGTTGTCCATCGCCAACAGCATCGACATCAGTGCCACCAACGTCTTGCCGCTGCCCACGTCGCCTTGCAGCAGACGGTTCATCTGCAGGCCCGTGTTGGTGTCGCGGCGAATCTCGCGCAGAACTCGCTTCTGGGCGTTGGTCAGGCTGAAGGGCAGATGGTTGTTGTAGAAATCGTTGAAAAAGTGGCCCACAACTTCGAATCGGTGCCCGCCGTTGGCTCGTGCACGTATCTTTTTGAGTCTTAATAGTTTGAGTTGAATATAAAATAGTTCTTCAAATTTAAGCCGCAACTGTGCCCGCTGCAAATCGTTCTGATTTTTAGGCAGATGAATATCGCGCAAAGCGGTTGTCAGGTTTGGCAGATTGAGCTTTTCGAGCAGTTGGCGCGGCAGCGTTTCGGGAATGGCCACGTTCTTAATCGCTTCGTGTAGATTGATTTGCAGCTGGTGGATGGTTTTCGACGTAACCATCTTGGTTTTCATCTTTTCCGACGTGTTGTAGAGCGGCTGCAGCGCGTACTCGGGCTTGGCCTGGTACTTGGCCATATCTTCAATCTCGGGGTGGACAAAATTCAACTGGTGGTTGAATTCCGTCGGCTTGCCGAAAACCACATATTCGGCCCCGACCTTGAATCGGTCTTTAATCCACTTGATGCCCTTGAACCAAACCAACGGCATGGCGGCGGTCTCATCGGCGAACCACGCCACAAAGCGCTGGTTGCGGCCTTCGCCCACAAGTTCAGTCTTGGTGATTCGTCCACGGACCTGAATGAGCCCCAAATCTTCGTTTATCGAGTTGATGGAATAGAAGCGCGTGCGGTCGAGATAGCGGTAGGGGAAATAGTAGAGCAGGTCGGCGTAGGTTTTCACGCCCAACTCATCGGCAAGCGTCAGCGCCCGCTGCGGGCCAACGCCCTTCAGGTACATTATGTCAGTGTCGAGAATGTTCTGTGCCGCCATTGCTGCTTCGGTTTATGCACGCCAAAGGTGGGAAAAAAATGAATATTTTAATTTATGAATTATAACTCGTTGAAGGCTCATAACTCATAAGTCAACTTTTCAAAAATTCCGCTTAACTTTGCGCAAAATCATTCAAAATGAATCTTGCATACATTCATTGGCATCCGTCGCCAGAAATCTTCAGCATTGGAGCCTTCGGGCCGCGCTGGTACGGCGTGCTGTTCGCCATAGCTTTCGTGGTGGGCTACTATCTGATGAAGCACATTTTCAAGCGCGAGGGCGTCAAGCTCGATTATATCGACAATCTGCTGCTCTATTTCTTCATCGGCACCATTGTTGGCGCGCGGCTTGGACACTGTCTGTTCTACGAGCCGCAATTCTACCTGAGCCACCCGTTGCAGATTCTGAAAATATGGGAGGGCGGCCTTGCGAGCCACGGCGCGGGCATCGGGCTGTTCATCGCCTTGGGGCTGTTTGTGCATAAATACAAGGTTGATACGCTCTGGCTCTTCGACCGCCTGGCCATAATGATTGCCCTTTCGGGATTCTTTATCAGGATGGGAAACCTGATGAACTCAGAGATTGTGGGCTGCCCGACGACTCAGCCGTGGGGCTTCATCTTCGAGAACAATGGTGAGGATTTCGCCCGCCATCCGTCGCAGCTCTACGAGGCGCTGGGCTACCTTGCAATGGGGCTCACGCTGCTCTGGATGTACTTCAAAACCGATGCCCCCAAGCGCAAAGGACTCATTTTCGGCCTTGCGATGGCGCTCATCTTCGCGTTCCGCTTCTTCATCGAGTTCACCAAAGAGACTCAGGTCGAGTTCGAGAAGTCGATGATGCTCGATATGGGGCAGTGGCTGAGCATCCCGTTTGTTATTCTGGGCTTGACATTCATTGTGTTATCATTAAAAAGAGATAAAAATGCGACCGTTTAGACTTTCGTTTATTGTGGCTGCCGGACTGGCCGTTTTTGCGGCTTGCGGCGACGGCTCTGACCCGAAATACATCGCCCCTGAGGCTTATCTGCCGGCCTATCCAGGCTCTTACTGGGACTACACCGACGGCACCCGCGTGCGCGCCACTGCCTACGAGCTGCACAGCTACCGCCCGTCAACCACATCAACCGACTACACCGACGAGTGCTACGTTCCCGTCTGGGACGGCCACTACCTTTACAAATACAGCATCTATCAGCCTTCGCCGCTCTATCCGATGAAGGAACTGCTCAGAGCCAAAGGCAGCGCAATGTGGATTGTTGATGAGAACAACGGCGACAAACTGAAGCGTTCTGAGGTTGCCATCGATTCGCTGGCCGTGGGCGATTCGATATATAAAGATGTCTATTGCGTCACCGAATTCATTGAAAGTCTGGACAATATCGACCATTGGAACCTTCGCGAGTATTACGCCAAAAACGTCGGTCTGGTCAAGGTTGAAGTGAATAATCCGCACGACTCATTGGGTTGTGTAGTGCAGAAAGAGTTGCGTAGTTGCTTTATTAATAAGTAGTTAGGTGTTAGGTGTTGGGTGTTAGGCATTAGGCACTAGGCACCAGGCATTAGAGAATTATTAATCATTGCACTTTAAACATTACTCAAATTTGTCTGTAGTACGTTGTCTGTAGTCTGAAGTCCATTTTAAACCTGTTAAACCCGTTAAACCTTAAACTAAACCTTCTCAACAGCTAAGCGACTAAACTTCTGACCAGCGAAGCGACTAAACCTTTCGATTCACCGATTCACCATCAAAAAAATGCCATCCCATCCGCCATTCTGGTATTCCGACTGCGTTGAGTTCTACAACTCAGCCGACCTTCAGCTGCCCGAAGCCGCAGATGCGATAGGTGAGATGCTCGACTTGAAAACCGAAGGCAATCAGCAGTTTATCCACAATTGGCGCAGGTTGTTTCTTGTGCCGACGCCCATCAGCGTCAGTGTGCGCACCGAGCCGTCGAAGGCGGTTGTCGGTTACGGGTTCAGTCTGAAAAACGCGCTTTTCCTGGCGGCGATGATTGCCATTGCGGCTGTTTTGGTCGGCGTAAACAATTATAAGACAGCGACATATCTGCTTGCAGTGGCCGCTGTGGCCGTTGGATTTTGCACGGCATCAGTTCAGAACTCATTCATTCGCAAGGCAATAGCCGACGCCATTTGTCTTCCTATTTTCGAAGGTGAAGCACAAATGCAACATAATCAGATGGTTTGGATGGGCAATACCGATGTTTGTCCTGCCTGCGGAACACCGCGCACTACGGATTCCACTGAAATTTGTCAAAATTGTGGAATAAAATTGCCGCCTTTGAATCCAACGAAAGCGCGAAATAATAAATTTACACCTGAAAAAATTTAACGAATTATTGCATTTATCAGCAACAATATGAGAAAGATAGCAGCAAACGTGGTTTATTCGTGCATCGATAAGCCAATTAAATTCGGACATTTGGTGGTTGACGACGACGGAACAATTCTCGACATTGTAGATACTGGCGGCAAACTGATTGAAGAAGAAGGACTTGAGTACCACAACGGCGTTCTGGTTCCTGGCTTCATTGTTAATTCAGTCAATGCCGATATGACCGAAAAAGGTGTGCGTATCCGCTTCCTTTCGGGTGTTCAAATCGATTACACCGAACCGAACCAACTGCCATTCAATACTAAAGAACTTGTTGTCAATCAAATGTTTGATATGCAGACCGACGGTGCATCGTTCGACGATGCTTTGGCCAATGCCACCATCGGCGCCGCCCGCGCTCTTGGTATCGACAACGAGTACGGCTGCTTCAAAAAAGGCATCAAACCTGGTGTGGTGCTGCTCTATCCGTTCGATTTTGTAAACAGCAAAATGCGCCACGATACGCTGTCTAAACGACTGGTATAAAGATATATGGGTGTGTAGAGACGCGGCGCGCCACGTCTCTACAATAGTTCCAACACCTAAAACCCGACACCCAACACCACAAAAAATGACTCTCATCGCGCCACTCGATTGGGGATTAGGTCACGCAACACGCTGTGTGCCAATAATTAACGAGTGCCTGGCAAAAGGAGAGAAGGTCGTCATTGCTGCCGACGGTGCTGCTGCGGCATTTCTGAAACAAGAATTTCCAAACCTTATGCACATCAGGCTGAAAGGCTGGCGGATGCGCTATTTCTGGCCGCTGTCGCTTGCTCTTGCGCTGCAAGTGCCGTTTTTCGGCGTCAGCATCCTGCTGGAGCACTGGCGTTTGCAGCAGATTATCAAGCGAATGGGAGTGAGCCGCGTCATTTCCGACAACCGCTACGGCCTTTGGAGCCGCCGTGCTGACTGTACCATCATCACACACCAACTCTACATTCAGTTGCCGCAATGGCTAAAACTGCTCGAGAAGCCGCTGCACGCATTTACAGCCCGTCTGCTGCGCCGTTTCGCGCACATCTGGGTTCCTGACTATGCCGACGCCCAAAAGTCGCTCTCTGGCGCGTTATCGCACGGCGGAGCAATGGATGCTGCGGTTGAATACATCGGGCCGCTCTCGCGCTTCTCGGCCGACACAATGGACGAGCCGTCGCTGCCCGTGCCGCAGGTTCTGGTTGTGCTTTCGGGTCCCGGAAGGCAGAAAAAGATGTTTACAAAACGCATACTGCGCCGCCTGAACGGTGTTGCAAAACGGATTCTTGTGGTGGGTGCCGAACCTAATCTAAAATATCAAATAACCAACGGCAATGCACTGGTTGTGAATCATCTATCAACACAAGAATTGAACAGTTTGCTAAAACTCGCGCCGCACGTTATCGCCCGCTCGGGCTACACAACCATAATGGATTTGCACCGCATCGGCCGCCGCGCCATCTTGTTCCCAACCAAAGGGCAATGGGAGCAGGAATATCTGGCAAAACGTTGGCGCAACGGGCAATAATCGTAGAAATCGCAGCCATTCGCACTTGGTTTTTCTATTTCATAATCAGTGTATTACTTATTTTTCCACATTGTTTAGTAAATGTTGCAAAAACATAGCGCCTGATGGCTACTTCCTAACACTTTTTTGCATTAATTTGTCGCAACTAATTGAACTTTTATGCAGAAACCTATACAAGACTTCTCGGTCGGCTACACAATGCTGAAGCACTATTCGAGATTTTTCGTCCGCAAGTTTTTCAAGACGACCACCATTGTCGGGCTCGACAACATTTCGAAGGACCGGCCGGTGATTATCACGCCAAATCATCAGGACACGCTGATGGACGCACTTTGCATCATCTACAACGTGCACGGACGCGCTGTTTTTATGGCTCGCGCCGATATTTTCGGCAAATCGAAGTTGATTGCCAACACGCTGCGATTCTTAAAGATACTGCCGCTTTACCGCATCCGCGACGGCGTGAAGGAGCTGAAGAACAACGATGCGTCGTTTGAAGAAGCCGTGGGCGTGCTCGAAAGCCGTCAGAAACTGGTTGTTCTGCCCGAAGGCAGCCACGTGGGCGAGCGCCGTCTGCGCCAACTGAAGAAGGGCGTGGCCCGCATCGCCTTTATGGCCGAAGAGCGCAACAATTTTGAGCTGGGGCTCGAGATTGTGCCCGCCGGACTCGACTACACGCACTACATCAACGTTGGCGCGCGGTTTATGGTGCAATACGGCAAGCCCATTCAGGTGGCCAAATACAAGGATTTGTACCACGAGAATCCGCAGAAGGCGATGGCCGCACTGATGGACGAAATTCGTTCCGGAATGCTGCCGCTGATGCTCAATCTAGACAACGAAGCCGAGTACAAAACGCTTGAAACTCTTGACGATATCTACATCAACGACCTTTATCAGGGCCGTCAGAGCCGCCGCAGCGTGAAACACACCGAGATACTTGCCAAAAAACAGCAGATGGGCGAGAAGCTGCTGGCTTTTGCTCAATCGCAATCGGCTGAATACGAAAATGTTAAGCAGTTGGCCGACGAGTTCCGCACATTACTGAAAAAACTCAATCTGCGCCTTTGGGCGGTTGCCCGCGACAAGTATTCGGCCGTTGGAATCTTCTCGAGCCGCCTGCTGCAACTGGCTCTGCTGCCGGTTTTCGTGGCCGGATTCGTGCCTAACATTCTGCCGTTCGCGCTTCCAATGCGTTTTTCGCGCGGCATCAAAGACCCGCAGTTTTTGAGTTCGGTGCGATTTGTGATTTCCGTGGTGCTGTTCTTTTTGTTCTACCTTATCTATTTAATACCGTTGCTAATACTGCTGCCAAAATGGTGGATGGCGATTGTGACGCTGGTTGCGCTGCCCTATCTGGCCGCCTTGGCGTTCCGCTACTATGTGTGGTTCCGCAAGACAACGGCCCGCGCCCGCATCAACCGTATGCGCCGCCAAAAGAACGCCGACTGGCTGCGCCTGACCGAGTGCCGCGACGCCATTCTGAACGTGCTGCGGAAGATGTAAGCAGGTGAGTGTCAGTAACAAGTTGACAGACGGCGCAAAGATTACACCAACCGTTGCCGATAATCGGCGATAATGTGTACTTTTGACACAAAATTTAAAAAGGTGATGAGTGCTAATAAATCGGTTATAATTATTGCGGCAGTTTTTATGCTGTTCGCGCAAATGGCTGTTGGTCAGGACGAAACCACCAAGATTGCAAACAATAAGGTGAGCCTTAACGGCAAGGAATACTACCTTCACATTGTGCGTAAGGGCGAGACTTTGAGCGCCATCAGCCGCGCCTACGAAGTGCCTGTTGATTCGATTATCGCCGACAATCCGCAACTGACCTACCAAATCCATCCTGACCAATACATCAAAATCCGTGTCAAGAAGGAAGAAAAACTGCCCGAGAATTACAGCTATCACCTTATCACTAAAGGCGATACGCCATACAACATCGCCAAGCGATATGGCATCAGCATCGACGAGCTCTACAAGAACAATCCGGGTGCCGAGCTTGGCATAAAAATCGGCGATAGGCTGAAAATCAAATCAATAGTGAAGGAAGAAACGGCTGCAGCCGAAGAACATCAAGCCGACACAACATTCATACTTCATAAGGTTGCCAAGCAGGAGACTTTGTTTGGCATTGCGCGGCAGTATCAGACCACGCCGGCCGAGATAGAGAAGATGAATCCGGAAATTGTCGGCCGCTCAATACAAGTTGACGAGATGCTGCGTGTGCCTATTCAAAAGGCTGTGGCCGAAGAAGTTATCGAAGGTGATTTCGATTTTCATAAAGTTGAGAAACAAGAGACCCTTTACGGAATTGCCCGTTCTTACGGCTTGAAAGACAAGGATTTGCTAAAAATCAATCCGAGCTTGAAAAAACGCGGTATGCAGGAAGGTGAGTTAATCCGTATCCCGAAAGGGGCACAAAAAGAGAACCAACCGCAAGTGGTTGAGACACAGCAGCCCGAACCGAAAGAGCCGGTGATTACCGAAGCCGAGCGCGAGCGCATTGAAGCCTACGAAGCCGACAACCGCAAGATGCACACCGTGCAGAACGCCCAACTCGACAAGTCGAAAACCTACAAAGTGGCTTTTTTCCTGCCGTTCTACCTGAATATGAACGACACTACAGGGTGGGGTGAGCACAACGGAAAAATCTACGCCCGGTCGAAGAGTTTTATTGAGTTTTACGCCGGCGCGATGTTGGCACTCAACGAGTTGCGCAAACAGGGCGTGTCGTTCGACGTGAAGGTTATCGACACCAAGGGCGACAGCGTTTACATCACCAACTATATGCGCACCCACGACCTTTCAGACTACAATATGTTCATCGGGCCGGCGCTCAACAGCGAGCTGCAGGTGGTGGGCGACTACGCGTGGGAGCACCAAATCAACATTGTGTCGCCGCTGTCGGTCAAGAGCTCGTTCATCGACCACAACCCCTATGCATTTCAGGTTTGCCCCACGCTCGACATTCAGATGAAGTATATGGCCGAATTTCTGAATCAGATTGATACAAAGAACTTTATCGTTATCCATAACGGCGATTCGCAGGAGCAGGATTTCATTTCGGAATTCAAGCGCCAACTCTACGCGTCAATCAAGAACGACAACTTCGACCAAGTGCGCTACAACGAGTATTACTACTACACGAGCGGCGACATTTTGAGCAGCGCGTTCATCAAGGGCAAGGAGAACATCGTCATCATCCCGTCGACCGACCGCGCGTTTGTGACCGACGTCATCGGAAAGCTCAACGGCTACTCGTATGAGTACAACGTGACGCTGTTCGGGCAGCCGCGTTGGGAGCGGTTCGAGAGCATCGACATCGACAATTTCCATAACACCAACACGCACTATCTGTCGAACTCGTACATCGACTACAAGAAGCCCGAAATCATTGATTTTGTGCGCAACTACCGCAACATTATGAACGTTGAGCCCGACCGTATGGCCTTCCAGGGCTACGACATCACGCTGTTTTTCTGCTCGGCGCTGAACAAGTTCGGCCACGACTTCCGCCACTACATTATGTTCCATCAGGCGCCGCTGCTGCAAACCGAGTTCAACTTTGTGCCCTATTCCGACCAGGGCGGCTACCAGAACACGTCAATCTACATTCTCGATTACGCGAAAGACTACACTATCAAAAAGGTGGGGACTTATCCGGAGAAGTAGTAATTTGTAAAGACTTCAGTCTGTACTAAGTAATTCCATTGAATTATGCTGTAATAATTGGCTACGCAACAAGGCAATTCATTTTTTTTCGGATGCCAATATATCAGCGTTTAAGCAAAAAACGTAAAAAGCTGCAGCCGTAGGAATAATGCCCCTAAAATGCTATCTTTGCGGTTTAAAAGCGGTGTTTCACATTTATGCGGAATATTTGCATAAATATTTGGAACGGCGGTTTTGGAAAGTATTTAAAACGCTGATTTACAACAACGGGAAGATATTTCTTCCAAAAATACATAATAAATAATGCTATTCGATTTAGAGATGATTGAGCAATTCTACAGCGAATTGCCCGCAAAAGTGGCCGCGGCACGCAAAATGCTGGGCCGTCCGATGACTTTGAGTGAGAAAATCCTATACGCGCACCTGTCGCCTGAGGCCGAGGTCCGCAAATACACACGCGGAGCCGACTACGCACTGTTTGCGCCCAACCGCGTGGCTATGCAGGACGCCACCGCACAAATGGCTCTGCTGCAGTTTATGAACGCTGGCAAGAGCCGCACAATGGTGCCGTCAACTGTTCACTGCGACCACCTGATTCAGGCCAATGTGGGCGCCGAGAAAGACCTTGCCGTGGCCAACGACCAAAACCGCGAGGTTTACGGCTTCCTGCACGACGTGGCCGCCAAATACGGCATCGGATTCTGGAAACCTGGAGCAGGAATTATCCACCAAGTGCTGCTTGAGAACTACGCTTTCCCTGGCGGAATGATGATTGGCACCGACTCGCACACAGTGAACGCTGGCGGTCTGGGAATGGTTGCCATTGGTGTTGGCGGCGCCGACGCTGTCGACGTAATGGTTGGTCTGCCGTGGGAACTGAAAATGCCGAAACTCATCGGCATCCGCCTGACGGGAAAACTCAACGGCTGGGCATCGCCGAAGGACATCATCCTGAAGGTGGCTGGACTGCTCACCGTGAAGGGCGGAACGGGCTGCATTGTGGAGTATTTCGGCGAGGGAGCCGCCACGCTGTCGGCAACGGGCAAGGGCACCATTTGTAATATGGGCGCCGAAATCGGGGCAACCACTTCAATCTTCGCCTTCGATAAGAAAATGCACGAATACCTTTGCGCTACTGGCCGCGAGAAGATTGCCGCACTGGCCGAGAAGAACGCCGCCAATCTGGCAAGCGACCCCGAGGTTTACGCCAATCCCGAGAATTTCTACGACCAAATCATCGATATAAATCTTTCAGAGGTAGAGCCTTACGTGAACGGACCGTTCTCGCCCGACCTTGCAACGCCAATCTCGCAGTTTGCCGATTACATCCGCAAAAACAACTATCCTGAGAAAATGGAAGTTGGCTTGATTGGCTCGTGCACCAACTCGTCGTACGAGGATTTGGACCGCGCCGCATCGGTGGCTCGTCAGGCTAAAGAGAAGAATATCAAGGTGAAAGCCGAATTTATTGTGAGTCCTGGCTCAACTCAGGTGAAGAAAACCACCGACCGCGACGGTCAGATTGCTGCCTTCAAGGAGATTGGCGCGCTTGTTATGGCCAACGCCTGCGGTCCGTGCATTGGTCAGTGGGCACGCCACACCGACGACCCGACGGCCAAGAACAGCATCATTCACTCGTTCAACCGCAACTTTGCCAAACGCACCGACGGCAATCCCAACACCCACGGGTTTGTGGCTTCGCCCGAACTGGTTACGGCAATGGCGATTTCGGGCTCAATGCTGTTCAACCCACTGAAAGACAAACTTTTGACCGAAGACGGCCGCGAGGTAATGCTCGACGCGCCGGTTGGCGACGAATTGCCTGCACAGGGCTTCATCACCGACCCCGAGGGCTTTATAGCACCGCCTGCCGACGGCTCGAAAATCGAGATTAAGGTGGACCCGAAGAGCGAGCGTCTGCAACTGCTGGAGCCGTTCGCCGAATGGGACGGCAAGGATTTCGACAACTTGCAACTGCTCATCAAGGCAAAGGGCAAGTGCACCACCGACCACATCAGTATGGCTGGCAAATGGTTGCGCTTCCGCGGACACCTTGACAACATCAGCAACAACCTGCTGATTGGCGCCATCAACGCGTTCAACGGTGAGGCCAACAAGGTGCTCGACACCGCAACAGGCTCATACACAGCCGTTCCCGACCTTGCACGCTCGTACAAGGCGCGCGGGCTGCGCAGCATAATCATTGGCGACGAGAACTACGGTGAGGGTTCGAGCCGCGAGCACGCCGCTATGGAGCCGCGTCATCTGGGTGCGGCGGTGGTTCTGGCAAAATCGTTCGCCCGAATCCACGAGACCAACCTGAAGAAACAGGGTATGCTGGCGCTCACATTCGCCGACAAGGCCGATTATGAGAAAATCCGCGAGAACGACACCTTCGCCATCAGCGGCCTGACATCGTTCAGCGCTGGCGTGCCGTTGAAAATGACCATCCGCCACGCCGACGGAACACAGGAGCAAATAACTGTAAATCACACTTATAACGCGGCTCAAATTGAATGGTTCAAGGTGGGCGGCGCATTGAATCAAATTCGTAAACAATCAAAATAAATTGAATATTATGGCAGAAAAAATCACAATCAGCAACGGCAAACTTAATGTGCCGAACAACCCCGTAATCCCTTTCATCGAGGGTGACGGAATTGGCCGCGACATCTGGCCTGCATCGCAAAAAGTAATGGACGCGGCTGTGGAGAAATACTACGGCGGCAAGCGCAAAATTGAGTGGAAAGAGGTTCTGGCGGGCGAAAAAGCCTTCAACGCCACTGGCAGTTGGCTTCCCGACGAGACTCTGGACGCTTTCCGCGAATATCTGGTGGGCATCAAGGGCCCGCTGACAACCCCGATTGGCGGCGGCATCCGCTCGCTCAACGTGGCTCTGCGTCAGACACTCGACCTTTACGTATGCCTGCGCCCCGTGCAGTATTACGAGGGCACACCGTCGCCTGTGAAGCGCCCCGAGTTGGTTGATATGTGCATCTTCCGCGAGAACACCGAGGACATTTACGCTGGTATTGAATATATGAACGGCACGCCTGAAAATCTGAAAATCAAGAAGTTCCTGATTGAGGAAATGGGCGTTAAGAAGATTCGCTTCCCCGAGTCGTCGAGCATCGGCATCAAGCCCGTGAGCCAGGAAGGCACCGAGCGCCTTGTCCGCGCGGCCATTCAGTACGCCATCGACCACAAGAAACCGTCGGTTACGTTTGTGCATAAGGGCAACATTATGAAGTTCACCGAGGGCGCGTTCAAGATTTGGGGCTACGAACTGGCCGAGCGCGAGTTCGCCGACAAGGTTTACACCTGGAACCAATGGGAGGCCCGCAAGAAGGAAGTTGGCGAGGAGACAGCCAACGCCGAAATGGACGCAGCCGCAAAATCGGGCAAAATCATCATAAAAGATTGTATTGCAGACGCTTTCCTGCAGCAGATTCTGACCCGTCCCGCCGAGTATTCGGTGATTGCAACGCTGAACCTGAACGGCGACTATATTTCGGACGCTCTGGCAGCCTGCGTGGGCGGCATCGGCATTGCACCTGGCGCCAACATCAACTATCAGAGCGGATACGCCATTTTTGAGGCAACTCACGGAACGGCGCCGAAATACACTGGCAAGAACGTGTCGAACCCTGGCTCGCTGCTGCTTTCGGGCGCAATGATGCTCGACTATATGGGCTGGACCGAGGCTGCCGACGGCATCCGCAAGGCTATGAGCAAAACCATCTCGCAGAAAACCGTAACCTACGACCTGCACCGAATGATGGAAGGCGCAACCAAACTCTCGACATCGGAGTTTGCGGATGCGCTGATTAAAAATTTATAGAGTAAAGAGTAAAGGTTAAAGTGTAAAGTATTAGCAAGATACAAATCTCAAACATTACTCTTTACACTTTACACATTACACAGAATTCGGATTCAACAGTTAAACGATTAAACAACAAGAAAATGGAGAATTTCATTTCCGACGTTTCAAGATTAGTTGGCCAATCGTGCCAAATCGACAAGGACCTGTTCGACAAGTACAACGTTAAGCGCGGTCTGCGCAATGCCGACGGTTCGGGCGTTCTGGTCGGGCTGACAAGCATCGGCGATGTGGTTGGCTACCGCCGTGAGGGCGACACGCTGATACCCACCGAAGGCGACCTGCGCTACCGCGGATTCCCAATCCGTGAGTTGGTGAAGGGCTTTCAGAAGGAGAACCGCCACGGCTTTGAGGAGACAACCTTCCTGCTGCTCACTGGCAAACTGCCCACATCGCTGCAATTGGCCGAAATGACAACCCATCTGGCAAGCAAGCGCGATTTGGACGACTCGTTTGTCAATATGATTCTCACCCTTCGCGGCCGCGACCTGATGAATATGCTGTCGCGTTCGGTGCTGATTCTCTACACTTTGGACGATACGGCCGAAGACTATTCGCTGCCATCGCTCGTTAAGCAGTCACTCAATTTGATTGCCAAACTGCCGATAATTGTGGCTTACTCGTATCAGGGAATGCGCCACTCGTTCTATCGCAAATCGCTGGTAATCAGACACCCACAGGCCAATCTGTCAGCAGCGGAGAACTTCCTGTATCTGCTCAAGGGCAACAAATACACGCCGCTCGAGGCCGAGATTCTCGACCTGATGATGATTCTGCACGCAGAGCACGGCGGCGGCAACAACTCAACGTTCACAATGCGCCTTGTGTCGTCGGCAATGACCGACACCTATTCGGCCACAGCCGCAGCCATCGGCTCGCTGAAAGGCCGCTTGCACGGCGGCGCCAACCTTCAGGTTCTGGAGATGATGACCAACATCAAGAAGAACGTGAAGAACTGGAACGACAAGGAGGAGATTAAGTCGTACTTGATGAAGATTCTGCGCAAGGAGGCTTACGACCGTTCGGGCAAGATATACGGCATCGGACACGCCGTTTACACACTGTCGGACCCGCGCGCCCAACTGCTGAAAACCAAAGCAATAGAACTTGCCAAGGCCAAAGGTCTGGAAGCCGAACTGCAACTCTATCTGAACATTGAGGAACTGGCGCCCAAAGCACTCGCCGAGTACAAGAACGGCAACGTGAAGCCCGTCTGCGCCAATGTCGATTTCTTCAGCGGCTTTGTGTATGAGGCCATCGAGATTCCGCACGAACTGTTCACGCCAATGTTCGCCATTGCACGTATGTCGGGCTGGGCAGCCCACCGCCTTGAGGAGATGACCTTCGCATCGCGCCGCATTATCCGCCCTGCCTACAAGAACATTCTGCAGAACGAGTACCACTATGTTCCGCTGCAGGACAGGTAAAGGATTGAAGGATTGAATAATTGAAAAAGAGCGAAGTCGGATAGGGGCTTCGCTTTTTTTGTGGATGCAACGAGAGAGTACGTTGGTGATAGCCTCGCAAGCAGTAACCATAGCTGCGAAATTCAACTTGTCATTGTTGAGTTTATCAATCTTTGACTTAACCTGTTCAACGGCTCTGCCAAATTCTGTGGCTTCAACAGTGGCCTGTGTTGCCGTCGATATTGATTTTAAATGTTACTTCGTTTGCCATATTGAAACTATTTTTTTGTTATTTTCGTTTAATATTTGTTTGGTTGTATTGTTGGTTGGATTTGTGGCGGGTCTGTTTTATTGGATTATTCAGTCCATCAAATATCCAACCCGTGAGAAGTATTACAAGAAGTTCGGCGAAATGCCTAAAAATATCTTTATAGATTAGGATTTGTGCCATAATACGTTTAAATTAAAAAAAAGTGTTATGATTAGGTTTTTCACATATCATCCGGCAGTTTTCCTGACTTTGTTAGGTATTTTTATGTTGCTGGTTGCAATATGTCTGATTACTTTGATTAGACATACCGATTGGAAAGACGAACCTCTTTACAAACTTTTAACAGGTCGCCTTTAACCTCCATTTAATCCTCATTTAAATCCTGGTTTAAATTCTCAATCCACGCCTGTGCGTAGGCTTCTTTTTCGGGTGTCCGCTCGTTGTAGCGCCAAAAGTACCGTGTGCGCGAAGAGCACGCCGCACTCGACGGCATAACCCTGCCGCCCTCCGACAAGTTCTGGAATCACTATCTGCCGCCCAACGGCTGGAACTGCCGCTGCACCGCCGTGCAGGTTCTCAAAGGCAAATACCCGCAGAGCGACTCCGACTGCGCCTGCGCCGCCGCCGATGGCATTGCCGACACGCCCAAAAAGCAGATTTTCAAATTCAATCCTGGCAAGCAGATGAAGGTGTTCCCGCCCAAGCACCCATACCTGCCTAAAGGCTGCGGCGACTGCAACCGCAAACTGTTGTCGTATGACCCGAACAGCCCCGCCTGTCAAGCGTGCAAGGCAATAAAAAAAATGTCTTGAACGCGCACCAATGCTTGTACCCGAAACTGTCAGAACTTACAAGAACGGCGGTCGGATTGACGTGTACAAGAACATTGACCGCAGCACCGACGACTACAAACGCATTTACGACTCGGCCGACTATTTTGCAAAACAGGGCAAGAAGGTGACGCTGACACCGAAAATCGACAGCCCGACAAACTGCTACGATTACGAGCGCATTTATGACAGGCTGATTGGCACAAAATATTACGGCAAATGCCCTGATTTACTTGTTGATGACAAGTATTTCTACGAACACGAAGGATTTACTGGCCGAGACCAGAAGCGGTGCTTTGGAAATATGCTAAAACACGGATTAAAACAATCCAATAGATTGGTTGTTGAAGATTGCGGGTTGACCGATGGTTATATGCTTCGTTCAATCCACGGAAGAATCGCAAACGGTTATGCTATTAATGAAATTTGGATAAAAAACGGAAAGGATTTAAGGCTTTTGTATAAAACAAACGGCTGACATAAATGCCAACCGTTCGTATGCGCCGAATCCGCAGAATCGACACCACAAACATACAAAACATTTTAATATCACTATGAAAAAAAATCGTTAATCCGCTAATTCGTAATCGCGTTAATCCGTCAACCAATGAACCGCCAACTGTTATCGAAAATACTGAACGATGTAAAAGTCGACCTCACCGACGAGTTCGACCGCAACTTCGCCCGCAAAGGCTTTTTCAATAAAGCCTGGCAGCCGCGCAAGTTTCCCAGCAAAGGCTCATTGCTGATGCAGACAGGTGCGCTGCGCAAATCGGTGCGGGCTCGCATTTCGGGCGACACTGTCATTTTCAGCAGCGACACGCCCTACGCGGCCATTCACAACTACGGCGGAAAGGTGCAGGTCACGGCCAAAATGAAAAAGTTCTTTTGGGCAATGTACCTCAAAACCAAAGCCGACCACTGGAAGGGACTTGCTGTGTACGCAATGTGCGGTTGTTATGCTTTAAGCAAAAGATTGATTTGTTTGGATTCGTTTGGTTAGCGCCAAAAATCTGCGTCAATCCATATCATCTACTTTCTTAAAGCAGTTCCATATATGCGGAATAAGTCATTCTACCTAACAGGATAATATGTTCTCTATTGTTTTCAGTTCTATCTTTAGCATCGATTTAAACCACATTTAAACGCAATTGAAAATGAAAAAATGTCAGATTACAGCCATTGCGCCGATGTTGCTTGCTGCGGCGATGATGGCAGGTTGCGACAGCAACTCGGAAACACGGGCAATGTTCGAGAACATCGAACTGGCAAAAGCCTACAAGCAGCAAAACGAGCACAATCCGCTGGCCACTCAGCGTTTCGGCGCCGACCCCTACGCAATGGAGTACAACGGCCGCGTCTATGTCTATATGACCAACGACGTGCTTGAGTACGACACCGCAGGTGTTGCCAAAAACAACTCTTTCCAGACCATCAACAAGATTTTCTGCATATCGTCGGACGACCTTGTCAACTGGACCGACCACGGCGCAATGCCGATTGCCGGACCCGACGGCGCCGCCAAATGGGCGCAGTTCTCGTGGGCCCCGACAGCCTGCCACAAGACTATTGACGGCAAGGAGAAATTCTTTCTTTACTTCGCCAACAGCGGCAATGGTATTGGTGTTGTAACATCCGACACCCCTTATGGTCCTTGGACCGATCCCATTGGCAAGGCGCTTATATCACGCGAGACTCCAACTTGTGCCAGCGTTACCTGGCTGTTCGACCCGGCTGTTCTGGTCGACGATAACGGTGACGGCTATCTGTATGTCGGCGGAGGAGTGCCGTTCATTCCCGGCAAGGGCCCGCAGTTTGCCGACCCCGGCACGGCCCGCGTTGTGAAGCTCGACGCCAGCCTCACCGGCCTTGATGGCGACCCTGTGGCCATCAATCCGCCGTATTTGTTTGAGGATGCCGGCGCTAACAAAATCGGAGACACCTACTATTACAGCTACTGCACCAACTTCAATAGCCCCGAGATTGGCAACGGCCGCATTGCCTACATGACAAGCAAGAGCCCGATGGGACCGTTCACCTTCCAGGGCACGTTCTTCAACAATCCGGGCGACTTCTTCGGCATTGGCGGCAACAACCACCACGCCGTTTGCAAGCTCGGCGACAACTACTATCTGTTCTATCACGCACAAATCCTGCGCGAGCGTATGGGTATTACCGCCGACGGCTACCGTTCGACCAACGTTGATAAGGTAACCATTACTGAAGATGGTAAGATTGAGCAGGTTACAGGCACATACACCGGTATTGAGCAGATTAAGACCTTCAATCCGTTCAACTACACTGAGGCAGAAACCATGGCTTGGCAGGGAGGCATTGAGACCCGCTATCTTGACAGCACCACCAACATGTGTGTAACAGGCATCAACACAGGCGATTGGATTGGCCTTTCGTGTGTCGATTTTGCCAATGGCGCAAAACAGTTTGTTGCCAAAGTTGCCAGTGCCAACGGCGGCGCAATCAAAATCTGCATAGACAAGATTGATGGTAAATGTATTGGTTATCTGAATGTTGGAAATACCAATGGTGGGTTTGCTGATGTGACTGCAAAAATCAAACGAGTCAGCGGCAAGCACGATTTGTTCTTTGTTTTTGCCGGTGAGTTCGAATTTGACGGATGGCAGTTTAAGTAATTCGCTGATTAATAATAATTAAAAGCGGTTTCCCAATGGGAGGGGGACCGCTTTTTTTGAGTTACTATTATAAGAAATGGTGCGGTAATGCTATGAAGCCAATAATTCTGCTTTACTTTGCGCGAAAAAACAGATATGGACCATTTGCCATTAAATGACACGCCAATGCTTGTGTCGGCCATCAATTTCCTGCTGCGTGACGAGGAATTCGACACTCTCGATGAGATTTGCTTTCACTTCAATGTCAACCGCGACGAACTAGAGCAGAGGCTTGCCTCCGAAGGATTCCAATATTCCGAAGAGCAAAAACGGTTTATTTAGGATGAGGGAAGTTTAAGGTGTAAGGTTTAAGGTTTAAAGAGTAAGGTTTAAAGAGTAAGGTTTAAAGAGTAAGGTTTAAAGAGTAAGGTTTAAAGA
>CAMHPA010000030.1 GCA_946186925.1 uncultured Bacteroidota bacterium | reverse complement strand
GTTCAAACACCGAAATTAAGCGGTGCCGAAAGAGATGCTAGACTCGATGAGTTAACAAGAGAGATAAACATATTAATGTTTGTAGAAAAGCCTAGAGCACAAGAAGCAGGTAAAGATGTTAGTGAGATAGAAGATAAAATTGCCAAATTAAGAAAGGAAGAACACCAATTAGACCTTGAAAAAGGTCTTGAAGAAGGGTACTATTATTATGATGAAGATGGACGTGTAATTGTTAACAGGACATTTGGAGGAGAAGATGCTGAATTATCTTATAAAAAACAACAAAAGAAAAGATGTATTATTATAGTATCCGTAGTAGTTGTAATCATTGCTGTGATTATATTTCTAACACACAGATAAAACGGCATTGCCCCACATTCAAAAGGCGATACACAAAATTAGTATCGCCTTTTTTATCTGTGATAATCTGTGTTTTCAGTGTTCCCGATAGCAATCGGGACTGTGCGAAAAATTGACTGTCTGCACTTTTAATTCCCCAAAAATATTTGCCGAAAGTTTGCGTGTAACAAAATGTTTGTATATTTAACTTCATTTTTCACGAAAAAAACTATGGTAAACAGAGTAACTTTGATTGGCAACGTGGGCAAGGACCCCGAGGTCCGCTATTTGAATGAAGGCGTTGCAAGCACAACTATCTCGCTGGCAACCAACGAGACTTACACCGACAAATCGGGCAACCGCACCACGCACACCGAGTGGCACCGAGTGGCACTTTGGCGCAATCTGGCTGAGGTGGCCGAAAAATATATCCGCAAGGGCACAATGCTTTATATCGACGGAAAACTGTCGACTCGCAGTTATACCGACCGCGAAGGCAAGGAACACACTGTGACAGAGGTAATTGCCAACGATATGAAGATTTTGAGCGGCAAATATCAGCCGCAGACTGGCACAACCGAAACAGCGTAAATCACTTATTTCTAACCACTAAACAAATTTTAACAATGATTAACAAGGCAATTTTAGTCGGGAATGTGGGCAACGAGCCCGAAATTCGCACTTTGGACAACGACACAAAGGTGGCAACCTTCTCGCTGGCAACAAGCGAGCGTTATCAGGACAAATCGGGCCAACGTCAGGAACGCACTGAGTGGCACCGAATTGTGGCTTGGCGCGGACTTGCGGGCATTATTGAGCAATATGTGCACAAAGGCACAAAATTGTATATCGAAGGCCGAATCACCTACCGCCAATACAAAGACAAGGACGGCAACGACCGTTTCACAACTGAAATTGTTGCCAACGAGATGAAAATGCTCGATTCGCGCAACGGCGGAAGTTCAAATTCGGGCGGTTCGGTTGGCGAGCCTGCCACAAATTACGACTCGGCACCGCAACCAACTCAGGCACCGTTGGAAGCCGACGATTTGCCGTTTTAAGTTTAACCAATAGCATAGATTTTGGAAAACGACCCTTATACGCAAGAGACAGTTGCTGATATACAGGCAATTGGCTCTTGCTTTTCAACAGATGCGGCGCTGATTGCCGCAATAGTTGCTGGCGTTCTGCTAATGATAGCCGCCGCACTTGTGTCGGGCAGCAAAGTTGCTTTTCTGTCGATTAACACACAGCAAATCAGAACTTTGCGTAAAAGCAAGAAAATCACCGCCCGCACAGCACTCAAATTTATCGACAAACCCGAGGAACTGCTTGCGCTCACGTCGGTGCTCAACTGCATTAACTATGTGGCCGTCGCCATACTGTTTATGTACGTCACGCGTCAGCCGCTTTCGTTTCTGCACCCCGCGTTATGTCTTGTTCTTCAGGTAGTTATCATTACACCGATACTGCTTGTTTTTTGCGAGGTGATGCCCAAAATGCTCGCCCGCCAAAATCCCGACGGGATAATCGGCTTTATGTCGATTCCACTGCTGATAATGAGCAAGATAATGAAGCCGCTGACATTCTTCGTGGCGCGCAACAACCGTCACGTTGAGTTGCAAATACATAAGAATCAGTCAATTTCGATGGACGAACTGTCCGACGTGATTGAGGAAAATCCGACAGGCCTGATGAGCGAGCGCGAGATGTTGAAAGGCATTATCGAGTTTGGCAACATTGAGGTTTCGGAGATTATGTGCCCGCGGGTGGATATGGTGGCCATTGAGTCGAAGGAGCCGTTTGAGCAGGTGCTGAAAAAAATCACCGAGTCGGGCTACTCGCGCATACCCGTTTACACTGATACGTTCGACCAAATATCTGGTATTCTGTATATTAAGGACTTACTGCCGTATGTGAACAACAAAAACGGCTTCAAGTGGATGACGCTTATACGTCCGCCGCATTTTGTGCCCGAGAACAAGAAAATCAACGAGTTGCTTGAGGAGTTGCAGATGCAGAAAAACCATATGGCCATTGTGGTCGACGAGTACGGCGGCACGTCGGGCCTGGTGACGATGGAGGACATTATTGAGATGATTGTGGGCGACATTTCCGATGAGTTCGACGAAGAAGAGTCCGATTTCACGCGCGTCGACGAGAACACCTACATTTTCAAAGGCAAGACGCTGCTTTCGGATTTCTGCGATGAGTTGGAGATTGATTCTGAGATATTTGCCGAGGCGCAAGGTGAGTCGGAGTCGCTGGCTGGACTGATTTTGGAGATGAAAGGCGAACTGCCGCGCAAGAACGAGCGTTTTGAGTGCTGCGGCTTCGAGTTCACCGTTCTCGAAGTCGACCGCCGCCGCATTACGTCGGTGAAGGTGCACCGCAAAATTGCCGCCGAACCCGCACCTGCCGACCAATGATTTGGCTACCTTTGCAACCAAATTGCTGATTATGACAAAAATCGTTTCACTGTTTGCGCTTGTCGCGATGCTGGTGTCCTGCGGCAACGACTATGTGCCGAAACCGCGCGGTTATTACCGTGTCGATATGCCTGAAAAAAGTTATCAATCAATCGATTGCAAGGTGCCGTATCGGTTCGAGTATCCAACTTACGCAACCTTCGATTTGCGCAACTCAAAAAACGCTGACGAGCGCTATTGGGCCGATGTCAACTTCAAGTCGCTCAACGCGAAAATCCATTTGAGTTACAAGGCAATCGACCATAATTTGGACAGTTATATTACTGATGCACACAACTTTGTGTATAAGCACACAATAAAAGCCGACGCCATTAGTGAGACGCCGTACGACAATCCTGACCGCAAGGTTTATGGTCTGCTTTACGAAATCAGCGGCGACGCGGCGTCGAACGTGCAGTTCTATGTGACTGACAGCGTGCGCCATTTTGTGCGCGGCGCGCTCTATTTCAACGTGGTGCCAAACAAAGATTCGCTCGCGCCGATGCTCGATTTCATTAACGCCGATATCAAGCACCTGATTGAGACTTTTAGTTGGAACTAACTATGCCACTGCTATTTACACAGACGATTGGCGATGCTGTATTAGGTGTTTGGAGCAAACAGGAGACGGCAGAGCAACTTTTGCCTATGATTTGTTTGCACGATGCGGATAAGGCTGTGTATGAGCAAATTGGCAACGACCGCCGCCGCACTGAATGGCTCACAACACGAATCGTGCTGCGCGAGTTGCTCAAACGCAATGCAACTATTGCACACGACAGCAACGGCAAGCCATATATTGCTGAAAACAAGGGCTTTATATCGATTTCGCACTCAAAAAATATGGTTGCGGTGATGGTTGCCGAACAGAATTTGGGTATCGACATTGAGCAGATTACTGCGCGGACAACAAAAGTCCGCCATAAATTCTTGACTGGCAATGAATTGGATTGGTGCAAAACCGATACCGAGCACACACTTGTTTGGACGGTCAAGGAAGCCGCCTACAAGTTGATTGGCTGCGGACTAGAGCACACCGAAGTTGAGATTGAAGAAAATCCCAACTTTATGCAAGTGGCTGATTACAATGTCGTTATACGCAAAAACGCGCCTGTAAGGAAAAACTGCCATTCGCAACTAATCGGCGACAATATTTTGTCGTATATTATCGGGTAGAAAAACGAAATATGTTACTGACTGATATTCAAGAAAATATTGCCAAAGGCCGCAAGATGTTCGCCCTGCTTATCGACCCCGACAAGCAGAATGAAACCGATTTGCTGCGCCTGACCGAAAAAATCAACTCTGCCAATGGCCCCGACATTATTTTAGTTGGCGGAAGCCTGCTTTTCAGCAATATCGACGAAACGGTTGCCACTCTGAAGCGCCACACGCAAAAGCCTGTGGTTCTGTTTCCTGGCAGTGCAATGCAAGTGTCGGACAAGGCCGACGGCATTCTGCTGCTCTCGCTCATTTCGGGCCGCAACCCCGAATTTCTTATCGGTCAGCACGTGCAGGCGGCACCCGCTTTGGCCAAATCAGGCATTGAGATTCTGCCCACAGGCTATATGCTGATTGGCGAAGAGAATTATACTTCGGTTCGTTACATAAGCAACACAATGCCAATACCTTACAATAAAACCGACATTGCGGTTGCTACGGCTCTGGCTGGTCAGATGTTGGGTTTGAAGGCCATTTATCTTGAAGGCGGAAGCGGCGCCACCAAGCCCGTCAGTGCCGAAATGATTGCGGCCGTGCGCCGTGCGGTTGGTCTGCCACTGATTGTCGGCGGAGGTCTGCGTTCGGCAGCCGATGTCACAACTGCCTTAAAATCAGGCGCCGACATTGTCGTAGTCGGCACTTCGATTGAGAGTAACTATGGATTGGTTGAGGAAATCTCTCGCGCTGTAGCAGATTTTTCTCGCTAACTGTCTGCATTTCAGTTGCATATTTAAATCCGTTCGCTATCTTTAAAGTCGGTTTTGTGATTCGTAATCAATCAGACTTGCAATGCCATTGACATATTTATAATTGGCATTCAGCAGAACTCAAAGGTCTGCCGAGGCCTCCAAAAAATTTATTTCTATGAGAACAATTTTGTTTTTTGTTGCGTCAGTAGGAATGTTGCTGATGACGCAGTCGTGCTCAAACTCGCCGAAACAGGCGACTGATAACGCACAAATGCCACGAGGCGAGGCCGTCGCCGAAATCACTGCAGCCGCCGACGAACTTATCGCCTACACTGACACGATTGATGGCGTGACGCTTCAGAGCGTAATGATTGCCCAACACGGCAAAGTGATTTACGAAAAATGGATGAACGGCGGCTATGCCGATACGGCTCACGTAATGCACTCAGTCAGCAAATCGTTTTGCGCAACGGCTGTCGGTATGCTTGTCGATGATGGCAAGTTGAAGGTTACCGACAAGGTTGTCGATTTCTTTCCCGACCAATTGCCGGCCGAAGTGTCGGACAATCTGAAATCGATGACCGTTCGCGACCTGCTCACAATGAACTGCGGCCACGAAACCGAGCCAAGCGTGCGTCGCAACGGCGACAGTACTGATTGGGTTTCGGCCTTTCTTGAGCACCCCGTCACCAAGGAGCCGGGCACGTGGTACTGCTATAATTCAATCGGAACTTATATGCTGTCGGCCATTGTGCAAAAGATTACAGGTCAGAAAGTTGTCGATTTTCTCACGCCGCGTCTTTTCGAGCCACTGCATATCGAGAAACCACGCTGGGACGAGAGTCCGCAAGGCATTAACTGCGGCGGATGGGGACTTTTTATCAAGACGGAGGATATGCTGAAGTTCGGCCAACTCTTTTTGCAGCAGGGCCAATGGGAAGGCAAACAACTGTTGAGCCGCGAGTGGGTGGCTGAAGCGTCGGCTTGCCAAGTACCGTCTGTCCCGGCTGGCACTCGCCCCGACGAGGTTGAAGCCAAAGGGTTGACCACCGACAACTGCGCGTGGCTGCTTGGCTACGGCTACCAAATGTGGCGCTGCCCCGACAACGCCTATCGTGCCGACGGCGCCCGCGGTCAATACATTATTGTAATGCCCGACCAGGATGCAGTGATTGCCATAACCGCCGATTCGCCCGATTTGCAGGCTGAATTGAGTAGTATATACAAGTATTTGTTCCCAGTGCTTAAGAAATAAACAAGCGACCGCAAAAAATAAAAGAGCCGTGAGAATTGTCTCGCGGCTCTTATTTTATGAATCGTATTGGCCTAAAACAGCGTCCTGATTTCTTCTTTCAGATAACTGATTGCCTTTGTTGTGGGGTCGAGTTCGCGGTCCATTGTGTTCTCTAAAATCAACTTGCAGAGTTGCAGCGAGTTGCCGTCGGGTTTTGTTTGCAGAGCCGTTTGGTTGATAAACTTGATGCAGTCTTCTTTGGCCATTCTAACCATTTCCCACGCCTTGTCGCTGATATAGAGTTGGTGCGCCATATTGTGCTCAAATTCAGAGCGTATGGTCTTCAACAGTGCCGATTGCAGTTCCTGATTTGTGATATTCTGCCGCTGCGTGCGCATAATGAGCGATTGCGGCGATATGCGTTCCATTAGCAGCACCATTCGCTCGTAGGCCTGCAGGCGGATGGGGGTGATGAATTTCTGGTTGTTGAGCACGTTCTCGGCTTTCAGACGCAGTTGCTCGCTTTTAACCATTTTGCTCATAACAAGATAAGTGGCCAAAAAGACAAACAGCGCAGGCAGTGTGTATTTCAGAATTTCGGCAATCATAGCAAATTACTTTTTTTTGTTAATCATATATATTGACGGTGCAATTCCGCTACCGACCAGTATTTTACAAAGTTACTTACTTTCGATTTAAGGTGAACAAAAATTCCCGTCAAATAAATTATTGAGTTATTAGTTTCGATGGACGTATTCGGTCAATGACTACCGTATCGTTCTCAACGTGAAATATATACACCCATTTTTTGTTATGAGATACCATTCTACGGGCTTTCGGATGATACCGTAGGATGACAGCGTAGGTGCTAGGTTTGTAAAGGTCAGCAAAAATCGATAATGAATTGATTTCTTGCAGCATAGCCTTTAGATAGCGTTTCGCACCGTCTATAGATAAATTGCTTACAAGAAATTCAGCCAGACTATCGATGTCTGCTAGTGCCGATTCAGCAATTTCAACGTTGTATATCTTCATATTTTTTCAAAACTGCAGTCCACACTTTGTCAAAATACTCTTCAACCGACATACGGTCTGCCCTGTTGGCGCCTGGTGTGCACTCGGCTTGGCATTGTGCGTAAGTTGCTTGCGGTTCTGAAGCCGTTGAAACAGCATTATTAGTCCGTTTGTAGGATTTTGTGGCCATAAGCGTTTTTGTTTGTAAAGATAAAAAATATATAGCAAGTAGGTCGATTTTTTGAAGTCATACAAAAATCCCCGCCAATCAATTTGACGGGGATTTTTAGTTTTATACAACTGTGCTGTTACGCCAACAGTCTGTTTTTCAATTCAGTATAATCCGCTTTAATCTTCACGGTTTGTTTGGTGCCTTCGGCAAATTTCTGCAGACGTGCGGGAATCTCGACGCGCTTGCCAGTATATTTCTCAACCGTGTCGATAAACTTGGCGGGGTGGGCCGTCTCAAGGAACAGGCCAAGTTCGCCAGCGTTCAGGTGGTCGCGCAAAGCGGAATAGCCCACAGCACCGTGCGGGTCGAGTTCGTAGCCAGTTGCTTTCAGCACTTCGGCCATTGTGGCGCCAATCTGCTCGTCGGTGTAACTGTAACTGCTGATTTCGGCGCGGACATTGTCAACCGACTTGCCGAAAAGTTCAATCACACGCGCAAAGTTGCTCGGGTCGCCCACGTCCATAGCGTTGGCAATGGTGGCAATCGATTTCTGCGGTTTGTAAACGCCCGTCTGCAGGTAATCAGCAAACACGCGGTTGGCGTTGATGGCGGCAATGAACCGCTTGACGGGCATTCCCATTCGCCAGGCCACCAGTCCAGCGGTGATATTGCCGAAGTTGCCGCTCGGAACGGTCATTACCACGTCTTTCCAGCGCTCTTGCGGAATCTGCGACAGCGCGTAAGCGTAGTAAACGCTCTGCGGCAGGAACCGCGCTAGGTTGATTGAGTTGGCCGACGTCAGTATCCGCTTTTGGTTCAACTCTTTATCCATAAAGCACTCTTTCACCATACGTTGGCAGTCGTCGAACACGCCGCTAACTTCGTAGGCCGTAACGTTCTGACCAAGAGTGGTGAACTGCAATTCTTGCAGGCGGCTCACCAATCCCGACGGATAGAGAACGTGCACCTTCACGCCCTTCACGCCCAAAAATCCGTTGGCCACTGCGCTGCCCGTGTCGCCCGAAGTGGCAACAAGAACATTTATATCGCCCTGATTGCTTGCAAAATACGACATTACGCGTGCCAAAAAGCGTGCGCCCACGTCTTTGAACGCCAGCGTCGGACCGTGGAATAGTTCGGCGGTGCTGATGTTCTCGGTGATTTTGACCACGGGCACGGGGAAGTTGAACGCGTCGTCAACCATTTTGCGGAACGTATCTTCAGGAATATCAGGGCAGAAATACGGCTTGAGCAACTCAAAACCAATCTCGCCCATTGTCTTGCCAGGAATGTTGTCCCAGAACGTTTTCGGCAAAACAGGAATCGATTCAGGCATATACAAACCCTTGTCAGGTGCAAGACCTTTGAGCACAGCAGTTTTCAGGTCCGCTGTGTTGCTTTTATCGTTAGTGCTGTAAAAAATCATATTTGTTTAACAAGTTTAACGGGTTTAACAAGTTTAAAAATAAAGGTTTAGAAGTTTAATGGTTTAAATTATGAGTTTGATTCCCTATCAATTATACTTTTACGCAAATTGCAAAGTTGTGCAGCGATATTGTTTATCAAAGGTTTGATTTCTACCAAATCACTTTCGTCAATATACCCTAAATCGTATGCCAAATATAGTTGAGAGAATGTTTCCATTAAAGACCCGTAAGCAATTTCGACAAAATGTTTTTGCTCTTTAGGTGATGTCCTTCCGCTTCCTTCTGCAATGTTTGACGAAATAGAAACAGCCGCCCGCTGAATTTGCTGTGTGAGCCCGAATTTTTCGGTGTTAGAAAATTTTAAGGTGAGTTCATAGATTTTTTTAACGTACTCACGCGCAAATTTCCACACCTCTAATTTCTCGAAACTATATATATAATCCATTGATATTTATGAATATTAAACTTGTTCAACAACGTAGCGTTTCAACTCGTTAAACCTGTTCAACAGCGAAGCGTTTCAACTTTTCAACTACATATTTGCCAGCCTCATCATATCCGCAAACACGCCCGAAGCCGTCACGCCAGGACCAGCGCCAGCGCCCTTAATCACGAGCGGTTGGTCGTGGTAGCGGCGGGTGTAGAGCAGAATGATGTTGTCCATTCCGTCAAGGTTGTAGGCGGGGTGGCTCGCGTCAACGCTCTGCAGGCCCGTCACGGCCTTACCATTGTCAAATTCAGCCACATAGCGCAGTTTCTTGCCAGCGGCGGCCGATTCGGCGCGGATGGCCTCAATCTTCGCGTCGTTTTTCTTCAGGTTGTCCAGAAGTTCGTCGAAGTTGTTGGCTTTCAATTCGTTTTCAGGAATGATGTCGTTCTTCAGCACGTCGTCAAGTTCGAGCATATTTCCGCCCACGCGCGCCAGAATCAGAATCTTGCGGCGAACGTCGAGACCGCTCAAATCGATTGCGGGGTCGGGTTCGGTCAGGCCCTTCTCACGCGCCTGAACCACGGCCTGCGAGAACGGAACATCGCTGCTGATGGTGTTGAAAATGTAGTTCAGACTGCCCGAAAGCACGGCCTGAATTTTAATGATTTTGTCGCCCGAAGCCACAAGGTCCTCAATGGTCTTCAGCACGGGCAAACCCGCTGCCACATTGGTCTCGTGCAGGAATTTCACGCCGTAGGCCTTCACTTCCTTCTTGAAATTCAGGTACGTCTCAAGCGGCGACGACGCCATAATCTTGTTCGACGCCACAATCGGGATGCTCAGTTGCGCCACGCGGCTGTACATTTTCGGCAGTTCGTGCGACGCCGTGTTGTCGATGAAGATGCTGTTGCGCAGGTTCAGCGTTTTGATGTTCTCGATGAACGCAGGCAGATTGGCCGCTTCGTCGGCGTTGGTCAGAAGGTCGCGCCAGTTCGTCAGGTCGATGCCTTTGCGATTGAAAATCATTCGTTTAGAGTTCGAAATTCCCACCACGCGGATGTCGATTCCGTACTCATTTTTCAAGAAATCGGTTTGGTCGCGCAGTTGGTCGAGCATTGTGCCGCCCACCGTGCCCACGCCCACCATAAACAGGTGCACGCGTTTGTATTTCGACAGGAAGAAGCCGTCGTGCAGTGCGTTCAGCGCCTTTGCCACCTCTTTTTCCTTGATAACAATCGATATGTTGCGCTCGGTTGCGCCTTGCGCGATGGCTCTGATGTTGATGCCGTTCTCGCCCAGCAGGCGGAAAGCCTTGCCAGCGATGCCCACCTGCTCGCGCATTTTGTCGCCCACCACGGCAATGATTGCCAGGCCGTCTTCCGACTCGATGGTGTGCACAATCTTGCGCTCAATCTCAATCGAGAATTCCTCGTTGAGTTGGCTGCAGGCCGCCTCGGCGTCGGTTGTGTAGATGCCGATGCAGATGGTGTGCTCGCTCGACGACTGCGTGATGAACAGCACGTTCACATTCGCGGCGCAGAGAGCCTTGAACGCCCGCATAGCCACGCCAGGCACCCCAATCATTCCGCTGCCCGACACGGTTACAAGCGATATGTTGCCGATTGACGAGAAGCCCTTAACCGTGGCGTCGCCGTGGTTCGGGTGCTCGGTGATGAGCGTACCTTCGTCGTCAGGCGCGTATGAATTTTTTATGCCGATGGGGATTTTCTTCTCAAGCGCAGGCTGAATGGTCGGCGGATAGATGACCTTCGCGCCAAAGTACGAAAGTTCCATTGCCTCTTCATAACTCATTGATTTGATTGGATATGCAGCCGAAACAATATTCGGTGCGGCCGTCAGCATACCGCTCACGTCGGTCCAAATATCGATGAGCGACGCGTCGAGATAGTTGCCCAGCAGAGCGGCCGTGTAGTCCGAACCGCCGCGGCCCAGAGTCGAAGCCTCGCTGTCGTGCGTGCTCGAAATGAAGCCAGGCACCACGGCTATTCCCTTGAAGTTTTTGAATTCGTTGCGCGTTTTCTGTTCCGACAGGGCGTGGTCCACATTGCCTTGCAGATAGTTGCTGTCGGTAATGATAATGTTGCGCGAGTCGACGAGTATGTTCTTCAGTCCCAAATTGTTAAGCGATGCGCTGATGAGTGTCGACGACATACGCTCGCCCATTGAGAGCAGTTTGGCGCGGGTGCGGTCCGAACATTCGTCCAAAAATTTGATGCTTTGGCAAATCTTGTTGGCCTCTGCGCAGCGGTCCTTGATGAATTCGGTCATTGCGTTTTTTTGGTCGTCGGCCACCAGTTCGTTGATAATCTCAATGTGGCGGCGGCGAATCTCGTCGATGAACTCGGTGTACTGTTCCGAGCCTTCGAGTGCGGCTTTTGCGCTGTTTTCCAGCAGGTTGGTAACGCCCTGCAAAGCCGACACCACAACCACCAAATCCTGTTTACCGTATCGGCCCACTATTTTGGCCAGTTGTTCAATGCGTTCGGCATTGGCAACCGATGAGCCGCCAAATTTTAATATCTGCATAATAAATTGATTTTTAATAGATTAGTAAAATACTTGTAAAATTGCTGAAACCACATATCACATTCGACCCCCGCAAGGGGTAGTGGTTGTGGTCGAAGGAATGTAGGCGATTGTGCACCGCGTCGATGGTGCGCCCGTAGTGGAAATTCCTCTGTTTATGTTGTTTAGTACAAGCATTTATTCTCTCTTTTTTGAGTAGCGCAAAAGTAGAAAATTGTTGGAAAAATGAAACATTGTTGACTGCTATATTTTTAGATGGCTCAATTGCCAATTTCGATGTTGGTGAAAGGCTGCAAAGAGTACACATTTGTATTATTCGAAAAATAATTATCGAAAAACGATAAAATTTTTCTATTTTTTGTTGCGAATATCAAAATTTAATTATTTTTGCACAGTAATTATTTATCGTTTAACAATAAAAAACTTACTACTATGAACAAAAAACTAAAATTCTACTCAGGACTGTTCCTGTTTTCAATCCTGTTTGTTGTTGGATTTGCAGTGTTCACACCCACAGACAAGCCACACTATTCACGCCTCTATATCCACGATAATGTCGATAGTATGCCGACTGTTGAGCGCGATGCCAACCCGTTGGTTACAACTAAATCGGACACCACCTATCAAGTTGTTACCGATTCGTTGGGCGAAATTGACACAGTTGATGTATCGATAACCAGGAATTGGCGCCCTATGTGGTTCGACGTGAATCTGCGAAAACGTAGCCACACCAACTCACCGATTATTTACGCGACCAACTCAACAACTATGGGGTTGATGTACATTGATAAAGCTCAAATCCATTTTCGGACGACACGAAATTTTTTTGTCAAAATGTCGGTTTTAACTGTAGTAGTTGCCATAGTTTACCTTATCGGTTTGATATGGGTTATCCGACTGATTGTAAGGGTGATTAGGAATATTCGCAAAGGGAATATATTTGTGTCGCAAATGACGGTTGACCTTGAGCGCTTGGGCATTTTGATGACAATATTCTTTGTTGTCCGATTCATTTGGCAGATATATGGCTACTTTATGACTTTCGGTATCCAATTTGATGATTATCAGGTGGTTTTCGGCCCGATAAATGGTCGCGCGTGGCTTATAGCAGGCACAGGGCTTATGCTTTTGTCGCAGATATTCAGTATGGGCAAAGATCTGAAAGAAGATGTTGATTTAACCGTTTAACTGATTGATATTATGAGTATAATAGTGAATTTGGATGTGATGATGGCCAAACGCAAAATATCGTCGCAGGCGTTGGCGGAACAGATTGGCATTACGCAGGCAAACCTATCGCTGCTTAAGACGGGCAAGGTGCGGGCAGTCCGATTCTCAACACTCGATGCTATCTGCAAAGCCCTTGATTGTCAGCCAGGTGACATACTTGAGTACAAAGACGAACCTGTTGGCTAAAACACTTTAAACAACTAACACGCGAAAGGCACGGAATCGTAAAACATTTCGTGCTTTTTGTGTTTATCCGCCAACCACCAAATCCATTGGAATGTCAGTTTCTTCTGTCGGTATCTGATTGAAAATCTGACAACTGTATGTGGTACCGATTTTGTAAGCCCTTGAGTTGGCAAGCAGACGGTCGTAGAAGCCGCGGCCGCGCCCCATACGGTTGTTTTGCAAGTCGAAGGCCACGCCAGGAACAATTATCAGGCCGATTTGCGCTACATTGTCGAGTTGCCGCCCCGTTGGTTCCAGAATTCCGAACGCGCCCGCAGTCATTCGGTCAGTACCTTCGAATTGCCTGAAAATCAAATCGTCACCCACAACCACGGGCAGCCAGAGTCGTTTCCGCTCAAACCATTTTTCAATAAAACGGAGAGTGTCAATCTCGTCGTCGAGCGACCAATAGACGGCAATATCAGTGGCAACTTTAAATTGCTGAAGTTGTTCAATTTGCGCAAACACGCTATCGGCTTGCCGCCGCTTTTCGCCTTCGGTCAGCAGTTTCTTCAACTGCCCCACCATCCGCCGCAGCGACGGTTTGTCCAAAATCGTAATCTGACCATTCATTGCCTGTCGGTTTTGGTGGTGAAGATATTGGTTTTTCGTGATGTTTCTCCTTCGGCATTCGTAACAGCAACAAAAAAGCCTACCGAAAATCGATAGGCTTATATGTAAATGTTTGATTTTGTTTAGAAGTTGAACTCCAAACCGCCGTTCAGCGTCAAGCGCTGGTATGGAGCACCATTGTGCTTCACAACACCACGGAAATAGATGTAGTATTCAGGTGTGAGTGTTAAAGCAATGTGTTTGGCAATTTTGTATTTGCAAAGCAACTGCAAGTTGGCACCCAAAATGTGGTTCGGATTTTCGTAGGCAATCCCGTTGTAATTCTTATAGCTTCTTTTGCGAATGCTGTGCGATAGCGGATTTTCATATGGGGTCTTCAGATTTTTTGACTCGCGGGCAATATTGAACTCCCACAAGAAACCTGGAGATAAGAATACCTTCCATTTTTCGCTCTCGGCAAATTTATAGTCGAATCGGAGATTGAACCCCATATTCCAAACTTTCACGCGGGTTTTGTAGATTTTGCTTTTGATGGCTGATGACATTCTTGCCGTGTCCCATAAAGCCTCGTAGTGGAATTCCTCGTGCTCAATCTCAAAACGGAAACGCGTTTTTGCCGATGTGCGGATACCAAAGTCGATAGCCACGTTGTAGCCCGGGATGCCGTTTTGGAACGTATTCCCGTAGTAGTTGGTGTCTTTTCTGTAACCGTTGATGTTATACACACCGCCGCCGTTGATACCTAATGTTATGTATTCCTCGGTTTGCGCGTTCACGGCCGAAACTGCCGCAACAAACAACAGCGCAATCAATAAAAGTTTTTTCATCTGTTTATCATTAGTATGACTTTCTGATTGTCCAGAAAGCCGGTGCAAAACTATAATTTTTAATTAAACCGCCATCAAAATTCCGCCTTTGTTGGGAAAAATAGGCACACCTTATACGCATCAGCCTGAGTTTTTATTGTGCGCTGCCGCGAAACTCTTTTTTCTGCCTTTCGGCGATGGCTCGATGTTGCTGCGATTCGCCAATAATTTCTACCTTCGCATCTGCGTAGGCATAAAATTTGTTCGTGCCAACGCATTAAATCTCAAAAAATATGAAATTACTTGAAGGAAAAGTGGCGCTGATAACTGGCGCCGGACGCGGAATTGGCAAGGGAATAGCCTTGAAATTCGCAGAGCAGGGCGCCAATCTGGCTTTGACCTGCACGTCGCTTCGCGATGAGGTGATGAAGTTTGAAAACGAACTGAACCAGATGGGAGTGAAGGCCAAATTCTACGCTTTCGACGCTTCTGATTTCGAAGCCGCGCAGAAATATGTGGCCGAGATTGCCGCTGAGTTCGGCCGTATCGACATTCTGGTGAACAACGCAGGAATCACACGCGACGCCGCTCTCAAGCGCCTCACCGAGGAGCAGTGGGACGACATTATGCGCGTCAATCTGAAATCGGTGTTCTGTATGAGCAAGGCCGTTCAGCCCATTATGTGGAAGCAGGCAGGCGGTTCAATCGTCAATATGAGTTCGATTGTGGGTGTTCGCGGCAACGCCAACCAGTGCAACTATGCGGCTTCGAAGGCTGGAATCATCGGCTTCACCAAGTCGGCGGCACAGGAACTAGGTGCTCGCAACATTCGCTGCAACGCCATCGCTCCAGGCTTTATTATGACCGAAATGACTGATGTTCTGCCAGATGCGGTGAAAGAGGAGTGGATGAAGAAAATCCCGATGCGCCGTGGCGGAACGCCCGAAGATGTGGCCAATGTGGCTGCCTTCCTTGGTTCCGACCTTTCGGCTTACGTTACAGGACAGGTTATCAACGTCTGCGGCGGAATGCTCACCTGATAGCCCGATTGTCGGTATCTGACTATGACACAATTTGTTGTGCCGATACTGATTGGCTTGCCCGTGGCCGCCGCCGTGGCGTGGTGGCTCTATTCGGGCGCAAAGGTCAAATCGCAGGCCGACAAGCGGCAGCGCGCCGTTTTGGCGGCTTTGCGTTTTCTGACCGTGCTTGCGCTTTGTGTTATGGTGGCTGGCATAACGCTGAAAATCAGTCACAAACAAGTGCAACGCCCAATAGTGTTGGTGGCCCAGGACAATTCGTCGTCGATTGTGGCAAATGCCGATTCGGCCTGGTACAGAACCGATTACATTGCCGAAATTGATAAACTGCAACAGCAACTGGGTGGCAAATTCGTAGTCCGCCCAGTTGTTTTTTCTGATAAGGTAGCTGAGAATGAGCTGATTACCTTCGATGGCCAGACTACCAATATTGCCGCTGTGTTCGACTATGTGCAGACGAATTTCTACGGCGAAAACATTGGCGCACTGATAATTGCCTCCGACGGAATTGCCAACCAGGGCGCTGACCCGCTCCACAAGGCGGGCTCGTTCAATAAGCCAATCTACACCATTGCCCTTGGCGACACGCTGTCGCACCCCGATTTGTCGATTGACCGCATTGTGGCCAACCGAACGGCCTTCCACCATTCGCGTTTTCCGATAATGGTTTGCCTGAAAGGCGAAAAAGTGCCTGCGGGCAATTATCAACTTTCTGTTGCTGAGGGCGATAAGGTGCTCGAAAGCCGAACCGTCGCAATCAATTCCGATTACGTTTACCAAAAGGAACTTTTTTATATCGATGGTGCCGACGAAGGTTTGCACCGCTACGATGTGCGCATTGATGTGCCTGAAAATGATGCAAATAGGCAGAACAACCGCCGCAGCGTGGTTGTCGATGTCAGCGACAAGGTTGTCAACGTGCTTTTGCTGCAAAACTCGTGGCACCCCGATGTGTCGGCCATTGCGCAGGTGCTCTCACGAAATGAGCGTTACAAACTGACAATAAAGAATATAGCCGATTTCGATGGTCGGCTTGCCGATTATTCGCTGCTCATTCTGCACCAGTTGCCCTCGGCGCAGCACAAGGCGCAAAAAATTGTGGAGCAGGCGCGCGAGGCCGAGTTACCAATGCTGTTTATTATTGGTAATCAGACCGATATGAAGGCTCTGGGTTCGATTGCGCCCGCTGTTGGCATTGAGCAGAAACGTGGAGGCAATGAGGATGCCTTTCCGCTGCTAAATGCTGATTTTCAGTTTTTTAAAATCGATTTCGATGCAACGCAGACCGCGCTTTTCCCGCCACTGAATGTGCCTTACGGCGACTATCGCACCGCGCCAGTGGGGCAAGTGCTTTTCTATCAGAAGATTGGCGCGGTTGGCACCCAGCGGCCGCTAATCTATTTCGCCACAACGGCCACGCAAAAAATTGGAGTGGTGGCGGGAGAGGGGCTTTGGCGCTGGCGCTTGGCCGATTATGCGTCGAACGGCTCTCACCTGGTGACCGATGAAATTATCACTAAATCAATACAATATCTTTGCACAAACGAAAAGAAGGACCGCTTTGAGGTGACGGTTGCCGATGTTGTGCCAATGCACCGCGAGGTGCTTTTCGATGCCGTGCTCTACAATCTTTCGATGGAGCCTGTCACCACGGCCGATGTGGTTCTCGAACTGACCAACCCCGCTGGAAACCGCATTAAATCGGCGTTCCAGCCGACGGCTGCGGGCTACGCGCTCAACATTGGTCGCAAACCCGCTGGTCTTTACCGCTACACCGCCACCGCCACTTTGGGCGATGAGGTGCTCACGCGTCGCGGACAGTTTATGGTTGTTGAGGAATCGGCCGAGATGGCCAGCCTGCAAGCCAATCACAGCCTGCTCTTCCAACTTGCCGACAGCCACGGCGGCCGTATGTTCCTTCCTGACAATATTGACGGCCTTGCCGATGCAATCATTGGTAATAGTGAAATTACTGATTCAGTGATTGTTACCAACGAATTGCTTCGCATTATCGACCTTCTGCCAATTCTGCTTCTCGCCCTCGCATTCCTTTCTGCCGAGTGGTTTTTGCGGAAGTTTTGGGGGATGGATTGATTCTCAAAATACATCAAAAAAGCCACCTTGTTGGGTGGCTTTTGAGGGTGTATATTGCTGTTTTTTCAATGCACCATAACTCGTTTTGCCACATTGCCAATCTTAACAATGTAAAGGCCTGTGGTGTTGACGCGAATTTCTGTACGGACGCGATTAATCGCGTCCCTACCAATCATTCTACCCATTGCATCGTAAACACGGATTTCTTTGGTGGCGTTTTCAACAATGATAGTGTTGCCGTGGGCGTAGATGTTGATGGTATTGGCGGCAGATTCAGCAACAGCGGTGCCAGTGTCTGGTGTTTTGGCAATTTTAGTTCCGACAGCCGTGCGTGTTTCTGTTTCACCGCAGCCGTGTTCGCATTTTGCTGTTTCGGTGCCATCGGATTCGGTAGTGGCATTATTGTTATAAATGTATTTCACAAACTCGTGACCCAATGCGGAGATTTTTGTTTGCGCAACTATAATCTCACCACAAACCGAGCAATGCTTACCTTCAGTTTTGCCTGATTTTGTACAAGATGCAGGAACGTACTTGTCTATAACCTCTGTATGTCCTTTGGCCGAAATGGTTTGCTGTGCAACAAGTATTTCACCGCAAACCGAGCAATGTGAGCCTTCGGTTTTGCCTAATCCCGTGCATGTTGCCGCAACAGCGTTATCAATTACTTCCATATGCCCATTGGCAGGAATAGTTTGCTGTGCAACAATTGCCTCGCCGCATACCGAACAATGTTTGCCTTCTGTTAAACCCGTTTCGGTGCAAGTTGCAGCGACGGCATTATCAACAACTTCTATGTGACCGTTGGCAGGAACCACATCTTGTGCTAATATAGTTTCACCACAAACCGAGCAGTGTTTGCCCTCGGTTAACCCCGATTCTGTGCAAGATGGAGCAACTGCCACATCTGTAACTTCTGTGTGTCCATTAGCAGGAACAACTTCTTGTGCAATCAAAACAACATTACAAACAGAGCAATGCTTGCCTTCAGTTAACCCTAATTCTGTGCAAGTTGGCGCAACATCAGCATCAATAACTGTTGTATGACCATTGGCAGGAACAACTTCTTGTTCTACCAAAACGGCGTTGCAAACAGAGCAATGTTTGCCTTCTGTTAGGCCTGTTGCTGTGCAAGTTGCCGCCACTGCGGCATCTGTAACTTCTGTATGGCCGTTAGCACAAGGATTTTCATCACCGTTATTATTTTCTCCATTGCCGTTTTCTTCCCCTTGATTTTCCGTTGATTTATAGCCCCAAACTACAGGAATACCGACGGAATTCCATTTGCTATTCCAATAAGATGGTTGTGATTCTGCCTCACAATAAATTTGCGCATTTGGACGGCAACAATTGAACACCATTTCGCCCATACTACTTACCGTATTTGGAATAACTATTGTCTCTAAACAACAAGAATAAAATGCTTGTTTGTCAATGCTTCTAACGCCATTAGGAATGATTATTGATGACAAGTTGCTGCAATGAGCAAATGATTGTTCTCCAATTCCGTATACAGATTCTGGGAAGGTTACAGAAGTTAAACTCCAGCAATTATAAAAAGCATATTTTTTAATTTCTGTTATTCCTTCTGGAATATCAATCGATGTGACTTCTTCATCATTTACATATATACTATGAGTCCAATATAATGGATTCGCATCTTTACTTGCATAACTTATTTTGCACAAACTTTCAATATTGGCAAATTCGGATTTTGTTAAACTGCTACAATTATAAAATGCTTGGTCACCAATGTTTGAAACGCTTACGCCAATAGATATTGATGCCAAACTACTGCAATCATAGAATGCTTTAGAACCAATATTCGTAACCGAATCAGGGATAGTTATTGACGTTAAACTACTACAATTATAAAATGCTTGGTCACCAATGCTTGATACACCATCTCCAATAGTTACAGATGTCAAACTATTACAATCATAGAATGCTTTATCGCCAATAACAGCATTAGGAATGATTATAGACGTAAGACTACTACAATTATTAAATGCTAGGTTGCCAATGCTTGAGACGCTTACACCGATAGATACTGATGCCAAATTGATACAACCAGAAAACGCTTCATGACCAATGCTAGTAACTCCATCACCAATGGTTACAGATGTCAAACCAGTGCAATTGTAAAAAGCCCGCCTACCAATATTATTCACACCATTAGGAATGTTCATAGATGTCAAACCACTACAATCATAAAATGCAAAATCTCCGATGTTTATTGCAGATTCTGGAATGGAAATAGATGTTAACCCTGTACAACCGTAAAATGCTGAATTGCCAATATCTTTAACAGAATTTCCGAACGTTATCGATGTTAAATTATTACAATTCTGAAACGCATAGCCACCGATGCTTCCAACGGCATCTGGAATAATTATTGAAGTTAGACCGCTGCAATCAGCGAACGCTCCGTTACCAATTGTTCTTACTGAATCAGAAATGATAATTGATGTTAGACCGATGCAATTACTAAATGCAGAATTACCAATAGTTCTAACTGAATCAGGTATGTTTACTGATGTTAGACCACTACAATTGCGGAATGCGTAAGGTGGAATGTAATTGCTACTAGTTATTGTTACGGTTTTTAGCGATGACGGGATATAGTAAGTAATGGGGGATGGGCTGCTTGTGCTATTTCCATAATAATACTGCTTTGTTTCTATGCCGCCCGTATAACTACTTTGACCAAAAATATTACCAAACGGATATTGACGAGCGTCTGTAGGTTCGTATGGTTTTATACCAACAAATGGTAATGTTATGGATTCTAATGAAGAGCACCCGCTAAATGCTCCATAGGCAATGTTTGTAACCGAATTCGGAATAGTCACTGAAGTCAAACCAACACACCCTGTAAACGCATTGCTACCGATACTTGTAACCAAATAAGTTTCTTCATTATATGTAACAAATTCTGGAATAATTAAATCACCTTTTGGTGTGGTATAATTGTAATAATATGAAATAATATATCCACTACCGTTATAATTAGGGTATGTAACCTTTACGGTATAAGGCTCCGTACTGCTTGTAATTTTGTAATATAATGTTTGTCCGCTGCTACAAACGGCAGAAAAATCGTAATAAAAATTAGCCCATACTTGCCCTGCAAGCAATGTGGCAAACAAGAGAGTTAATATTTTCTTCATTTTTCCAATTCTATTAGTTTATAAATAAGGTTAACAATTGCATCAGAGTTTATATCGGTCAAAATATCAACCAAATCCGTATCTGAATTTCTATCATAAGTACAAGGGCTCATTTCAATTAATAAATAACCTTTTTCTTTGGCATAATTTGTTATTAATCCAATGGTACCTCCTTTAGTCCTTGATGCACACACAAACACACTACAGTTATCTTTCGTTTCAAAAAACTCAATATTTCTATTAACTTCATCATAATTGTCGCCTGCGCTAGCCAGAGCAATAGTAACACCATTAATGCTTACCGTTTCCCGTATATCAACAAAGTCATTTAAACCAATTTGTTTTTTCGCTAATTTGGCATAAGCCGCCTTTATTGCGCTTGATTTACCGATGTCGCCTTTTCCAAACACATTTATTATTGTTTTCATAATCATATATTTTTATCACTTTTTTACGCATACCTCACCCAACCCGTTTATAATCAAGCGTGATTATAAATCACACTTATGTTGAAAAATAATCACGGTCGGTGGGTGAGAGTTGGTTGGTGTAGAAGGTGAAGAAATTGAAGTGCAGGATTTGCGAGATTCGCAGAAGTAGTTCGGCATCAATGCTTTTGCGGCGGAAAATGCTATAAACATTAGTGCGCTCGTAGCATAGTTGGTGAGCAAGCCACGTTACAGTGCGTTCCTGCCGCTGAAGTTCGTTTTTAATCTGCTTGCCGATGTGTAAATTCTGCTGGTCTTCCATAAAAAAAGCGCAAACCATTTCGTTGTTAATGCTCATACATTGATGTAGGCGTCTGGAATGCCTTAAGGATTATATAAGCACGAAATGGCTCACGCATTAAGCGTGAACCTCTCGCCAACTTATACCAATCCTTTGTATCAGTTTTCCAGACTTTACATCAATGGTGATAAGAGCGTAAAATTCAGAATTTTAATCTGTTATATTTCTTGTTTTTATTTTTGTTTTTTTAATTAGTCCAAATAAGTTGTTTTATCTATGCAATGGTAAATTATTCATCAACAGTATGTTATGTCCTGCAGCAATACAGCGACAACTTGTCGCAGTATTTTTATGCGTTTTACAATATGTCAAAGATAGATATGTTCAGTGTGAAATGAAAATGTTTTTTAGAGAGTAGAATAAAATAGAGAATTTATTCCTCCACAATTTGTTCAGTCCATTCGGGAAGGGTAGGTAACAACTATCAGCACTGGCTTTTTATCCGACATTGTTTACCGTATTTCTTGTTGTATATCTCGCGAATCTCGTCGAAATATCTCCGCAGAGCCGCTTCGTTGCTTTTGCGGGCTTCTTCGGCGGCCTCACGCATAATGTACGACAACATCTCGTCAGTCGGTTCCTCCATACTTGTCAGTCTGTATTTATTCACTTCCGCTTCCGACATATCTCACTGTTTTTGTTTGTATTACATTCAATTGTATGCTTCCTTGCGCCCAATCATCATAAACACATAGCAAGACAAAAGTATAAAAAGTAGGTTTGAAAAGGAAAATGTTTTTTGAAACGAAATTCCTCGCAATCCGTTTTCTAAACAGATTTTATTCTTACAAGCCCCACATTCCCAATCATTTCCGAACTCTCGTTCGAGCCAGAAATGACAGGCGCCTTTACGCCGCCGCCCAAAACCACGGGGCTTTTGAAAATCAGCGCTTCGTCCCACAAGCCAGCGTTGATGAACGATTGCAGCAAGCGCGTTCCGCCCTCGACAATCAGTTGGTTGATTTGCGCGTCGTATAGTTTCTGCATTAGCGCGGGCAGCATTGCGTCGCCCCACGGCAGCAGAACGTTTTGCAAGTTTTCTGTGCCATTATCATTAATTGTGTTGAGCCGCCACGTTGGTTGCGAGTGGTCGAAAAAATGAAGATTGTCAGGCAGTTGTAGAGCACGGTCGGTGACAATTCGCAGCGGGTCGCGGCCAGTCCACGCACGAACGTTGAGTTGCGGATTGTCGAGCAGCGCGGTGTTGTAGCCAACCATTATCGCGCCCGACTCGGCCCGCCAGCGGTGAACCAGCGCTCGGCAGGCGTCGTTGGTGAGCCACACGGGTCGGTTGTTCTCGGGCGAGCGCTCGCCGTCGATGAATCCGTCAGCCGACTCGGCCCATTTCAGAATCACATACGGGCGTTTTTTTGTATGAAAAGTGATGAAAGCGCGGTTCAACTGTCGGCATTCGTCTTCCAGAACGCCAACTTTCACGTTGCAGCCCGCTGCCCGCAATTTATTGATACCGTTGCCGTTAACCTTCCCGAAAGGGTCAACCATACCAACCACTACGTTGGGAATTTTGCGGCTGATAATCAGGTCGGCGCAAGGTGGCGTTTTGCCGTAATGGCTGCACGGCTCAAGGCTTACGTAAATGGTTGAGCGGCAGAGCAATTCGGGATTTTTGACGGCTGCAATGGCGTTCACTTCGGCGTGCGCTTTGCCGCAACGGTGGTGGTAGCCTTCGCCGATAATCGCGCCGTCGCACACCACAACCGCGCCCACCATTGGGTTCGGGGCGGCCGTCCCAGCGCCCAGCGCGGCCAGTTGCAGGCACCGCCGCATAAAAAAATCGTCGTTCACTTGCTCGTTCATTGGCGCTCGTTTACATTTGCATTATGGACAGGACGTTAGCCTTCATTCAGTCGGAAATGCGCCGCCAGTTGGCGCCCGTGTACTCGCCGCGCGAACTGCAACAAGTTGTGTTTGAACTACTTGAGCACTTCGGATTCACGCGCGTTCAGGTTATCGCCTATCCCGATGCAAAATTATCAGAAACTGATTACGAACAACTGCAACTGATGCTAAAAAGGCTTGCCGATGGTGAGCCGTTGCAGTATGTTATTGGCACAGAATGGTTTATGGATATGCCTTTCAGCGTTTGCCGCGATGTGCTGATTCCGCGCCCCGAAACCGAAGAGTTGGTGCGGCTCATTGTCGACCGCTGCAAACGGCCGTCGCCGCGGATTGTCGATGTTGGCACAGGCAGTGGCTGTATTGCCGTTTCGTTGGCCAAACTGATTGATGGTGCGCAAGTTACGGCTGTCGATGTGTCCGCTTCCGCGATTGAAGTGGCGCGGCGCAATGCCGAGCAGAATGGTGCGCAGGTTGAGTTTGTTTGTGCCGATATTCTTACTGATAATCAGTTGTTTGCGCCGTCGAGCCTTGATGTTGTGGTGAGCAATCCGCCCTACGTCACCGAGACCGACAAAAGCCAGATGAGCCGCAATGTGCTTGATTTTGAGCCGCATTTGGCGCTTTTCGTACCCGATTCCGACCCGCTGCTGTTCTACCGCCGCATTGCCGAGTTGGCGCAGCAATGGCTTAAATCGGGCGGAATGCTGTTCTTCGAAATCAACGAGCGTTTTGGTCCCGAAACAGTGCAATTGCTTGAGAATATGCGGTTTGATAACGTTGAGTTGCACCGCGACTTTTACGAAAAAAACAGAATGGTGAGTGCCGTATGGAACGCGAAATGACCTTTGACGAAGCCCTTGACCGCTGCCGCTTTTTAGCCGCAAAAGGCGAATGCTGCACTTTCGACCTTGAGCAGAAAATGTGCAATTGGGGCGTGCAGTCGGCAGATATTCAGCGAGTTATCGAGTCGCTCGTTGCTGAGCGCTTTGTCGATAACTTGCGCTTTGCCACCGCCTACGTGCGCGACAAAACGCGTTTCAACCATTGGGGGCGGGTGAAAACCACGCTGATGCTGCGACAGAAACATATCGACAAACAAACTATCAACGAAGCATTTAACGAGTTGCCCGAATCTGACTATCAACGCGCCTTTGAAGCCGAACGCGACAAAAAACTGCGCCAGTTGCGCGCTCTGAAGCCCTTCGAGCGCAACCGCAAAACCGCAGCCTACCTAATCCAAAAAGGCTTTGAACCCGATTTCGTGTTCAAGAATCTGAATGTGGAAGATATTGAATAATAATTGGTTGCGGTGCTCAACCAACCACGCAAAATTCATTTTATGCAAATTTGCAATCCTATTGCAAATTTGCATAAATCAATCCAATACACTATTTATATTGCGGTAATTCAACAAGTTAAACTCTGCGCCGTTATTTTCGTAGTCGCCTGAATATACGATATTGATTCTTTTACTTCGCCGCTTCTTCAAGCAAAATCGCTTTAATAATTGGCGTGCCATTGCTGAAGTGGCAATAAAACTTCTTCACAATCTGTCCTTTCTTGTTTACTATAAGTCCAGTTGTAATACCCATTTTGTTTTGTAAGATGCTGTAACTGAAGTTGTCAAGCCAATAATTGGCGTTTCCCCACGTTTCGCTTTTCTTATCAAACAACTCTTTTGGCGTTTGCTTTTTGTTGCAGATGTTTATGAACCCGATTTTGTTCATAGGTAGTTCATTTTCAATTCTTTTTAAAGAATCAGGTGCTCCATAGTATGAGAGTTCGTGTTGACTCCAAAAGTTTATGTAAAGCACTTTTCCCTCGAAATCCTTGATGAGTTCAACAAACAGAGAATCGGCTTTCGGCTCACCAGGTGTGTGCTGCCAATACGATTTAGAGTCGTGTAAGTTGAACATTCCACTGTTAACGTTCTCGGCGTGTTGCAGAAAACGGTGGTCAGACAGTGTCCGCATTATAGCCAAAACAGTATCGTTAAGATGTTGATATTCTTTTGTCCACGGGTCATTTCGGGTATATCGGTTTGCAATTTCTGCATCGAAGTACAAAGGGTTTACAGCATCAAAAATATCTTTAAGTTGCTTGTTGATAGTCTTTTCGGCAGCCGACAATCTTCTTTCGACAACAATCGGCTCACCTTCCTTACTCACCACGTCGAATTTGGGCTCAATATACCTATTTTTGCCCGTAACTGCCTTGCAAACAGCATTATAAGCATAGCCAATCGTGCCATAGTCGTAAAAAAGACTTTTACTGTCATCGGTAATCAACTCTTTTACAGCACTATAATAATTGATGTCGGGTTCGAACTTCTCGCGCTGCTTGCCATACTCCCATTTCCACGTAAAACGTTCATATTCACTCAGTATGCTAAGAGCATTGCTGCGCAGTTTCATTTCGTATAACTCCTTAACTTTCTGATTTAGCGGTTGTTTGCCGATTTCTGCCGAATTAAGATTCGCAGAGTAAACCTCGTTGAGTTTGCTATGGTAAATCCCCATAATATAATCGCGGTACTCGTCGGGTGTCATTCCTGCCATTTCGCTTTTGTGCGCCTGATATATGTCGGCTAAACTGAAATCACCGATTATCGAGTAATCGCAGTTGTTGATTTCGGTGTTCGCTCCTGTGAAATATGTCGCATTTCTGAAGGCATTGTCACCGTTGTCATCGTTCAAACTATTCGTTTTCCTGTCGGCGTTTTCAATGGCTTTCTTCATATCAATGCTCACCCGAATTGTGTCGTTGCACGCAATATAAATCTCGCCCAAAGTTTTTGACCCAATACCGATAAGGGTTCGCTGACACGTTTGCCCAACGGGAATTCTGAACTCAAACGAGCCATCGTCGGCAATCAGGGCAGAGTATTGCTCCTTACGTGTCGTTAGTCCGCCAGTTAGGATATAAATATTGTGCACACCGTTGTTTGCGTTTAATGCTTGCGGATGATATCCGTAGATTTTGCCGATAACTGTTGCGAAACCATCAATAAGATATGGTTTTTCAAGTCCAGCAGTGTCGTTGCTGACAGTCCGAGCCTGTCTCACAATTTCATCGGGCACTTCGGTTTCGGCCTTTATTTTTGCCGCCGCATTGTCGTTTAATGCTATGTTCCAGAATTTGATGTCGGTATCAATAAAATCGATTGTCTGCACCGTGCTGTCAACATCTTGAAAATTAAGGATAAACTGCGTTCCGCTTTCGCCATTTTGTGCTGATGCGGAGGTTCCCGATAATATGCCGACAGTGTCAGCCGAAAGCATTTCCAACTTTTGTCCGTTCACCACAATGTTGGGCGCAGTCGATAATTTGAATACATCTAAATTGCTCACATATAGCCGCGTAAGACTGTCAGTAATCTCAATTTTGTCGATTTTGACTTTATGAGTCGCGACCGATTTCGCGCCATACACAGGGCTTTCAATCGTGCGGTTGTGCGGCGGATAAACGGGTTGTGTGTTTTTCGGCTCGGTGCGCGTGCAGGCGCAAAGAATTGCAACGGCGGCAATCGGAATTAGTTTTCTCATAACATAATGGTTTTATGTGGTTTATAGTTGCTCAAATATAGCGGTTTGTCTCGATTTTGCAAAAATGGCGGGTTGAAAAATGTGGTGCGGTAATTCCTTTATGTCTGCATAGAAAAAAGCCAGTTAAAGGGGTAACTTTTGCGAAAAATTCAAAAATTACCCCGTTAACTGGCAAATAACTCGAAATTTATCGTTATAATTGCAAAAAAAAGATAGTGAAATACTACAAGCGCGAAACGTATCTGCAAAAAATCAGAGGATTCTACCACGATGGCGAACTCATCAAGGTCCTGACCGGCGTGCGCCGTTGCGGAAAATCGTGCCTTATGCGCACCATTGCCGATGAAATAATTCAGTCGGGTGTCGCTGCTGAAAACATCATATATATTGAACTCGACAAGCGGGGTTTTAAAAGCATTACCACGGCCGAACAACTTGAAAATCTTATAGATTCGCAATCCGTTGGAATCGGGATGAAATATGTTTTCATCGATGAGATTCAAAACGTTAAAGGTTTTGAGGCTGTAATAAACGCGTTCCGCGAAGATGGCGACTATTCGATATTTATCACTGGCTCAAATTCGTACCTGTTAAGTGGAGAACTTGTTACAAAACTCACAGGCCGCTATCTGGAATTCGAGGTTTTCACGCTCACTTTCGACGAGTACATTGGAATGAAATTGTTTTTAAACAAGCCTCTGCTTGGCACTCTCGATGAATTTGATGCCTATGTTGCCGAAGGTGGTTTCCCGAAGGCTTTGCAGTACGATTTACCCGATGATAAGCGTGCGTATGTTTCCGGAGTCACCGCCGAAATATTTCAGAAAGATATTCGTCAGCGTATGAAAATCAGGCGAGTATCTGTCTTCGAGAAGATTCAACGCTTCATAATCAACAATTTCGGGGCAACAACCAGCCTCACGTCGTTGTTGGACGCGCTTGAACGTGATGGAACAAAAATCAAACGAGAGACGCTAAACCGATATATTAAAATTCTGGTCGATGCTAAAATTTTATACGAGTGCGACCGGTTTGACTTGAAGTCGCGTAAATCAATTGCGGGTGAAAAAAAATACTACCTGTCTGACATTGGCTTCTACTACGCCACAAATACCGATAATAGAATTAATTATGGTCCTGTGCTTGAGAATGTTACGTACATTTATGCCCGTTCGAAAGGTTACGCCGTTAGTGTGGGACGCATTGGGCGGCTCGAGTGTGATTTCATATTGCGTAAAGGGCAGGCCGATTACCGTTATTTGCAGGTTTGTATGACAATGCAGCAGAGCCGCGTAACCGAAGACCGTGAGTACAGGCCACTTGAGTCGATTACGGACAACTATCCGAAATATGTTCTTACACGTAGCGATATGTTGCAGCAACGCAACGGAATCATTCATAAGAATCTGCCGGATATGATGCGCAATGGTGAGTTGTTTTAGTATTCGTATTAAGACAGAAAAAAAGCCAGTTAAAGGGGTAACTTTTGCGGAAAATTCAAAAATTACCCCGTTAACTGGCAAATAACGCGCGGTGCGTTGTTGTTATCAATTCTTCAGAAAATCGTCGAAATACTGCAGAATCCGCTTGAAAAGGTGCACGCGGTCGGGGCCGGTAACGTTGTGCTCGTGCTGTGGGTAGACGGCGTAATCGACCAGCACATCCGCCTCGACGGCGTTCTGCAACAGCCGCAGACTGTTCTGCCATACCACCACGGGGTCAATATCGCCGTGAATGACAAGCAACCGCCCGCGCAGGTTGCCGATGCTGTCGGCCACGCAGTTGCGCGCGTAGCCATCGGGGTTTTCCTGTGGCGTGTCCATATAGCGCTCGCCGTACATCACCTCGTAAAGGCTCCAGTCGCACACCGGACCACCCGCCACGCCTGCCTTGAACACGTTGTTGTGTTTTTCCATCATCGATATGGTCATAAATCCGCCAAAACTCCAGCCGTGAATGCCAATGCGCGCTGTATCGACGTATGGTAGGCTCCGTAAGTAGTTGATTCCCATCATTTGGTCCTCCATTTCGCAGGTGCCAAGACGGCGGTGGATACAGTGCTCGTACTCGGTGCCGCGACTTTCGGTGCCGCGGTTGTCCATTGTGAAGACAATGTAGCCCTGCTGCGCAAAGTACAATTTCCACGTTGCAGCGCCGTAGAGCCAACTTGCGTCAACGAGTTGCGAGTGCGGGCCGCCGTACATATAATCGATTACAGGATAGCGTTTTGTGGAGTCGAAGTCGGGCGGCAGAATGAGCCGTCCGCAGAGGTCGAAACGGCCGTCGGCGCTTTTCAGGCTGACGGTTTTAATTATGGGCAGCGTGTAGCCTTCGTAGGTGTTGCGGACGCTTTTCAGCGTGTCGATGACCTTGCCGTCGTCAGTGTTGCGCAGTGTGCTCAGAATGGCATAGTCGGGGGCCGAAAAATCGTCGACAAAACGGCCGCACGCCTTGCTGAACCTTGCCGAGTGGACACCGTAGCCGTTGCTCAGCCGCGTCATTTTGCCTTTCGGCGAAACTTTGTAAATGTCGCGCGTCAGGTAACCTTCGGCGTTGGCCTGGAAGAATATGTCGCCGCTTGCGCGATTGCAGCCATAGAGGTCGGTCACGCACCAGTTGCCGCTAGTGAGTTGTTTGGTTTTCAATGTCTTGATGTCGAAAAGATAGAGATGTTTGAAACCGTCGCGCTCGCTCACCCACACAAACTGGCTGTTGCTGACAAACAGCGGTGGAATACACGGCTCAACCCATTCGGGGTTCTCCTCCTCGAAAAGCGTCTTCACAAGCGAGCCGTCGGCAGCGCTGTACTGATTGAGCCACAAGTGGTTCTGCTCGCGGTTCAACTCCGCTACAAACAGAAACTTGTCGTCGGGCGACCAGGCGATGTTGGTGAAATAACGATTTACTGGCGAAGCGGTTTTAAGATAGATAACGCTCTCGTTTTCAGTGTTGTAAATACCGATTTGCACCTCGTGGCTTGTCTCGCCGGCCATTGGGTAGCGGATGGGCGCGGTGGTAGCCTCGCGCGTGGTGATGTCCACAATCGGATACTCGCCAACCATACTCTCGTCCATTCGGTAGAACGCCAGCAGCCGCCCGCTTTCCGACCAGAATGTGCCTTTCTCAATGCCGAACTCGTTGCGGTGCACCGCCTTTCCGTACACCACACCTGGCAGCGAGTCGGTGTTAACCCTGTGGCTACCGTTGCGGCTGGCTACGTAAAGACTTGAACCACAGTTGTATGCCATGTGCGTGAAGTTAGGAGCAATGTCAATGTCAGCGTCGGTGTTGATTCCTATTATTGAGTCGGTTAACGTATTGTTGGTCAGATTGATACGGTATAGATTGCCATTTTCCTGCACGCTTACCCATAAGTTCTCGGTGTCCAGCCATTTGGCAATGTAGTTGTACGTTCCTTTCTGGCTGTCGGACAAGGTATTGCCAATCTGCTGCCGCGATATTGTGGTCGGGCCAATGTGGAAGCCTTCATTGTCGATAGTTACAAAAATGTTGCCTTGATTGGTAAATATGCCGTAAGCACGTGAGTTGCGATGTTCATTGAATTCGGACCCGCCGGGAACCGTATTTTCAAGTGTAAGAGGCTTTTGCGCGGTGGCAATGGTCGCAGCCATCAGTAGCGCGGCCAGAGCAGAGATTTTTTGTTTGTTCATATTGGTAGTTTTTTGCAAATGTAAGTCATATGCGCCAATTGCGAAAATATTTAGATTTTCATATACAAAACAAAAATATGCATAAGGAATAGCCAACGAATTGAAAAAATGACGAAATTGATAGGTCAAAAAAGGAGAGGCTTTGTCAGTTATCGGAAAAACGGCTATATTATTGATATCGTTGGTTTTGCAACTACTGTCAATTCAACTATCGGCACAAGATGCCGATAGTCTTCTGCAAGTGGTATGCGCGCTGCCCGACAATGCCGAGCGGCTCAAAGCCATCGACACGCTGTGCCAGGTTCATCCCAGTGTTGACACGGTGGAAAAATACGCGTTGATGGAGATTGCTTTGGCAAGAAAACTGCAAATGCCTTATTTTGAGGCATCGGCAAACGACAATATGAGCTGGGTATGCTATTGCAAACTCGATTTTATGCAGTCGTTGGAGCATCGGATGGCGGCCATTCAGATTTGGGACTCGCTGGGCCGCGAATCCGATTTGGCCTTCTCGTATATGAACTACGCCACAACGCTGATGTCAATAAAAAGCTACGTTTTGGCCGACGAGTACTATCAGAGCAGCTTTGAAATTTATTCGCGTTTGTGCGATACGGCTCGAATGTCGCGCGTGTGCCAGTATCTGGGGTTTCTCAACATTGGCAATATGGCTTACGACAACGCCGACGAGTACTATTGGCGTGCGCTCGATTTGAATGTGAAAACCGGCAACAGGCGCGGAATGGTTTACGACTATTCAGGGTTGGGATACTCGGCGGTTGAGCGGTTTCATAATCACGAAAAAGATACCAATATGGTGCTTTTGCAAACGGCTAAACAGTTGCTGACCAAGTCGTTTGAGCTGGCGGAAAGTATTGGTGACCTCAGCGGTCAGCTCAGTTCGTTGCCCAAGTTGAGCGAGGTTTACAACTGTGAGGCAAAGCTCGACAGCCGTCGCAGCGCTCAACTGCTCGATTCGAGCCTCCACTATTACCAAATTGGAATGAAGATAGTTGATGATTTCGGTTACGATTTCGCCTATATCGATTTGCGGATAGCTTATATCAACTATTTGATACAGAAAAAAATGTATGCAAAGGCGCGTGCCGCTATTGATGAGACGGAGGCTGAGATTCTGGCCCACGACGGCGGCGATGACAATTTGCCGATGCTCTATCAAGCGCGTATTGACTACAATGTGGCCGTAGGCAATTACGCCGAGGCTTACCGCTATTCCGAGCAAAAATACACTGATCTGGTGGCCGAAAACACAAGAAACAACCAGTACAAACTTACGCAGACCAAGTTCATGATCGATTATTCGGCAAAAATCAACAAGCGGATGATGGAGGAGCGCGAGCGCGAGCTGATGCATAAAATAAAGGAGCAGAACCAGCGGCGCATCATTATCGGCAATACGGTGGTGCTGGTTCTGGTGTCGGTGCTGGCGGTTTTCTTCTTCTTTACCACCAAGCGGCGCAAGAGGATGAATGCCGTGCTCGATGCTAAAAACCAGCAACTTGCAACGGCGCAATCAAACCTTGTGGAGCAAAATAGGATAATCATCCAGGCTAATTATAAAATCACATCGAGCATCCGCTACGCAAGACACATTCAAGATATGGCAATGCCTACTGAGGCAATGATGGAGTCAGTTTGGGGTAAATGTTTGATTTTATTCCGCCCGCGCGATATTGTAAGCGGTGATTTCTACTGGACCATGCAGATCGGCCGTTTCAAGGCTCTGGCGGTGGCCGATTGCACAGGACACGGCGTTCCGGGAGCATTCTTGAGCATACTTGGCATATCGATGTTGAACGACCTTGTGGCCTCTGCCAATATGAACTCTAGTGAGACAACTGCAGCCAAACTGCTCAACGAGTTGCGGACAAAGATTCGCATTTCGTTGCGCCAAAAATCCGACGATTATACCAACCAGGATGGCATGGATATTGCCTTGTGCTTGTACGACACACAATTACACAATCTTCAATATGCCGGTGCTTTCCGGCCTCTGCTGTTGGCGCGTAGCGGTGAGATTATCCAGTACGAGGCCGATCGAATGCCTATCGGGGCCTATATGCTCGACACTCCGTTCACAAACAATATCATCGACATTGAAACAGGCGACATCATCTATGTCTATACCGATGGCATTACCGACCAGTTTGGTGCTGACGATTTGAAGTTTACCGCACCCCGCCTTCGCGAACTTATCTGCAACAACTGCCTTCGACCATTCGTGCATCAGCGTTCAATAATCGAAAAGGCCATCGACGATTGGCGTACAATACCGCAAACTGGCGAAATGACCAATCAAACCGATGATATGCTACTGGTAGGGGTGAGGTTCTTAGAGTAGGATAGGGGCTGGCGCTCGCAACAAACGCACAGATTACACAGAAAACACTGATTTACACTGATTTTTCTCTAACCAAACTTATCCAAACTAAACCGAATTTGTTGGATTT
>CAMHPA010000029.1 GCA_946186925.1 uncultured Bacteroidota bacterium | reverse complement strand
CTCGGCGGTCTGCGTCTCACGGTACATCACCTGCTCTCCTTTATCGTCAGTAAGGGTTATGCGAAGATTCACTTTGGCGCTGCTCACAAGCTCGCCCTGCGCGTTTCGTACCACGGCTTGGTAGTTGAAGCCGTTGGTTTGCGCATTCAATATGGTTGTCGACATTAGTATCGACACCATAATCAATGTCTTTGTAAAAATACTTCTCATTTTGATTTCTGGTTTATTAATAATTGTTTATCTATTTCTATTTCTTTTACTTACCTTTTATTCACATCACCTCTGCCGATTTATCAGCATTTTCCTTTTTTCATGAATAAGCAGGTGGAATATACCCGTCCACTTTCTTCATGGTTCGTTTTTCATTTGGTTCGATGTCTCCCGTTTTTCGATTTCGTTCTCTTTCTTCCTTCCCTCGAAAATCGAAATGCAATTATAGCATTTTTTTTTGATGTTTGTATAGGTAATAATACCTATTGCAAGACAAATAACTATCTAACAATAAGTTACTGCGAAGTATATCAAAGGTTATTTTCAGATGCAAAATGCCTCCATCAGCCAAACAACTCTTTGCTCATAAAAAAAACCGCCTCAACGCAGTTGCGCAGAAGCGGTTTTCAAACAACAATGAAAAACCTATTCTTCCTCTTTGTGTTCGGCCTCGTAGGCTTTGAGCAGTTTCTCCTGAACATCGCTTGGCACTTGTGCGTACTCGGCGAATTTCATTGTGTAGGTTGCGCTACCCGATGTGAGTGAGCTCAACGCTGTCGAGTATTTGTTCAGCTCGGCCAGCGGAACGCGTGCCTGCAGCTTCTCGTAACCCGACTCGCTGCTCATTCCCATAATCATTGCGCGGCGTCCCTGCAGGTCGCTCATCACATCGCCCATATACTCCGACGGCACAAGCACCTCAACATCGTAAATCGGCTCCATAATCTTCGGGCCGGCTGCCTTGAATGCCTGGCTGAAGGCGTTGCGTCCGGCCAGTTTGAACGAGATTTCGTTCGAGTCAACCGGGTGCATTTTACCATCGTAGATGCAGACGCGGATGTCGCGTGCGTATGAGCCTGTCAGCGGGCCTTCCTCCATCTTCTCCATAATACCTTTTTGGATGGCCGGCATAAACCTTGCCTCGATGGCGCCGCCCACAATGCAGTTGCAGTAGATGAGTTTTCCGCCCCACGGCAGTGCAATCTCCTCGGTTCCGCGAAGGCTGACCGACCAGTCTTTGCCGTCAATCTTGTAGGTCGATGGTGCGGGCATTCCCTCGGTGTACGGTTCGATAATCATATGCACCTCGCCAAACTGTCCGGCGCCGCCCGACTGTTTCTTGTGGCGGTAGTCGGCCTGTGCGGGCTTGGTGATGGTCTCGCGGTACGGAATCTTCGGGTCGATGAACTGCACTTTCAGTCCGTGCAGGTTCTCGAGCTGCCATTTCAGTGAGTTGATGTGGAACTCTCCCTGTCCGTAAACAATGGTCTGTTTCAGCTCTTTAGAGTACTCAACAATAATGCTCGGGTCTTCCTGCGACTTGCGCACCAGCAAATCGCCCAGTTTCTCCTCTTCCGAAGCGTCGACCGGCTTGATGGCCGTGCGGAAACGCGGGTCGGGCATTTGAGTTGCCGGATAGGTCCAGTCAAGATCCTTGTCGTTCAGAGTGTGATATGTCTTGGTCTCTTTCAGTTTCACCATTGCGCCAATGTCGCCGGCCACCATTTCGGTGAGTTTCTCGCGGTTTTTGCCGGCAGGCGAGAAGAACTGCGACAGACGCTCTTTGGCGTTCTTGTTGGTGTTCACAAGGTCCATACCCTCGGTGATTTTTCCTGACATCACTTTGAAGTAGAGAACCTCGCCCACGTGCTCCTCAACGGTTGTCTTGAAGACGAAGACCGAAGTCTTGCCGTTCGGGTCGCACTTAACCTCGTTGCCTTCCGAGTTGACGGGTGCGGGCATTTCGGTCGGATTCGGGGCCACGTTGCCCACAAACTCCATCATACGGCGGATGCCCATATCTTTCTTGCCTGCAACGCAGAACACGGGGAACATTCCACGGCTGATGATACCGGCGCGGATTCCGGCGCGCATTTGGTCCTCATCGAGCGAGCCCTCGTCGAAGAATTTCTCCATCAACGAGTCATCGTTTTCGGCTGCGGCCTCAATCAGTTTCTGGTTCAGGTCTTTAGCCTTGTCCATTTGATCGGCCGGGATTTCGAGCACCTCCGGCACACCACCCTCTGGTTTCCAGCGGTACATCTTCATTTTCAGCACGTCAACCATCTCGTTGTAGCCTGTACCAGGGTTGATTGGGTACTGAACAATAGCCACCTTGTTGCCGTAAAGAGCGTGCAACTCCTCAATAGTCTTGTCGAAGTTGGCCTTTTCGTGGTCGAGTTGGTTCACGGCAATCAGCATAGATGTGTTCAGGCGGTTGCAGTGACGCGAAATGGTCTGCGTGCCCACCTCAACACCCTTCGACGAATTGATGACCATAATGGCGGCATCGGTTACGGCGAGCGACGATATTACTCCGCCCACAAAGTCATCCAATCCCGGAGTGTCGATAATGTTCAACTTCTTGTTGTTGAACTCGACGTGCAGAACTGTTGAATAGACCGAACGCCCCTGCTCGTGCTCGATGGCGTTGTAGTCCGACACTGTGTTTTGACTTTCGATGTCGCCTCGGCGTGATATCACTCCGGCCTCAAACATCATTGCTTCGGCCAGAGTGGTTTTCCCGGAGCCGGCCGCACCAATTAAGGAGAGATTTTTAATCTCATTAGGTTGATACACTTTCATTGTGTTGTGGTATTAGTATTAGTGTTTAACAAAAAAAGTTTCGAACCAAACGAAAATGTGTTCCGGAAATCGCCTCTGCACCACTCGCCAGCCCACGTCAACCACACGGCCGGACGTCTCTCAGAACAAAGCTAAAGTTATAGCAATTTTTTTTGAATTCCGATAGGGTTTTTCGATTTTGTTTTGAGATTTTTTGCAAGATGCTGGTTATGAGGAATGTGAAAACGGCAATAATCGGAACGCGATTAGCCGGCATTATAAATACATATTAATTGCCCTACCTTCACTCCTTCATCGACCAATCAATTAATGAATCGGTCCATCCTTCCCGACATTTCCGCCGCTTGTCGATAATTTTGGCCGTGCGCTTTCAATTCTCAAATTTCAATCGTTAATTTGTTTTGTAATAATAATTCTAACAACTATGAACCGCTATTCACTAATCGCTATTGGTGTGTTGTGCTTTGCCACCGCGCAGGCGCAGACAACCAAAGAGGAAATGCTCGCCAACCTCCAGAAAACAGGCGGCAACAATATGGTCTATCAGACCGATTTCAAACCACAAACTCCGGCGCCGAAAGGCTATAAGCCATTCTACATCAGCCACTACGGACGTCACGGCTCACGCTACCACTACTCGGGCTTCGACTACACAATGTTCCAACGGATGATGAAGTCGGCCTATGACGCCAACGCCCTCACCGATGCCGGAAAGGACCTTTACAACCGCGTCAACCGCCTTTGCGACGACGGCGTCAACCGCGCCGGCGACCTCACGCGGACTGGCTTCAAACAGCACCAGGGCATTGCCGAGCGTATGGTCAACTCGTTCCCCGAGGTGTTCGCCGACAACGCCAACATTGTTGTAAAATCGTCAACATCGCACCGCGTGCTTTGCAGTATGGACGCCTTTATGCAAAAAGTTATGGCTATGCGCCCAACGCTGAACGTAACCACTGAATCGAGCAAGCGCATTATGCACTACATCAACAACGAGGAGCGCGACTCGGTTACCCGCTACCTCAACCGCACCGACGGTTTCCGCAAGGCCAACGACGCCATCGACCACGCGCTCATCCATCCCGAAAGGCTTATAAAACAAGTGTTTGCCGACACCGCGTATGTCCGCACCAAGGTGAACGCGCACCAGTTTATGCGCAAGCTGTTCGACCTACAGTGCAATATGCAGAACGTTGACGAACTTGACTTCGATTTCAGCGATTTCTTCACACCCGACGAGATGTTCGACAACTGGCAGTGCACCAATGTTTATTGGTACGCCAACTTCAGCAACTGCCCCTACGCCGACTCGCGCGGTGCGTGGTGCGCGCGCAACCTGCTCACCAGAATCCTCGACGATGCAGATGCAGCCCTTGCCGGGAACGGCGTTTCGGCCAACCTGCGTTTCGGCCACGACACCGGCCTTGCTCCGCTCGCCAGCCTGATGCAGCTTGAGGGCACAACGGCCCAGGTTACTGATTTTTCGGAGCTCTACAAGGTTTGGTGCGACTACAAAATCATCCCGATGGGCGGCAACGTTCAAATGATTTTCTACAAATCGGATAAGGAAAAAGACATCCTGGTAAAGATAATGCTGAACGAGAACGAGGTGAAACTGCCGCTCGAAAGCAAAACCGCTCCGTACTACAAATGGAGCGATGTTGAGGCCTACTACCGCGACATTTTGAGCAAAATTCCGCTGAGCGTGAAAAATTAAAATTGCGAATGGACTTGCGCATATTGTACGCAAGTCCATTTTTTTTGTCCTTTGGTCAATTGCAACATTATTATTGTTTGCAGTAAAAATATTTTGGTTAGCTTTGAACTTGTTATAATAACAAGCAGATCATCACAAATGAAAAGATTAACATACACTCTCTTGTTGTCGGTGCTGTGCATGACCGGTTTTGCCGAAGACATTGTTCTGAAAGGCATCTATCAGGGCAAAAACCTATACGTTATGAACCCCTTTGCTGCTGACGGCAACGGATTCTGCATCACAGGTGTTACTGTGAACGGAATGGCCACATCGGACAATGTGAACTCAAGCGCTTTTGAAATCGACCTGTCGGTGCATAACCTAAAAAAAGGCGATGATGTTAACGTGGTAATAAGCCACAAAAAAGACTGCCAGCCGAAAGTCATCAATCCTGAAGTGCTTAACCCGCAAAGCACCTTCACTGTCACAACCATTAAAATCGACAAAAACAACAAACTGGCTTTCACCACCAATAACGAGTGCGGCTCGCTGCCGTTCATTGTTGAGCAGTTCCGCTGGAACAAATGGATTAAGGTGGCCACCGTCGATGGTGACGGCAAGCCGGGGGCGCACACCTACACCGTTGATGTGAATCTGCACTCGGGCTACAACCGTTTTCGTGTCAAGCAAATTGACTACACACGTAAGCCACGCTACGGCAAAGAGTTGAAACACCGCACCATGCTGGCCGAAGTCACATACTCGTTTGTAAAACCGTTCACTGAGATAAAATTCTCAGCCGAAACCATGTATGAGATTTACAGCAACACCGGTGCCATCATCGACAAAGGCATCGGCACTAAGGCCAACGTGGCATCACTGCCGGCAGGCGACTACTTCATAAACTACGACACGAAAACAGAGGTTTTCAAGAAAAAATAGTCGGGTAGCCGGCCTTTGACATTGCTTTTTGCTCAACCATTGGCTTATATTTGCCGCCATTATGAGTTGGATTCTCTATTTCATATACCTGCTTCTGCTGGTTTGGATTGTCTGGAAATGGCGCTTTTTTGAGTCTCCGGGAATTGCAAGAATATGGCTTGTGGCTCTGTTTCTTGCCAAAATAGCGGGCGGATTCGCGCTGTTTTTCATCTACAGCTACTACTACTCGCCCCGCAGCGCGTGCGACATTTTCAATTACTTCGACGACGGTCTGATTATCCACAACGTTCTGTTTCAGAATCCAACTGACTATCTGAAAATTATGACTGGCATTGGTGCGTCGTCGCCCGACCTGATGCAATACTACGATACTTGCAATTTCTGGCTCAAACGGTTCGACTACGGCCTGCCAAACGACAACCATATTGTTATCCGCGCCAATGCGCTAATGTGCCTTTTGTCGATGGGAAATTTCCATATTCACAACATGTTCTTTGCATTCCTGTCGTTCGTGGGACTATGGGCGATTTACAAGTCGTTTGCCAAACAACTATCGCACAAACGCACGCTACTGCTGATAGCTGTATTCTGTTTCCCATCAGTATGGTTGTGGACATCAGGCGCATTGAAAGAGTCAATACTGATTTTTGCATTCGGGTTGTTTATCTACAACTTTCGCAACCTGCTCGACAAACCCACGGCAAGCAATGTCATCGGTATTGTGGTCTGTGTGTTTCTGCTCATGCAGTCGAAATTCTACGTGCTGATGGCTGCTCTGCCAAGTCTGGCCGCCATGGTCTGGATAAAACACAAGCCCAAATTGGCATTTGCAAAGTTCCTGATGGCGCACATAGCGATTTTTGCCGCCGCATGGCTATCGAAATTCATCACACAAGTGGATCTGTTTGAAGTAATTTGTTGCAAACAGCACGATTTTATAATGATGGTGCAGAGTTCGCAAGCCGGCAGTATCATCAGCCTTCCACTGCTCGACAACGGATTGATGAGCATTGTGACCAATGCACCTCGCGCCTTTGCCACATCGCTGCTGCGACCAACAATTTTCGAAACAGGTTCAGCGACAATGATGATGGCTGGTGTCGAAAACTTATTAATTATCTGCGTTTTGGCTGCCGGATTATTCTATCTGAAGCCACAAAACCTTGTCAACCATGATGTGTGGTACTGCCTGTCGTTTATCATTATTCTTTTTGTGCTCATCGGACTCACTACGCCCGTTCTAGGCGCGCTTGTTAGATACAAGGTTCCGGCACTTCCTTTTCTGGGCATTCTGCTTCTAACTGCCGCCAGCAATGATCGGTTGCAGCCAATCGACAAATGGATTGCAAAACTGTTAAGCGGAAAGCGATTGAGGCACTGATTCACGCTGATGGCAAGAAAACAAATCCGCAGGCAAACTCTCTTGGAAGGAAGCTCTCCTGCGGATTTTAGCGACTTAATTTATTTGATTTACAATTGTGCGCGCCTGATTTTATTTTATAATCATTCGTTTACTGTCAATCTCCTGCCCATCAACAGTTAATGTGTAGATATACATCCCTGCTTCCAACTCATTACCGTTAATGATTACACTGCCATTGCCCAATTGGGTGATTGGCTTAGTGAGCAACAAGTTCCCGTTAAGCGAATACACATTAATGACAGCATTCTCGGCATTTTCGGGCAGATAGTACTTGATTTCAGTTTGATTATTGAACGGATTAGGTGAATTTTGAAATAAAACAGTATTGCCCGCTGGCATCGAGTTAAAACCTGTCGCGTTTTTGCGTGTGCCCACACAAATGGATTTTGTGGTGTCGTTTCTCCCTACTTCACTGTAATATAAATAAATGGAATCGTTTTTAACGAAACCCAATCCAAAAACGCTCAACAATTCTGGTTCATAGAATTCCTGCTCAATTAAGAAAAAATGAGATGTAATTGGTTCAATATGAAGCTCGTTAATTATGCCAGTTAATACTGCTCCATTTTTATCTGAAGCTATCGTGACGTTAGTTTCATATTCATAAGCCTTTTTATTCCCAGTTAACTCTTTTGTAAACACCGAGATGCCATATTCTCCAAGCAAATGCGTCAGCGAAGGATCAGAATAGTCATTTTTATAGTAGTTTACTTGATTAGTGTCATTTGCAGTCTTTCTAATACCCACACTTATGTTAAGTATAAAACCGAAACTTCCACCAGAACTATAACACAGATAAATTGAATCATTTTTCACCAATCCGAAACCTTCAATACTCATTAGTGTCGAATCAAAATCCATAAAATACTGCCGATTTATGGAAAAAAAAACATCACCAATAGACTCTACAACAAGTTTTTCTAATATAATACCTGTCATTATCAAATCCACATTGTTGGTGTCAAGAACGATTTCCATAATATGTGTTGATTCCCATCCTACACGGACTATATTTGCTTCCGCACCAAATTCCGTAATGGTGTATTTCCCAATTAAATCAGACTTGTCTTGCGCCGAAAGCATTGATACACAATAAATAATCGCGGTTATCAAAAATATCTTTTTCATTTTTAGTGTTTTATTTTTCTCCACAACCATTCATGTTTATTTCGAACGTTCCTCCTAATTTTACTTCAAAACCAGGATTTAAAGTCACTTCGCTTGCTGCCTCAAATATAACATTATCCGTATTTTTTACAATGACAGTGTTTTGTGTTACTATGGAATTTGAAGCATTTGTCAGTTCTGGCAGATTGCTTGTATTTGATTTCACAATATTTGTTCCATCACAAAATCGAACATCGAATGTTAATTTGCCATTTATTTCTTTTATGTCCTTAATATATATGTTCCCATTATTTCCGTTTGATACAAAACAATATGGATTAGTACCATTGTTAAAGGAATTCCGGCCTGCTTGTGCTGATGGTTATACTGCCGTTGCCTGTTTTGGTTAGAGGTTTGCTCAAAAGCATATTGCCATTAAGCGAAAATACATATAAAACCGCATTTTCGGGCAGAAAACGTAGTTTCCAGAAGCAAGTGCAATTTTAGTAAAAATGGTTAAAGAAGACAGAAGCAGGAGAATCAAAATTAAGTTTAGCACTAGGACGTCTATTTATTTTAGCTTGAATATCAAAAACAAAAGAGAATTGCACTTCTATTTTGAACTTACGCATTTATCCCGAATAAAATCCGCAACGCGCTAGTATACTTTTTGAATCCGCCAACAAAAAAACCGGCCCCCTTGTGAGAGACCGGTTTTTTCAATGAAAAACTTATTTATCAATCTTATTTCGCAACGTTTTTGAAATCGTCGTCGTTAGCGTATTGAGCAAACTCAATGTCTTTAGCTGCGTAAGCGCCAAGTGATGCATCCTTCTCAACAGCAACCTTCAAGCTGTTAATGAGCAGGTCTTTGTCTTGTTTGCGGGCAGCGATAACGGCCTTCAGATAAGGAATCTTGGCGTTGTCCTGATCCTCAATCTTGTTCAAGATACCAAGTGTGGCGTCAAATACGTCGGTATTCTTGGTGCTGAAGTAGTTCAGGTATTTGCAAAGAGCCCAGTTGAATGTGTTGAGCTTGCTGCTTTGGTACAGATTCAAAGCTGCCTCATAGTCGCCCTTCTTGGTAGCGATAACGGCTTGGTTGTAGCTAACCTCGTCGCCGGCACCAGCGGCAGCTGCGTAGAACTCTTTAGCGGCAGCCTCGTCGCCTTCAGCATAAGCGCAAGCGCCAAGGTTGTTCAGCACAACAGTGTTCGAAGCGTCAGCCTCTTTTGCTTTCTCAAATGCTGCTTTTGCCTCAGCGTAGTTGCCCATCTTGTAGTTGATGTGACCAACGTTGTTGTTGGTTCTCCAATCCTCAGGGAATTTGGCGGCAGCTTTCTCATAGATAGAAAGTTTCTCAGCGTTATCCTCAGTCAAAGTGGCAGCGTAAAGCAGTTCCTCAACAGTCAGGTCCTCAGAGTTCGCGGCAACCAGTTCTTTGATTTCTTCGTCAGAGTGACCGATAACGGCGATGTTAACTGACAAAGTCGAACGACGAAGTTGGGGAAGAATCTTGTCGGCAATCTCCTCATAAGCGGCCGAAATGTTCTTGATTTCCTTCTCGCGAACAACAGGATCAGAATACATTGAAAGAACGCGGAGAATAAGCTCTTTATCCTGGATGTCAGACTCTTGCATCAAAGTTTTGAAGCCGTCCCAGTCCTCAGCCAACGAAGTTGTTTTGAAAACAGAAGCGTCAGCGTTAACTTTCGATTTCTTCAGCTCTTTCTTGAAGAAAGAATCAGAATTCTTCATACGGTTGGCGGCAAGTTTGTCGTTGAGTGACTCCTCACCATCAGGCGATGCGAAAGCCGAAATCTCAATGCCCTTAACCTCCATACGCTCGTTGGCGGCAACATCGCTGATGAATTTCTTCAGTTCGGCAATCTCATCTTTCTTCAACTCCTTGCTCTGGAGATCAGCCTTGTTGATAACGAAGAAGAGAGTGGCGTTTTTCGAATCGTTGGTAACGCGAACAAACTTGTCAGCTGCGCCGATAGTCATTGCGTTCTTTTCAAGCAAGAGAGCGGTTGACATAACACCGTCGGCCTGTTTTCCGAAATCGATAGGAAGTTTTTTGTCTTTCATAGTACCCTCGGCGCGTACAACCAATTCCGACGCACGCATAGCCTCTTCGAAAGCTATTTTTCCTTTAGCAGTGAAAGTGCCGCCGTTTTTAAAGTTGCAGACTTCGTTGTTGGCCTGAACTTTTTCGCCCTGAACTGTTTTCGAAGCGAAAGCCTTCTCACCACCTTCATATTTCAAAACTGGAGTAACCTCCAATATTGCCTCAGCAACGAAATAATTTGCAGGGAAAGTGAATTTAACCTCAACTTCGACACTGTCTCCGTGCATTTCAAGCACTTTCGGAGTTACATCAAACTGTACTTGTTTGGCCATGTCTGCCATCTTCTGCATACCACCGCAAGCGGTCAATGCCAAAACGCTAGATGCTAAAATACAAATGTTTACCTTTTTCATAATTGTCTAATTAATGATTAAGATTTATGCTATAATTTAAATTAATGGTAATTCTTACCAATGTTCTTTTACGAACACCAAAAATAATAAAAATCAATAAAGAGCAACTTTTCAACGTATTTTTTAACAAAAAAATAGTTTTCCCGCTGTTTTTCCCCCGATTGCCGCCTTATGCGTTTAAATATGCCATATATAATATGTATCTGATTTGCCGACATTTCCCTTGTTTCTGTCCAAAAGAGATTCAAAACCGTCGAAAAGTTTTTAAATCTCACGCGCCAATAATATATTTGAAACGGTGAAATTGAAACACGTATGCAGACTTTTGAGCAGATAATGAGCGACTTGAAAGCCCGGCGGTTCAAGCCGGTATACTTTCTGATGGGCGAGGAGCCGTATTTCATCGATGCCATAACCGATTACATTGAGAAAAACCTTTTAAAAGAGGACGAAAAGGCTTTTAATCAATCGGTTGTGTACGGTGCCGATGTTGATTTGGGCCAGATGATAAACATGGCCAGGCGCTTCCCGATGATGGCCGAATACAACCTTGTAATTGTTAAAGAGGCACAGAACATAAAGGGGCTTGATGGTGGCGAGGAAGGCGTCAATCCTTTTGCTCTTTATGTCGAGAATCCGGCAAAATCAACTGTGCTGGTAATCAATTATAAAGGCAAAAAACTCGACAGCCGCCGCAAACTGGCCAAACTAATAGACAAGGAGCAGGTGCTTTTTGATTCGAAACCGCTGTACGACAACCAGGTAGGCCGATGGATTACCGAATATCTGCGCAATCAGAGCATCACTATTGAGCCCAACGCCGCCGAGATTATGGCTGCGCATATGGGCACCCAACTGTCGGCCATTGTTATGGAACTCGACAAGCTCAAGGTTGCTGTAGGCAACGGCGGGAAAATTACATCAGCCGACATTGAACGCAACGTAGGCATCAGCAAGGAATTTAATGTTTTTGAGCTGCAAAACGCACTAGGTGCGCGCGATATGTACCGCTCGGCACTGATTGCCAAACATATGGGTGCTATGCCCAAACATAGTATCATTCCTGATATTGCCGTTCTCTACGGATTTTTCACCAAGATTATGATTCTGCACAGTATGAGCGGCAGCAGCCCCGCAGAGCAGGCGGCGGCCCTGAAGGTGAATCCATATTTTATGAAAGACTATCAGACGGCGGCGCGCAGCTACTCACTGCGGCAATGTGCACAGATAATCAGCATTTTGCGTGAATACGACGCTTATTCAAAAGGCATCGATGCACCACCTGTTGATGACGCCGACCTACTAAACGAAATGATTTTCAGAATATTAACTTGCTGATATGAGTACACTCACCATTTGCAAAGCATCAGCGGGCTCGGGCAAAACGCACAAGCTCACTGGCGAATACCTGAAGTTGGTTTTCAACCCCAAAATCAAATTTCGTAACGTGCTGGCTGTGACCTTCACCAACAAGGCCACCGCCGAGATGCGCGAGCGCATTCTGGAAGCCATTAGCGCCATTGCCAACGGCCGCAAGTCGGACTATGCCGACGACCTTTGCAAGACTTTCGACTTGACCGCCGACGCACTCCGCAATCGAGCGCAAACGCTGCTTAAGCAGATGCTTAACCAATACAGCTACTTCAAAATCAGCACTATCGACAGCTTTTTTCAGCAGGTGATTAAGTCAATCGCCTATGAGCTTGACCTCGACAGCGGTTTCACACTCGAACTCGATGACAAATCGGTGACGGACAACGCCGTGAGCCGTATGATTGACGATTTTGGCTCCGAAAGCGATGAAGGCCAATGGATTATGCAGACCATCGGCGAGAAAATGGAAAAGGGCAACCGATGGGAAATCCAGAGCGAGACATCGAAATTCGCAGTTGATGCGTTCGACAGACTTAAAAAGGAAAACAAAGATAAAGATATAAAGCAGATTATTACCGAGTTAGGCGAATTCAAAAAAAAGTTGTGCCAAATCCGCGACAGCTACATGAAAAAGGCAAACACCATCGGCAAAAAGGCTGTGGCGTCTATGGAACGTGTGGGGCTGACGGTTGACGATTTCTATCAAAAAGGAAGAGGCGTTGGTGCTTATTTCATAAAATGTTCAAACATTAAACAAATAGGCGATATAGAACATAACAGTTACGTAGCCAACGCTGTCACCGATGACAATTGCATAACTAAAAACAAAGAAAAGCTTGCCTGCTTTATACAAGCCGGATTGCTCGAAATGCTGCAGCAACTGATAGAAATGGCTGATGGCGAAGAGTTTAAATACGTCCAATCGGCTGATTTGGCGCTCGAACATATTAATAAACTTACGCTTGCTTACCGCGTGCTCCAGCTTCAGAAGGAAATCTGCAATGAGCAGAACCTCTTTCTGTTGCGCTCGTCAATGCCCTTTCTTCACGAGATGATTAAAGACAACGATGCGCCGTTCATCTATGAAAAATTCGGTTACACGCTGAACCACTTTATGATAGATGAGTTTCAGGACACATCAACACTGAACTGGGAAAACTTTCTTCCGCTCATCTGGAACAAGGTGGCCGAAGGTCATAAGTCGCTGATTGTGGGCGATGTGAAGCAGGCCATCTACCGCTGGCGCGGCGGCGACTGGAATCTGCTTGACAATAAGGTTCAAGAAAAATTCCACATCGCCTCGGGCGACATTGAAAACCTTGAATACAACTGGCGCAGCTGCAAGAATGTAGTGATGTTCAACAACTGGTGCGTCAAAGCTATCAGCGATATGATGGGCGAATACGTTGAAAAACAGGTAAATAACGGCAATTACGAGCCCGATTGCCTCGACATTTTCAACCGCACCTACAGCGACGCCGTGCAGAAAGTGCCCGCAAAAAACGCTGACACAAAGGGCTTTGTGTCGGTTGATTATGTTGACGTTAAGGATATTGACACCGATGAGGCGGTTGGCGAATGGGTTGTGAAGCAAATCGACCGGCTGGCCGAACTGGGCTACCAACCTGGCGACATCGCCATTCTGGTGCGCAGCAAGAAAAACGGCGCAGCTGTGGCCAACTGCCTGGCCAAAGCTCAAGGCGACAACCCCGACTTTGCCGGTCGCTACCGATTTGTGTCGAGCGAGTCGGTTCTGCTGGGTAACAATCAGGCCATCAGGTTGCTGGTGTCGGCAATGCAGTTCCTGCTCACACCCGATGTGCCATACGTTCAGGGACAACTGGTATGGCTCTACCACGCCATCAACAGCGGACTCAAGGCTGCCGCCGAGCGGATTCAGCAAACAGTGTTCGACAAAGAGGCTACAGGCGTCTGGGCGCAGATGCCGACTGAGTTTGCGGCACTAAAAGACAGCTTCCGCCAATTCGACCTGATTCAACTCTCGAGCCGGCTGACGCAGGTGTTTTTCGGTCTTCCGCATCAAATAAGCGCCACCGACCGGCCGTTCATCAACGAGTTTGAGGACCGCGTGCAGACGTTCAGCGAGCGTAACGGCTCTAATCTTCAGCAATTTATCGACTGGTGGAACGATAAAGGATTTCAGCAGACCATCACAATGAACGACCGACAGAATGCCATTCAGATAATGACCATTCACAAGGCTAAAGGTTTGGAATTCAGAGCGGTACTGCTACCTTACCCGTCACCAACCGAGCCGCGCAACAGCGACATCATCTGGTGCGAGACCAAAGCGGAACCTTACAAAGAATTCTCGCCGATACCCGTTGGCTACAAAGAAGCTTTAGCCCAATCAGTCTTTGCTGAAAGCTACTATAAAGAGCAGTTTATGAAGCACATAGACAATCTCAACGTTTTGTATGTGGCGTTGACGCGAGCTTCGCGCGATATGCGAATCTGCGTGACATACGAGAATGAAAATGTTGGGGATAAATTTAAAGACTCAAAAATTTGGCTAAAACTGCGTGATTTCGCGCCCACCGATGCTGCTGCCGCCAAGGCTGGAATTGTCTGCACCGACGACCGTATAACAATCGGTGTTGAGCAGCCTTACCAATCTGAGACTGAGGTCGATAGTGTGACTGAAGAAGTTGTGCGCCAATGCCCGTCCAATCGCGCCCGCGTTGACATCCGCTGCCATTCTGCCGAGTTTTTCGCAGGCGTTGATTTCGACCGCGTGCAGAACATCAACGTCGGCAAACTCTATCACCACATTTTTGAGTACATCAGTTATGCCGATGATGTGGCCGATGCCGTACAGAAAGTTGTTAATGAAGGTTTTATAGAAACCGACAAGGCCGCGACTTACGAACGCGCGGTGTCCCGGTTCATCGCCAAACAACCCGACTGGTTCAGCCAGCGCTGGACAGTGCTGACCGAACAATCAATAATGCTGGCCGATGGCGAAATCCGCCGCCCCGACCGTATTCTGGAATCGGACACCGAAATGGTGGTCATCGACTACAAATTCACAAGCCACCACAATCCCGACTACAACCGGCAAGTCAGCGTTTACATTGATGCCCTGCGGAAACTCACAGGCAAAAAAGTAAGCGGCTACCTGTGGTACGTATGGCCGAACGAGAAGGTTGAAGTGGTAACCGATTGACGGTTGAAAATGAGCCGTATACAAAAAAAGCGGAACATTGCTCGTTCCGCTTTATTTGTTCACTAAAACTCTTTGCTTAAAACTCGATGTTGTCAATCAGGCGCACCTTGCCGGCCCAAACGGCTATGCAGGCAATGGCGTGGTGACCGTCGAACTCGCTGATAGGCATAAGTGTATCGAAATCAACAATCTGCACATATTCGGTTTGAAGCAGGCCAGTAGCATCAATGGTTTTGGTAATCCACTCGCAGAGTTGGTCGGGATTCAAATCTTCTTTCATTGTAGTGGCCTCGAACAAAGCCTTATGAATGGCCGGCGCGGCGGCACGGTGCTCGGGTGTGAGCAGCATATTGCGTGAGCTTTTGGCAAGGCCGTCGTCTTCGCGGATAATGGGGCACGGCACAATCTGAACCTTCAGCCCAAGCTGCCGAACCATATTCTTGATTATCGCAACTTGCTGAAAATCTTTCATTCCGAAGAACGCCTTGTCGGGTTGCACAATATCGAACAGTTTGCTGACAACCTGCGCCACACCGTTGAAATGTCCGGGGCGGTGCTCGCCTTCCATAACCTTGTCGAGACCGTCGAAACTGAACACGCGGGTATCGGGCTCGGGGTACATCTCTTCAACCGACGGCGTGAAAACGGCATTGCAACCAACACTCTCAAGCAGGGCGCAATCTTTGTCAACGCAGCGCGGATAATTCTGAAGGTCGTTCTTGTCGTTGAACTGCGTGGGGTTGACAAAAACGCTCACAACCGTCACGTCGCACTCGCTCAGCGACCGCTGCACAAGCGACAGGTGCCCTTCGTGCAGAGCGCCCATTGTGGGCACAAAACCAATGGTTTTGCCGTTCGCGCGGCATTGTTTCAAGTAGTCGGCAAGGTCGGCTTTTTTACTAATAATGTGCATTTCGTTCTGTTTTAAAATCGGTGCAAAAGAAACAATAATATGTGGTCGGTGTGCAAAAAAAGTGCCATCAGTAAACATTGCCGTTTTTTTGTCACTAGCAGTTTTTTTAGAGCCAAGCTAGATTATCAATCAGTGTCTTCAAAAAACTTGTAAAACTCACCATTGCGCGGAATAAGCAGTGTTTGCAATCCCACTTCCCGTGCGGCAACAGCGTTCAGATTGGTGTCCTCGATGAAGAGCGTGTGCTTTGGATTGAGTTTTTGTTCTGCAATCACAGCGTTGAAAATCTCATGAGATGGCTTCAACATTCCCATCTCATGTGACAGATATACGTGATCGAAGAGTTGATAGAAAGTAACGCCATACTCCGCCATCAGCTTGTTGTGAAAATACTCGAAATGAGCGTCATTGGTATTGCTCAAAAGCAATAATCGATGCGTAGCGCGCAGACGCTTAATCCACTCAATACGAGCAGGTCTGTAATTGAGCAACATCGCGTTCCAAGCCTCCAGAATTTCTTTCTCCGAGAAATCTGTACCAGCAATCAGATTGATTCTGTCCACAAATTCAGCACGACTGATCTGACCTTTTTCGTAAAGTTGCGGCAACTGCTCCTCTTCCAGTTTAAAGGCTTTCTCTACGCCCAGCATCTCGGCAAAACGATTTCGCGACAAATCTGGATTGATGTCAAGAATTACACCACCGAAATCAAAAATTATTGTATCAAAATCAGATAGCCTGACCATTGTCATCGTTCTAATTCAATGGATTCCTAAAAACCGGACTCGTCTTTTTCAAGTCAGTTGGCTTGATTTCCTGCACCATCTGTATTCCATTGATTTTCTTCAATTCCGCCAAGATACTTCCAACATCGGACACATTTTCTATGCGTAACCAATAGTCAATAGCCTTCATCGTTGAGTCGAACGGCCCTTGCGCTCCTTTATTTTGAATCAAATTATAAGCTGCTCCTGTTTCGGCGTCACGCCAAGCAAAAGAAAAAAACTGTTGAATAACAGTGTGTTCTTTATTCATAACGTTGATGGTCTCAGATTCGGTGAGTTTCCATTCAAGCTGCTGATTTACAAGCCACGCCAAACGATAGAGCGGCTCGTACGATACTATGGCAAAGACCGCAATCGGTTCGGGTTCGCAGGTGTTGAGTTTGTTTTGCATCGCAGAAGTGTTTTGGCCAAAATACTGAAAAATTATGACAAAACATCAACGGCGATTCGGGCAGCGTCTTGCTCAGCATCCTTTTTAGATGTGCCGTATCCTGTAGCAACGACCTGGTCATCGGCCCGCACTTCCGACACAAAATGAGGAATCCGTTGATCCCCCTCTGTGGCTTTGGTGTCGAATGATATTATAATTTGCTTGTGCTGGGCAAATTCCAACAATCGACTCTTGTAGTTGGTGTCAGTGTTCAACACCGCATTAAAGTCGATGTATTTGGCAATCAGACGTTTCTCAACAAATTTCCGCACAGCTCGGTAACCTTGATCAAGATATAGCGCGCCAATAAACGCTTCGAAAGCGTCACCTAGAATGTTCTTATTAGTGTCGAAGTGGAAGGCGTGCGAAACAATAAATCGGTCTAGTCCGAGCGACTGCGCCAACTGTGCCAGCGACTCGCCGTTGACAATCTTCGAGCGCGTTTGCGACAAAAAGCCTTCGGGTTTGTCTGGAAAATTATGGTAGAGATATTCGGCAACCGTCGAGTCGAGTATCGCATCACCCAGAAACTCAAGCCTTTCGTTGTTGATATGCGTTCCGTCGGGCAACTTGAGCGAAGCCGATTTGTGCACAAACGCCAGTTTGTACAAATCTTCGTTTTGCGGATAAAGTTTGGTTATGCGGTGCAATTCACTAATGAACTGCCTATCGGTGCAGAACAATCGCTTTACGTAAAACGATAGAAACCTAATTCTCAAGGCATTCAAGAAATTTTCTTGAAAATAACCGATGCGTTGTGACCGCCAAATCCGAATGTGTTGCTCAAAGCCGCTTTGATTTCGCGTTTTTGTGCCTTGTGCAAGGTCAGGTTCAGTTTCTCATCAATCTGCGGATCCCACTCTTTGTGGTTGATGGTTGGCGGAATGATGCCGTCGCGAAGCGCCATGATGCAGAAGGTTGCTTCCATTGCGCCAGCTGCGCCCAGCATGTGGCCGGTCATTGATTTTGTTGAACTGATGTTCAAGTTGTAAGCGTGCTCGCCGAATACTTTGCCAATGGCTTTCAACTCCGGAATGTCGCCAACAGGTGTTGATGTGCCGTGAACGTTGATGTAGTCGATGTCCTCGGGTTTCATTTGTGCGTCACGAAGAGCGCGCTGCATACAAAGCATTGCGCCTTCGCCCTCGGGGTGAGTGGCTGTGATGTGGTAGGCATCGGCCGAAGCGCCTCCACCGACCATTTCGGCGTAGATGGTAGCACCGCGTTTAACGGCGTGCTCATACTCTTCAAGAACGATTGATGCACCGCCCTCACCCATGACGAAACCATCGCGGGTTTTGCAGAACGGGCGCGAAGCCGTCTTGTATTCAGCGTTGTTGGTCGAGAGAGCCTGCATTGAGTTGAAACCGCCAATGCCCGGTTGGTCGATGGTGGACTCAGAACCGCCTGTTACAACGGCAATGGCCTTCCCGAATCGAACATAGTTGAATGCCTCAATCAGAGCGTTGGTTGATGATGCACAAGCTGAAACGGTTCCGAAATTCGGACCGCGGAAGCCGTATCTCATTGAGATGAGGCCGGCGGCCATGTCACCAATCATTTTGGGAACGAAGAACGGGTTGAAGCGCGGAATCTGTCCGCCCTCGGCAAAGCCCATAACCTCGTCATAGAGAGTGGTGAGTCCGCCGATACCTGAGCCCCAAATAACCCCCACCTCGTCTTTGTCGACATTGTCGACGATGTTTGAATTTTCAATGGCTTCTTTTGCGGCAATCACTGCGTATTGCGCAAACAAATCCATCTTACGTGCCTCTTTGCGGTCAAAATAGTTGTTGGCATCGTAATTTTTGACCTCACAGGCAAATTGGGTTTTAAATTTGGATGCGTCGAAATGCGTAATCAAGTCACTTCCACTAACACCATTAACTGCATTTTCCCAAGTTTCCTTAAGATTGTGGCCCAATGGATTGATTGTGCCAATGCCTGTTACTACAACTCTCTTCAACTCCATAATTTAAAACCCAATTCTATGAAAGGAATATTACTTCATGTTCTTCTCGATGTGAGCGATAGCGTCACCTACAGTGGTGATTTTGTCAGCCAAGTCATCAGGAATGGCAACATTGAATTCTTTCTCGAATTCCATAATCAACTCAACTGTGTCAAGTGAATCGGCACCCAAATCGTTAGTGAAGCTTGCTTCGGGGGTAACCTCGTTTTCGTCAACACCTAATTTGTCAACAATAATAGCTTTTACTCTTGCTGCAACGTCAGACATAATTTCTAATTTTTAGTTTATAATTAATGATAATTTGAAAGGAATCCCCTTTCGTTGAGGTACCGAGCGGATTCGAACCGCTGTAACAGGTTTTGCAGACCTGCACCTAAGCCTCTCGGTCACGGTACCGTTTTTTGCGCTGCAAATTTATAAAAATATTTTAGTTTCAAACATAGCCATCAAATAAAATTCATCTTACTGATTATCAATAAAATGCACGCTCGAGCGTTATACTTGCCTGCCTCACTTTTCCACCAAGCGGAGGGTTGACTTTGGCTATTTTGACTTTGGCTGAAACCACTGTCGGCATATCCTTTTGAAGCGCATCCAAAATGCGTGTCGCAACATTCTCCAGCAAGTGCGATTTTATCGACATCTGCTCTTTGACAATCTCATAGGCTGTGAGATAGCTGGCGGCGTCACCGATATTGTCTGACTGACCTGCTTTCGCACAGTCGGCCCACAGCTTCAGGCTGACTAGGAACTTGTTGCCCACGATTTGCTCCTCTTTGTAGCAACCGTGAAATGCATAAAACTCCATGTCCTCCAGCTCAATAACTCCCATTAGCAAATGTTTGTCAAAAAACTCACCTTTCTTAACAACTTTTGTGCCAAACTGGGAACCCTAAAGGATTATGGCGCTAAAAGTTTAACAAAGCAATCAATGTCTGATTTTTACCTTTGCCCTATAATCATGCATTTTTTTCGTACGCAATCCGTTGCCTGCGCCGCAGCATGAAAAAGAACAATGCAGCCAATCCTAGCGCAATAAACATCAAGGCTTCTGAAGTGTTATGGCGGTATAGCTCGCGGCTGGCAATCAGTGCGCACATCACAGCCAGCGCAAACCAAATGCACTCCACAACAATCTTCATTGTACGGGTTATTTTATTCATTTTCTATATCAAACACACCTCGACCGTTTTTCACTTCCCAGTTATTGAAGTGCTGATCGGCCACCATGCCATCACCGTAAATAATGCCGTCTGCAGTGGTTATTTTTACAAACTGATTGGTTTCTATAGTTTCCTTTTCACGGTTCCAGACCAGATACTCAGTATTAAGCCGATCACCTTTTTCATTGTTCACTACCACATTGCTTTTGGCCTCCCATACCCCTTCCTTATCATAATAAATAGAATAGCTGGCCGACATATGCGATGTCACATTACCAAGCGTGTCGTACATGAACAATTCCAAACCTTTCGGGAATTCAAAGGTGTTGTCGCTCTCCTGCAACTGCCGCACCTCAGGGCTGCGCATTCTAACGGAAATCAGGCCGTTGAGCGAGCGTGTCAGTTCAACATCTTTGCCTGTCATCTGTGCCGTGTCGAGTGCTGCAGTGATCGAGTTCACCTGCTGAATATCGTTTTTACACTGCACCAAAATAAAAATTAAGGCTCCTGCAAGAAGAGCCTTAACTGTTGCTTTATATGGCCAATCGCCTTTCATCAGAAACGCGCGGTTGTTTTTTCGTTAATCCATCCACCCACCGTTACTGAGGCACCTTCCTGAATGCCGAACATAAATGCATCCTCCTTGTTGGGGAAGTATTTTTTGTAGATATTAATTTGCTTGTTGGCCTCATCTTCGCACGAAGAGTCAACTTGTTTGGCCTTCATAAACTTATCGACAGCAGCCCAATAAGCAGCATCGTGCTCTACTTTTTCACCGCCAATATTCTGTGCATCAGAAGCATAAGCCAAACCGATGGCTATATATGCCTTGCCATTTGACGGATTGGCCTTCAATGCGTTGTAGGCTAACTCGCGAACCCTAGGATAGTTCTTTACCTCGCTAAGCACAATGTATGCCGATTCAACATAATATTGTGACTTAAGATCCGGATCATCCTGCGATTCACATGCTTTCGAATAGTATTCCAAACTTTTTGATATTTCCTTTTTGTTGTAGAACAGTTTGGCAAGGTTGCGGGCTGCAACTGCCGATGGTTCCAAAGCGTAGAGTGCCTCCGACGATTTGGCGAACAGTGCCGATGAGTTGCAATCAGCCTTGTCGAGCAGTTTGGTAACCTTCTTCAGCCATTCAACATCATCTTTGTTGGCATCATATTTTGCTTCGAAAATAGCTATCAACGCATCGCAAGTGGCGGCACCGCTTTCAGAGAACAAAGCCTCAACGTTTTTCAAATCAAGGTCGAGGTTCTCGAGCTCTTTCTGGGCTGTTGGGACTTTTTTTGCATCTCCACCGGCAACAATGGCCTTATTGGCCGCTATTGCCAAATCCAGAGTGCTCATTGCCAATTCGTAGGCGGCAATCACCTCCGAACCGTCAACCTCTTCTGCTTTAAACTGATCGACAACGCTCTGCATCATCACCGTAATTACTCCGGCACCAGTCTCGCCTTTCTCCAATTCGCATGATTTCTTCAGCATCTCGTATACTTCACCGGCAGCATCCTTGCCACGGTATGTGTAAAGGTCGACGCCTTTGCTGGCCAGCACCGCGCCCTCTTGTTTGAAGTAAACAATGCGCTGGTCGTAAATCATCATCAGTGTGTCAATGAGTTTTTCTTTTGTGGCTGCGTCCTTCTCTGTTTTAATGATGTTTTTGTAGATTGATGCTCCACGGATAAATGTGTTCTTGCTGGCTGCCGGGCAGTTCTGGAAAACCTTTCGCCAGTTAATAAGCGCGTCTTTGTAGTTTTTTTGTTTGTAGAATTCCCCGTACAGCGAAATACTCATCATACACTCCTCGCGAGCTGCGCTATCAGCTCCGTATTTCGGGTCAGACAGGTACTTTTTTTGTTGAGCATTTGTGGTGTTGGCCATCATGAGAACTGACATGGCCAAAATTCCAAATTTCCAAGCAAACGTTTTCATCTTTCAAGTTTTAAAATTAGCGCCCAAAAGTAATAAATCTTTAATAGGTGCACCTCTTCTCATGATTTTTATATTGAATTAAGTTTGATCGAGGGGCAGATTTCGTTGTCGGACGGATTGTTTCCTATGGTAGCCCACATGTGATATAATGCTTACCGTAGGTTGCCGGACACAATTACATCATACCGGCAAACTCCAGAATACGATTCATTCCTATCAGCACCAGATTGGGCTCATGAACCACATCGGGGCGCGCGATGACATCAGCTGCTCCGCCTGTGACAACCACTTTGATGCCGCTATTATGCTCTTGATAGGCGTTTATGTAGCCGTCAACCTCAAAACGAATCCCGTTCAGAATGCCGAATTGAATGGACTCTGTTGAACTTTGTCCACGTAGCTCGGCGGCTGACGGAACATCAACCAGCGGCAGACAACTGGTGAATGTGTTCAGCGCTTTTGCCCTCATTGCCGGACCAGGCGATATCACTCCGCCATGATAAACACCGTTGTCATCCAAGAAATCAATAGTGATGGCTGTGCCAATATCGATTATCAGCACATCGGCATGCGGAAATAACACCGAAGCACCCACGGCAGCTGCCACACGGTCGCTTCCCAAGGTGTTGGGTGTAGAATACTGAATGCTGATGGGCAGTTCAGTGTCCGGGCCAAGATGGATATGCCTGATCCCACGGATATCCTGAGGCAACTCAATGCGCTTTCGACGGGTACTGCCACTAATTATATTATTGATGCCGTACTGCCCGACTATTTTCAGCAGTGCGGCATCATCAATATCTCTTCCGGCAAACTGTGCAACAATTGCTCCGCCATCGGCCACTGCCATTTTGCACAAGGTGTTGCCCTCATCAATAATAAGATTGCTCATTCTCTTTCTTAATCGCCTCAACCAAACGGTTGAAGAAGAATATTTTCAGATAGAACCCGTGATTCTCAGTGTACGACATTTTGACGGCATAGACGCACTTGTCGTTTCCGATGGTCCACTGACGCTCAAGGTCCTTAACCTGAAACATCTTGATGTCCGCCTCGTCCCATTCGCCCTTTCTGTCATCATCATAGCCATATATCGCGTAGAGCGAGTTAATCAACGCTTTGGCATTCTTTTGTGTCACATAGCGCGGGTTAGCCGGCATTGTCACGTTGATATGGTTACTGCCGTTGATGTTGTCTTTGTCATTGAACAGGCGGAACACAACTTTGTCAAACATACCCAGTTCGACAAGGGGGAACTCCTTCTCAAACTCCACCATGAACACACCTTCAATGTCTTTGCTCTCAATCTCACAGTAGTCGTTGTCGGCAAAGAATTTCGTAAGGTCGAACGATAACATTTCCAAAATGTTCTTCGGTTTGTTGGCTGCATCTAATATTGACATTGTCTATCGTTTTTTATTGTTACTTCTTTGTCAGTTCGTGGAATACATCTTCCATCGATTTTTGTTTTACCTGCATTGCCAGCACAGCAAAATTGTGTTGCACTGCAAAGTTGAAAATATCCTGCCGCACGTCGGCTTCGGAGTCCGACTCCAAAACATACGTGCAGGCGCCCGTTTTTTCCACCGCAACAATATTAACAATTTGTAGCAACATTTTTTCATCAACAGGCAAATTAAATTCAACTTCCACCTTCCGGCGATTGTTGCCGACAGTTTTGCTCAGTTGGTCGGGGCTTCCATTAGCCACCAGAACCCCATGGTCGAGTATGGCCATTTGGTGGCAGATGGCCTGAACTTCCTGCATGATGTGTGTCGAGAGTAGGATGGTCTTCTCGCGGCCGAGCTCCTGAATCAGATTGCGAATTTCAACAATCTGATTGGGATCAAGGCCGGTTGTCGGCTCGTCGAGGATGAGCACCCGAGGATCATGTATGATGGCCTGAGACAACCCCACACGCTGCTTGTATCCCTTCGACAGCTCCCCAATCTTCTTCTTACACTCCGGACCAAGCCCTGTGCGCTCTATCACCTTGTCAACCACTTTCTCCGCGTCTGGCAGCCCGTACAGACTGACAGTGTGTCGCAGATATTCCTTGACATACATATCCAGATAGAGCGGATTGTTCTCAGGCAGATATCCGATCAGCCGCCTGATTTCGGTTATACTTTCTGCAACATCAAGACCCTCTACAAGCACGGTGCCGCTAGTGGGCGCCAACAGCCCCGTCACAATCTTCATCAATGTCGATTTGCCGGCACCATTGGGTCCTAAGAATCCCACAACCGTTCCGCTGCCCACCGAAAACGACACATTGTCGAGGGCTTTCTGTTGTCCGTAGAACTTTGTCAGATTTTTGATTTCAATAGACATGGCGAAATTCAATTGGCAAATTGCGCGACTGATTGAACGATTGTTTGAGAGTATTACGGATATACCATATAATATATGTATGATTTCACATCACATATATTTCCCGCTCAATCCTTCTATTATTGTTTCACCGGAATTTTGTCGATGCGGCGCTGGTGGCGGCCACCCTCAAATCCCGTGCTCAGGAACGTATCAACAACCTGCTTGGCCAAATCAACCGAAATGAATCGTGCCGGAATGGCGCAGATGTTGGCGTTGTTGTGCTGGCGGGCCAGAGCGGCAATCTCGGTGTTCCAGCACAAAGCCGAGCGAATACCCTGGTGCTTGTTGGCTGTAATGTTGATGCCGTTGCCGCTTCCACAAAGGGTTATTCCCAAATCAAACTTGCCCTGTTCAACGGCCTCTGCCAACGGATGGGCAACATCGGGATAATCCATACTCTCGGGCGAGTTGGTGCCGAAATCGGTCACCGTATGCCCCTTCGATTTCAAATATTCGACCAGGATCTGCTTTGTTTCAAAGCCTGCATGGTCACTTCCTATTGCTAAATTCATAATTAAATGTGTTTCTTTTGCGATGCCAAAAATATCAAACCGCCGGAATATGACAAAGAAAAACAAAGCAACATGTGCGGATCTGAAACTAATTCGCAAAAAATAAATCAGTGCCCGTTTCAGTTTGATTTTTTTTGTATTTTGCCGACCGTTTTGTACGCCCCATTTGGGGGCTCGGAGAAATGGCCGAGTGGTCGAAGGCGCACGCCTGGAAAGTGTGTATACCGCGTGAAACGGTATCGTGGGTTCGAATCCCCCTTTCTCCGCTAAAGAGTTGATTTTATTAACATTAATTAATAACAAGTAAACAAAAAACGTAATAACAAAAAAAGAAAGATTATGAAAAAGTTATTCACATTGTTAGTTGTGACTATGATGCTGGGAGTAGCATCAATCAATTGCGTTAACGCGCAAGATCAAGATTCGGTTGCTGCAACCGACACAGCTGTTGTTGACCAAGCTGCTCCGGCAGCCGCTGAAGTTGCCGAGGATGCTATCGAAGGACAAAGCGCTCACCAGGCCATCAAACAGAAATTCATCGAAGGTGGTGTGGGCTTTATGTCAGCCGTTATCCTCTGCTTGATTCTCGGTTTGGCCATCTGCGTTGAGCGTATTCTTTTCCTCAACCTCTCGTCGACCAACACCAAGAAGCTGTTGGCTAAAATTGAGGCTGCTCTTAACGAGCAAGGCGTAGAGGCTGCCAAAGAGGTTTGCCGCAACAGCCGCGGCCCGGTAGCAAGCATCTTCTATCAGGGTCTTGACCGCTACGACGCAGGTCTTGACATGGTTGAGAAAGCCGTTATCTCTTACGGCGGCGTTCAAACCGGCTTGTTGGAGAAAAACCTGTCGTGGATTGCATTGTTCATCGCCTTGGCCCCGATGTTGGGATTCTTGGGAACAGTTATTGGTATGGTGCAGGCCTTCGACTCAATCAAGGTTGCAGGTGACATCAGCCCGGCATTGGTTGCAGGTGGTATCTCAGTTGCCCTTATCACAACAATGGCTGGTCTTATCGTAGCTATGATTCTTCAAGTGTTCTATAACTACTTCGTATCAAAAATCGACAGCATTGTCAACGATATGGAAGACGCATCTATCACTCTGACTGATATGCTTTATAAGTACAACTTGAAAAACAAATAAAAAATGAATTCAGTAACATCTAAAATAATCGCCATTGTCTTCGGCATTATGCTGGCAGTGAGCGCAGTTTCGGGTATCACCACGTTTGCGACGGGCGAGTACATCGACTGGCTGCTGATTTGGACATACATTCTTGTCGGAGGCTCATTCATAGTAATCATTGTGATGTCGCTGATTGGAATGCTATCGTCAAAGAAAAGCGCTCTCACACTTCTGGGTGTGCTTGCTTTGGCTGCAGTGATCATTTTCGGCGCCCACTCTCTTGCTTCAGACACACTTCCAACATTCTTCGGAGTTGAGGATTACAATCTGACACTTACTGTGGCAAAATGGGTTGACACATCATTATATGTAACTTATCTTCTGTTTGGTACTGCAATTTTAGGTTTGGCATTCACGGCTGTCCGCGCCGCCGTATCGAAATAGAGGAGTTAAATAATTAATTATGGCACGTAAAACACCAGATATTCCTTCTGCATCGTTGGCCGACACAGCGTTCATGATGTTGATATTCTTTCTGGTATCAACAACCATGGACACCGACGCGGGCTTATCGCGTAAGCTTCCGCCCCCGGTTCCGAAAGAGGAAATCAACGATGACCAGAAGATTAAGGAAAGAAACGTTCTTATTGTCCTTATCAACCGTTTCGACCAGTTGATGGTTGAGGGCGAGCCGATGCACATCAGCGAGCTTAAGAAGAAGGCCAAGGAATTTATTGAAAACCCGGCCGACGATCCGGCTCTTCCGGAAAAGAAAATCGAAGAAGTTCCGTTCTTTGGCGATTATCCGATATCGAAGCAGGTGATTTCACTTCAGAATGACCGCGAGACATCCTATGGCCTGTATGTTCAGGTGCAAGACGAGTTGGCCGCAGCCTACAACGAGTTGAGAAACGAATTGGCACAGAAAAAGTGGGGCAAAAACTATGACGACCTTGATAAAGACCAGCAGGACGCCATCAAGAAAATCTATCCGCAGAGTATTTCTGAGGCTGAACCTAAAAACTATGGAGGGAAAAAATAATGGGAAAATTTAGAGACGGCGGCAAAAAAGAAGTGCCCGCAATTTCAACATCCTCACTTCCTGACGTGGTTTACATGTTGCTGTTCTTCTTCATGGTGTCAACCACAATGAAGGAAGTCGACTTGAAAGTCAATATGAATGTTCCGTCGGCCAGCGAAATCAAGAAACTTGAGAAAAAATCGTTGGTTAGCTACATTTACATTGGCAAGCCGAAGGATAAATTTACAAAGGCGTATGGTACCGAGCCGCGTATACAGTTGAACGACCAGTTCGCCGAGGTCAAAGACATTGCCGACTATATTGAGTCAGAGCGTCAACAGAAGGACGAAAAGGAAATTCCGCTTATGACAACCTCACTCAAGGTTGACGAGGACGCCAAAATGGGTATCGTTACCGATGTGAAGCAAGAGTTGAGAAAAGTTAGTGCATTGAAAATCAACTATTCTACAAAAAAAGGAATAAGGCGCTACTAATTCGATATCTTATAATTCAAAAGGATGGCTGTCTCGGCAACCATCCTTTTTTTGATTTATACAACCATGCGTAATTTCATCACAATCGGACTGCTGGCACTGTTGTTTCAAAGCTGCAACAATTTCATCGCGCCTGAGTTTGCCGGTGTCAATGCAATAAACATCTCCGAAGTCAAACTCAGTCAAATTACAGCCGACATCAATGTTAAGGTTTACAACCCAAACAAACACAGCCTCACCATCAAGAGTGCTGACATTGATGTTTCAATGCGCGACATCAAAACGGGGAAACTGCTGGTTGTCGAGCCCATTACAGTAGCCTCCCGCAGCTACGCCGACTGTGATTTTACTGTAAAACTGAGTACCACAGAAACGCTTAAAGCGGGTATTGCCTCAACCAAAGATTGGTTTCTAAACAGCGGAAGCATCAAACTTACCGGCACCATCGATGGCGAATACGGCATTTTCAAACGAAAAACCAACATAGACACATTGGTGAAATTAGGTGACATTGCCCCAAAATCAAAAACACAGCAACACAATTTATAGAATACTTCAGATTGCTGTATTTTATAAAATTCAATTAAATTGCCGCCTCAAACAACTCTGCAATGGATAAATACATTTTGGTTCCGGTTGATTTCTCGCCAAGCTCCATAAACGCAATGGAACACGCTGTGTTGTATGCAAATGCGCTCGAGTGCGATATCAGAATGATACACGTCAAACGCCGCAACGCCGACTATGACCCTGTCATCAGTTTCAATGACTACGACGAGGTGCTGAAGTCGACTGTTATCAACCAGTTCAAGCGGATAATCGCCCATTTTAAAGGTAAGATGAACGGGCGAATCAGTTATTGCGTACGCGACGGACGCGTTTTCACCGAAGTGTGCAACCAAGCAAAATACGGCGACGCTGCCATGATTATCAGCGGCACCAACGGTGTGTCGGGGTTCAAAGAGCGATGGGAAGGCAGCAACGCTTTCCGCATTGTGAGCCACGCCATCTGCCCTGTAATCACCATCAAGTACAACTTTGTACCCCATCGGCCGAAACGCATTGTTGTGCCTATTGACAACACTGCCCGCACACGGCTCAAAATCCCAATTGTGGCAAAAATAGCCAAATGCTTCGATGCTGAAATGATGCTTGTCGATCTGCGAAACGACAACAAACTATCGACGCAGAAGAAGATGGAAGAAGCAATGAAGGCTGTCACAGTCTACCTCGACCGCCACAATGTGCGGTACAGCAAAGACTATCTGCGTGCCAAGAAGTCGAAAACTGCGAAAGCTGTTATTGACTTTGCTTTGGGGAACGATGCCGACCTAATTGCCGCCACTAGTGAACAACTCGACAACAACTGGCGGCTCTTTTCTGTTCCAAACCCGCAAAAATTAGTCAACCACTCGCCTATCCCTGTCATCACCATAAAAGTGGCATAAGAGATGACTCCCGGCCAGTGAATTAAAAAGCTAGTCTTGTGGCTTTGTATAAAGCCATGAGTTGCTGTACTCGTCCCGAGCCCTGATACGGCGCAGCTCATGAAGCGCAATAACCTTGTCGCCATAAACGCCTAATGTGACGCGATATAGATTGTCGGTTTGTATTATCTCGGAATCGAAGCCTGCGTTGATGTATTTTTTTGCATGCTTCTCAGCGTTTTTATGGTCTTTGAAACTGCCTCCAATAATATAGTAAACGCCTTTTGTCTGCTTGTTTCTAGAAACTGACGTTGAGGTCGTCGGCGTCTCGTTATAGAACAAAGCCGTGCGTTTGTCGGTCGATGCCTCGATGGCGTTATCAACGGATTGTTCGGCGTTTGTGGCTGAGATTGTCTCCTCGATAGACTGCGGAACCGGAATCGACACCGGTAAACCGGCACTATACTGCGAATGCTGCCGATAGACTGGTATAAGCCCCATCAGAACCGCAATCGGAACAATAATGGCCGCGTAGCGCAACATTTTGTGTGTGTCAATGACTGGCATTTTTCTGATATTATCGTTTTTGATGATAACCTCGGGGGTGGTCTGATAGCTCAATGGCGGAAAACGGAACGGGAACATTCCGTACGAATCAGTCAGCAAGTTTTCGGTCAAATGTGGCTCAAAGACTATTGCGGAGTCATTGTTGTAACTAAACGAACCTATACCGTTTATTTTCAACAACGTTCCTTTCTCTAATTCAATCCAAGCGTCGTCAACGCTCTGGCGCACCATCTGCTCAGCCTCACTATAACTGACATTCAACTGCTCGGCAATATGGTTTATCAGCAATCCATCGTTGTGCGACAAACTGCTGTTGAACAATATTTTTTTTGATGGTGGTGAGAAAGTGTGCGTAGACTCATCGTGCACGGCATCACAATAGTTTGCCACAAAACCTCCAAAACCAGGCACAATCACACAATCGTGCGTTAATAAAAGTTGAATTATGTATTGGCCTAAATCGAGCATTGTTATTGTTTTGCCACAAATTTATAATTTTTTTGTTGCTGTTGCGCTCCATATAAAACGGAACGCTGCGAATGGTGCAATAATTTGCGTTTTGATTATCCATTCGCAGTGATGCCGCCTGACTTTGAAATCTTCTAAAACTTAGGTTTTGTGCGGACATAAGCTGCACGGAATTCCCAAACAACACCGGCCGACAAGCCCACTGATAGTAAACTGGCGCGGTCTATCTGATTCGACCGTAACGTTCCGCTATACTCAAATTTTTCCGAATTAGTTGGTTGAACAAGCCGTTTCAGCGATTCCTTGTAAATATTGGTCAGACAATAACCGAAATAAAGACTGGCGTAAGCAGATAATGTACGCGTCAATTTATAGCTGGCGCCAGCCTCAAGAGCTAGCGAAACATTGACAGAATTAACTTTTGTGTTCCCTTTCTGCCCGTCAACCTCTTTCCTAAAGATGCCGTGATGAGCCATCAGTCCGGTAGTATCGGCCATCTCGACACCTGTAGCCTTCATTAATTTCCGCGTTTCAATGACTCCCTCAACCAACTTGTATTTGGAAATAACCGGAACCCCTATTTGAAAACCGGCTCGACCAATGATATTCATATTGGAATTGATAGGGAACTGATAGTAGGCCATTATCGGAATGCTGACGTTTATAAGACTTTGCTTCTCTGTCAAGTCGGTATAGTATGTGCGGAACTCGTAGCTTTGGTCGATACCGGGGTTTAGAACACTGATGGTACTATCATAGCCAAAGCTGCTTTCCATTGTCTGGTTGAACAGCACTTTCGATGCGAATGACGATAATCCGACACTGGTGCTGACTCCCCAGTTGTTGTCTATCATGAACACGCACCCGGCATTTATCCTGAAACCAGCACCAACTTTGTGCTCGCCATCGCGCGGATTAAATTGAATAGTGTGCAAACCGCCACCAACATCGGCTGTTATGTATCGTGGAATATACCACTCCTGTGCACTCAGAATCTGCGGAAAAGCCAATGCCAACGCAATCAATGCTCCAATTATTTTATTTTTCATATTTCTGTTTATTTGCTTCGTTTTTTTATAACTTAATGAATGACACCGATTTACCTTCAATATTCAATATATAGAGACCTTGTGGCAATTTTGTCAGATTGATGCGTTGCTCGGCATCGTTGGTAACTGTTGTTCTAATCCATTGTGTTCCGTTTTCGTCAGCGATAGTGATGGTGTTTCCAACTTTTAGATTGGTACCTTTAACGCTGATTTCTTCGATGGCAGGGTTCGGATAGACGGCCACAGAAAATTCTGCCGGTGCGGTAAATTCACTCTTGCAGCTGTTTAATTTCTTACCATCAACAGTGGTGACTTCTAGATAGTAGCTGCCGGTCAGGCCGCCTTCTTCGCAGTAGAACTCCTGATCACTGACAAACTCACCATTGTGATACCATTTGAATGAATTGAAACGTCCTTCGGTGTTGACAACCGACACCACATCATCCCAAAGCGTAGTCATTATCTCTGCATTAAGCTGATAACTGATTTCTTTAGTCATGGAAGACGACCCCGAAGTTCCTGTTACCTTAATCGTTCCAACCAAGGCGGCAGTATCTGGAATGACGAATGTTGCCCCAGTTTGTGTGAGATCGATTTTGCCGTTGAGACTCCATTCAAATACCATATCGCTGTTTACGCCCGACAATGTGATGATATTACCACTTTCACAAGTCGAAATCTCATCGGGCACCGTAAATACCGCATTGGCTTTCCAAATGGCGTAGAATTTGGCTCCAGCCGATGTCATCTTTCCAAAATCAGTTGTTACTGTGCCTTTTGACGATGTTGACCAGCCAGAAAAGTTATAACCGTCACGCAGCGGTTTGCCTAAAGGTAACGTAATAACCTCTTCCACCGCAAATTCTGTGGTTGCAAAAATCTCATTTGTACCATTGTTCAAATACCATAGAGCCTCGTATTTCAGTACAGGTAGAGGAATTTCCTCCCAAACAGCATAGAATGCCGTGTCGGAGGCAATCGTTCCAAACTCGGCAATAGCCTCGCCATCAGCGGTGGCTGACCAACCGGCAAATGTGAATTGATCACGTTCAGGACTTTCGGCAGGTGCGGCAATGTTGTCACCTTGTGCCAATGTGCTTGTGGCAAAGACTGAGTCCGTTCCGTTGTTCATATACCAAGTGGCGGTGAATGTCACTGGCACTGCAGTTGTGTCTTGTGCCTCCCAAAGAGCATAGAATGCCGTGTCGGAGGCAATCGTTCCAAACTCGGCAATAGCCTCGCCTTCAGCGGTAGATGACCAACCGACGAATGTGAATTGATCACGTTCAGGACTTTCGGCAGGTGCGGCAATGTTGTCACCTTGTGCCAATGTGCTTGTGGCAAAGACTGAGTCCGTTCCGTTGTTCATATACCAAGTGGCGGTGAATGTCACTGGCACTGCAGTTGTGTCTTGTGCCTCCCAAAGAGCATAGAATGCCGTGTCGGAGGCAATCGTTCCAAACTCGGCAATAGCCTCGCCTTCAGCGGTAGATGACCAACCGACGAATGTGAATTGTTCACGTTCAGGATTCTCGGCAGGTGCGGCAATGTTGTCGCCTTGTGCCAATGTGCTTGTGGCAAAGACTGAGTCTGTTCCGTTGTTCATATACCAAGTGGCGGTGAATGTAACTGGCACCGCAGTTGTGTCTTGTGCCTCCCAAAGAGCATAGAATGCTGTATCGGAAACAATCTTGCCAAAATCGGTAATGGCCTCGCCATCAGCGGTAGACGACCAACCGACGAATGTGAATTGTTCACGTTCAGGATTTTCGGCAGGTGCGGCAATATTGTCGCCTTGTGCCAATGTGCTTGTGGCAAAGACTGAGTCTGTTCCGTTGTTCA
>CAMHPA010000028.1 GCA_946186925.1 uncultured Bacteroidota bacterium | reverse complement strand
TAGCGCATTTTTTCTCTTAATTGAATTGTTTGGTGAATATTCTGTCAAAAACACAAGCCGTTTCAGACTGAATTTGTCAAAAACACAAGCCATTTTTAGTCGTTTTTGTCAAAAACACAAGAACTGCATTATGAATTTAGCCAGTTTCGAAAAGCATCAAGTATCCGCATCTCTCAAAAAAATCAAAATAATTCCGTCCAAACTGTAACATTCCCCCGCCGCCTTCGTCTTTATATCGGTTTTGAACAAAAAATGATTGACTATGGAAACACAGAAGAAACAAAACGGACGCGGATTGGGCATTGCTTCAATGGTTTGCGGAATAGTTGCGGTAATATTCAGTATGATACCGTGCGTTGGAATGGCTTTTTTGCCGATAGCAGTTGTGGCTCTGGTGCTTGGCTGCATATCGTGCAAGCAGGCTGTTGAAGGCGGTTCGTCGGTGGGGATGGCCGTCACAGGAATCGTGACATCGGCTTTCGCACTGATTTTCATCATCGCCTGGATGACGGCGGTTTTCAAGATGGATGTCCGCGAGAAAAATATTTTCAACGATTTCAAAAACAATTTCGAGTGGAGAATCGAGACCGACGAAGAGATATTCGAAGGTACCGACAGCACAATGGTGCGTCTTGGCGCCATTCTCGACAGTATGAACAATCCTGCCAGCGTGCATCTCGATATAAACCCGAACGACACTATTGTCAAAATGTCGATAACCGACGAGAACGGGAAAAAAATGAATATGGACATTGCCACGCGGAAGAAGAAGTGATGCGGGACGTTTGGCGTGAACCGTATATTATTTGTAATCTGATATTTGCCGTAGTATTGACAGCAGTGCTGGCATACTTCGGCATTTTTTCGTCCGATGCCGATTACCCCGTCCACGCCCTTGTGCCAGGGACGCTCACCAGCACGGGCCTTCAGCGCGCCTTGTCGGAACTGATGCGCGGAAATCTGGACGCGGCCTTGCAATTCAACCATTATTCAGTCGGCATTTTTGCGTTTTTTGTTGTGCAACTAATTATGCGCCTTGCGTTTAGCGCAATTTACATTTTTTGTGCCGACAAACGCCGCCCGCTGATTCTTACCGACGCCATAATTTCAACTTTACTATTTTTGTGCGCCTTTGCGCCGATGGCGATGGGGCAGATGATTGAAGGACTGAATAACTGTATGCGTGAAGGATTGAATGTGTGAATGACACAATAAATCAGCCCTTCGATGATTCAATCAGTCAAACTTTCAGTGATTCAATCCATCAGTAATTCAATAATTTGATTATGCGTAAACTCACAAACGATGAACTTGGGCGGCTGACGGTTGAGGAGTACCGCCGCGCCGCGAAAATGCCAGTGGCCATTGTGCTCGACAATGTGCGCAGCGCCAATAATGTGGGCTCGGTGTTCCGCACGGCCGACTGCCTGGGTGCAGAGCGTCTCTGTCTGTGCGGAATAGTGGCCACGCCGCCCAACAAAGACATCAACAAAACGGCACTTGGCGCCACCGAATCGGTTGAGTGGAAGCATTTTGCATCAACGCTCGACGCTGTGGCAGAGTTGCGGGCCGAGGGCTACACCATTCTGTCGGTTGAGCAGGCCGAGGGCAGCATCGCCTTGCAGGATTTTGTCCCCGCAGTGGGGAAGAAGTACGCTCTCATCTTCGGTCACGAGGTGAACGGCGTGGCGCAGGATGTTGTCGACGCCAGCGACGGCTGCATCGAGATTCCACAAGTGGGCACCAAGCACTCGTTCAACATATCGGTGAGCGCAGGAATTGTGCTTTGGGAAGTGTTTCGGAAATTCAAGTTTGAAAGCACTGATTAGCAGTTGATTGTCTTTTGAAATCATAAAAATGGCCAAACCGATGCTCGCTGCATTCGATTTGGCCAAAGCTATTACCGACTGACTATTGCTTATTGGGCGTTTCCTTCGTATATTGGAGATAGGCGTTTGCGACTAAAGTAAAACCATCGGTATAGAACCATTGCAATTCGCATTTTTCCGTGTGGGTTGAGAGCGGAATGGCGCAGAAAGACTACACGCACTTCAACCGCAAGGGCGGCCACCGCGTGGCGCAAATGCTGTTTGAGGCTATAATGGACGAGGAAGAGTAGCGGTTTGGGTGGAAATGCACCGCGTGCGTCCGTTTGTTCGCACAGCCCCGATAGTTATCGGGAACACAGACAACACAGCAGGCATCAACAAGACACCAACACTTATTGCGCTTGAGATTTTGTGAAATTGCACATTTTCAACTTTTCCCCTTAAATTTACCGCGCATAAAAATCGATTGCGAAATATGACACCGATTCTTGAAACCATCAATGTTTGCAAACAATACGACGGCCACACGGCGCTCGACAGCGTGAGTCTGCAAGTGCCGCAGGGCATAGTGTTCGGGCTGTTGGGACCTAACGGTGCGGGCAAGACAACGCTCATCCGCATCATCAATCAGATTACCGCACCCGACAGCGGCACCGTGCTGTTCGACGGCCACCCAATCGGGCCCGACGACATCAGCAAAATCGGCTATATGCCCGAAGAGCGCGGCCTTTACAAGAAAATGAAGGTGGGCGAACAAGCCGTCTATCTGGCACAACTCAAGGGACTTACAAAAGCCGACGCCACACGGCGGCTGAAAGAGTGGTTCGACAAGTTTGAGATTGGCGGCTGGTGGAACCGCAAGGTTGAGGAACTCTCGAAGGGTATGCAGCAGAAGGTGCAGTTCATCACCACCGTGCTGCACGAGCCGCAGCTGCTCATCTTCGACGAGCCGTTCAGCGGATTCGACCCCATCAACGCCAATCTGCTCAAGCAAGAGATTCTGAATCTGAAAGATAACGGCGCAACCATCATCTTCTCAACCCACAATATGGCGTCGGTTGAAGAGATTTGCGACCACATTGCGCTCATCAACAAGTCGCGGAAGGTGCTCGACGGCACGGTTGGCGAAATTCGTCAGCAGTTCAAACTCAACCTATTCGAACTCAATTACATAGGCGAACACAGCAAGGCAATGCAACTGATTGAGCCGATGGTTGTTGTGAAAGACGACGAGTCGGGCGCCGTCAACCGCATCAGCGGCGAGATGAAGCCTGGATTCACCTACAACCAACTGCTTGCCGCGCTTCTGCCCGAAGTGCAGATTACGCAATTCAACGAGTTGATTCCCAATATGAACGACATCTTCATCAAGGCGGTGGGGAATAGTTGAGTAACATTTTTGGGGACTTCGGACAACAGACATCTGACAACAGTCAATCGGTAATGAATAAAGTGTAATGAGTAAGGTTAAAAGAGCGGAATAATAAGATTTGCGAACAGATTAAATCTGTGTTAATCAGTCAAATCTGCGTAATCTGTGCGAAATCATTAAATCAAAAATCCTAAATGAAAAAAATTCTCACCATAATCGAACGCGAGTATCTGACGCGCGTCAAGAACAAGAGTTTCATAATTATGAGCATTCTGGGGCCGCTGCTGTTTGCGGGTCTGATGATTGCCCCGTCGCTGATTATGAATATGAACAACACCGAAGTTAGGATTGTGCAGGTGGTTGACAGCACCCATATTTTCCGCGGTCAACTGCCCGAAACGGACTACATAAAGTTCGTCTATACGCCCGACGCGAATTTGCATAAATACAAGTCACAGTTCAGTGAATCAGGGTTTTACGCGTTGCTATACATCAGCCACCAAATTGTGAATTCCGACAACGCGGTGAGCCTGTATTCCGACAAAACCATCAATCTCGACCTGCGGATGCACATCTCGAACGCCATCGAGAAACGGCTCGAAAACGAGAAACTGCGGTCGTGCGGCGTGGACCCTGGCATTCTGTCGGCGGTGAAAACGAACATCAACATCAACACCATAAAAATGACCGACGACGGCCGCGAGGAAAGCGACAATATGACGCTGAAACTGGTGTTGAGTTACCTGATGGGATTTTTGGTTTATATGGCTATCTTCCTGTCGGGCAGTGCGGTAATGCGCGGCGTGATTGAAGAGAAGACGAACCGAATTGTCGAGGTGATTGTGTCGTCGGTGCGGCCCGCACAACTGATGGCGGGCAAGATTATCGGCGTGGGGCTGGTCACGCTCACGCAGTTTGCCCTGTGGATTGTGCTGACATTCAGCATCTATTCGGCCGTAGCGCCGATGCTGATGCCCGACACTGCCGCCATCGGGGTTGAGACGGCGCAGCCGCTGATGTCGCAGGGCGGAAGCCAACTCGCTCAGGCCCAACCAACTACCGACGAGATGGCCGACGAACTGAAGGCGATGCTCGGCACCGTGGGCAACATCAATTTCGGGGTTATCATCCTGTCGTTCATCTTCTTCTTTTTGGGCGGATACTTGCTCTACGGCTCACTTTTCGCGGCCGTTGGCTCGATGGTTGACAACGAAGCCGACACTCAGCAGTTCATTCTGCCGCTGAGCGCGCCGCTGCTGCTGTCAATCATTGTGATGACGGGAACCATTGCCAACCCCGACAGCCCTATGATATTCTGGTTGAGCATTATACCGTTCACCGCGCCCGTCTCGATGCTGACGCGAATCCCCTACGGCGTGCCCTATTCAGAAATTTTCCTATCGGCCGCGCTGCTGATAGCCACTTTTGTGGTCTGCACCTGGCTGGCTGGCAAAATATACCGCACGGGCATACTGATGTACGGCAAAAAATCGACATTGAAAGAGATTTGGCGGTGGATTAGGCGATGAGTGAATGAGAGAAGGATTGAAGGATTGAATGAGTGAATGGCTGAAGGTTTGAATCTTTTGCCAACACCGATTAAATGTGTAACTTGCGCGAAACTTGAAACGGACCGCTCCGAAAAACACTGAAAAATGAAAGTTGCGATTATCGATTTGGGAACCAACACGTTCAACATTCTGATTGCCGACATCCGCAAGGGGCAGCCGACCGACTATCTGCTGAAAACAAAATCGGCCGTGATGCTGGGCAAAGAAGGGCTGATGACTGGCAATCTGACCGACAAGGCCTTTGCCCGCTCGTTCGCCGTGCTGCGCGACTACAGCAGTCTGATTAAGGACTACGGCTGCGAGAAGGTGTTCGCCTTTGGCACATCGGCCATCCGCAGCGCCAACAACTCGGCGCACCTGATTGAGAAGGTGAGCCGCGACCTAGGCATTCAGATTACGCCAATCTCGGGCGAAGAAGAAACCAAATACGTCTTCAACGCGATGCTCTGCGCCGTTCCGCCGCAGGGCGACAGCAACTATATGATGGTGGATATTGGCGGCGGCAACAACGAAGTGATTATCGGCCGCGAAGACAAGATGCTCTGGTCGGCAAGTTACGAACTGGGCAGCGCCCGACTGCTGGAACTTTTCAAGCCATCGGACCCCATCACGCCAGGCGAGATTGCCAGCATCAACCACTATCTCGACGAGAAGATGACCGACTTCAACGAAGCCATCAAGCAGTACCCCGTCACGCGGCTTATAGGCTCGGCTGGGGCGTTCGACAGTTTCGCCGAAATGATTCATCAGAAGAAAACCCAACGGCCGCTGCCGCTCAACTCGAAGCACTCGAACTTCACTGCCGACGATTTCAACGGCATCTACAAAACCATCACCAACACCACCCGCGACAAGCGCGCCCTGATTCTAGGGCTCGAGCCGCTGCGTCAGGACACCATTGTGATGTCGTCAACTTTTGTCAAGTATCTGCTTGACAAGACGCAAGTTACAAGCATTACTCAATCGTCGTACGCCCTGACCGAAGGCGTCGCAATTCAACTCGAAAACACACTTTGAAATGGCACACATACTTGTTATTGATGACGAACGCGCCATCCGCAACTCGCTGAAAGAGATTCTTGAATACGAAAAACACCGCGTGAGCTTGGCCGCCAACGGCACTGAAGGGCTCGAACTGCTGAAGAAGGAAACGTTCGACGCGCTGCTGCTCGACATTAAAATGGAAGGCATCGACGGTATGGAAGTGCTTGAGCAGGTGTCGAAGGACTACCCCGACCTGCCCGTGGTGATGATTTCGGGCCACGGAACGGTTGACACTGCCGTGAAAGCCATCAAGATGGGCGCTTTCGACTTCATTGAGAAGCCGCTCGACTTGAACCGTCTGCTCATCACCCTGCGCAACGCAATGGACAAGGGCAAACTGGTGACCGAAACCAAGACGCTGCGAAAGAAGGTGGCCGCCAAAAACCGCGAACTGATTGGCGAGTCGGCACCGCTGAAACTGATTAAGGCGATGATTGAGAAGGTGGCCCCAACCGACGCCCGCGTGCTCATCACTGGCCAGAACGGCACGGGTAAGGAAGTGGTGGCTCGGATGATTCACAGCCTGAGCAACCGCGCCGACGCTGCGTTTGTTGAAGTGAACTGCGCCGCCATTCCATCGGAACTAATTGAGAGCGAACTGTTTGGCCATATGAAAGGTTCGTTTACGGGTGCGGTGAAAGACCGCGCTGGAAAATTCGAGCAGGCCGACGGCGGCACCATTTTCCTTGACGAGATTGGCGATATGAGCCTTTCGGCGCAAGCCAAAGTGCTGCGCGCACTGCAAGAGAACAAAATCACCCGCGTGGGTGCCGATAAGGATATTGATGTGAATGTCAGGGTGATAGCCGCCACAAACAAGAATCTTGAAGAAGAGATTAAGGCTGGCCGCTTCCGCGAAGACCTGTACCACCGCCTGAGCGTGATTCTGATTCAGGTGCCCACGCTGAACGAGCGTGTTGAAGACATTCCGCTTCTGGCCGACTATTTCATCACGCAGATTTGCGAAGAGTCGGGCGTGGCCAAATCTACCATCGAGCCCGATGCCCTGGCCGAACTGCAGAAAATCAACTGGACGGGCAACATCCGCGAACTGCGCAACGTGATTGAGCGCCTGCTCATCCTTTGCGACAAGAACATCACGGCCAAAGATGTGCAACTTTATGCACATCCGCTGGGAAGCGTGAACTGAAATTACTATTATACCGAACCTCACATGGATATGAATGTCATAGTGGAGTAGTATGTTTGAAAGGTGAGCGCCGTTTAAAATGGGTTGAATATCAATACAAAAAAAAAGCTCCCCCAATAATGGGAGAGCATAATCGAAATCACATACAGATGTGATAATTATTCAATTTTCTAGCTGATAATCAGTCCCTATTGCTGGCGATAGTTGCCAACCGGCGCAGAATCTCAATGTAGAGCCAGATGAGCGTCACCATCAGGCCGAAAGCGCCGTACCACTCGAAGAACGATGGAAGGCCGGCTTCGGTGCCTTTCTCGATGAAATCGAAATCGAGAACCAGATTAAGCGCGGCAACAGCCACAACCACCAAGCTGATGATAAGCCCAAACGAACCACCACCCAAGATGAAGCTCATATTGACACCGAACAGGCTGAGTATGAACGAAATCAGATAAGCCAGTGCAATGCCGACGGTGGCAGCCAGAACTATCGCGCGGAAGCGTTGCGTAACCTTAATAATCTGCACCTTGTACATGAAGAGCATACCGAATAAAACGCTGAATGTGAGCAGGACAGCGCGCATTACCAAACCTGGAAACATCACTTCGAAATAAGCCGAAAGAGCACCAAGACAAAGGCCTTCGCAGATGGCGTAAACCGGCGACAGAATCGGCGCAAGGTTCTTTTTGAACGTGATGATGAGTGCAAGGATGAATGCCGAAAAGCTGCCGCCAATCATCCAGCCCTGAACACCAACAACGCTGCCAGTCTCAACACCGCTCATAGTTTTTGCCCACGTGAAAACCGCGCCGGCAATCACAAGCGCCAGCAGCAGAGCAATTTTGTTTATCGTGCCTTGCACCGTCATTGCGCCATCGGTGGCGGCAAATGCGTAATCTTTAATGATTTTTTCGCCCAGTGTCGGGTTCGATGTCTTGTTGAAATTCATAGTGTTATGTTTTTAATTATGTGTCAGAAAAAGTTTTGCGAAACGTGCTATGACAAAAAATGTACCAAAAACTATTATGTCGGTTTTGGCACGTTCCGGCATATCGGTGATTGATTCTTAAAATTCATCTTGGTGCAATTGAACAAGCTGATTACCAATATTTTGTGCAAATGTCGATTGCGAAGATATTAGTTTTTGCGCAATGTTTTCGATTGTCAGTTTTTTCGGTTCCGAGATGTCAGCAATGGCAGTCATTGTCGCCACAATCGGTCGCGCCGATTCTGCAATATTCTGATTGACAATTGATTCGATGTTGTCTGTAAACCAATCGGACAAAATATCAGAGTGCTGCCGATGCTGCGCAACCGCCCAGCCCACAGCGTGGATGGCAGCCAGCATATGCCATTTGTCGCCATTGGCAAGCTGGCTGAAAAAGTCACGGTCAGCAATTTTGCTGACAATATTTTGCGCAAAATTCTCGGCCATATCAATGTTTGTTATTGATTGGCTGATTAGCGTCAAATCGCTGTCGGTCAGCTTGTTGGCATCAAAAAGCATCGATGCCAGGATGCGCGCTTCGCGAATGTTGAGCGGGCAAAGTCGCCGGGCAAGTTCATGGTTGGTGCCCCATTCGGCCGCAATACGCCGCAGGTCGGGCAGCGACACGCCGTAGTTCATCAGCCCGCGCACACCCGACCGCGCCATCTGACTCGCCACCATGCCGTTCTGCAACATTATGGTTTGCTGCATAATCTGCTTAAGTTCCGCATCGTCAGTATGTTGCAAGTGTGTTGGTAGTCCGAACATTGTTTTTTGTTTTTGGCAAAGATAATGATAGTTGGGATTTAGAGCGTTTTAGGTTGGTGCTGGCGTTTTCGTTTTCAGTTTACGTTAGCGTTTTTTATCTTCGCCCATCGAAAAACAGCACAGCGATGCCGAACTTGCCATTAGCCGAACGGTTGCGTCCGAAAAGTCTGGACGAGTACATCGGCCAGAAACATCTGGTCGGGAAGGGGGCTATTCTGCGCCGTTCAATCGAGTCGGGGCGAATCCCGAGTATGATTCTGTGGGGGCCGCCGGGCGTTGGCAAAACCACTTTGGCCAACATTATCAGCCACTTGCAGGGGCGTGCGTTCTTCTCGCTCAGCGCCATCAGCTCAGGTGTGAAGGATGTCCGCGACACCATCGACCAGGCCAAGCGCCAGCAGTTTTTCGACCAGCCGAACCCCATTCTCTTCATCGACGAGATTCACCGCTTCAGCAAGGCGCAGCAGGACTCGCTGCTGGGCGCTGTTGAGCAAGGCGTGGTGACGCTCATTGGCGCCACGACCGAAAATCCGTCGTTCGAAGTCATTTCGCCGCTGCTTTCGCGATGTCAGGTTTACGTGCTCAAATCGCTCGAGCCCGAAGACCTTGACGAACTGCTCAACCGCGCTCTCACCTGCGATTCCGATTTGAAGCAACTGAAAATCAACGTCGAAGAGAAGGAAGCAATGTTCCGCTACTCGGGTGGCGACGCGCGTAAGTTGCTCAATATCATCGATATTGTTGTTGGCGCGCAATCGGGCAAACCGGAAATCACAATCAATAACAAGATTGTTGAGGACATTCTGCAAGAGAACCTTTCGGTGTACGACAAGAACGGTGAGATGCACTACGACATCATTTCGGCCTTCATCAAGTCGATTCGCGGCAGCGACCCCAACGGCGCCGTTTACTGGCTTGCGCGGATGCTCGACGGTGGCGAAGATGTGAAATTCATTGCCCGCCGGCTGCTCATTTCGGCTTCGGAAGACATTGGCCTTGCCAACCCCAATGCCCTGCTGCTGGCCAATGCCTGTTTCGACGCAGTGAACAAAATCGGGATGCCCGAATCGCGTATAATTCTCTCGGAATGTGCCATTTATCTTGCATCGAGTCCCAAAAGCAATTCGGGCTATATGGCCATCAACGACGCACTCTCAACTGTCGGTCAGACGGGCAATCTGTCGGTGCCGCTGCATCTGCGCAACGCCCCCACCAAACTGATGGGAAAGATGGGCTACGGCGCCAACTACAAGTACGCGCACGACTATGAAGGCAATTTCGTGGACCAGGATTTTCTGCCCAAAGAGTTGCGCGGCCGCAAATTCTACAACCCGCAGCAGAACCCGCAGGAAGAGAACATCCGCACCCGCCTGAAAAACTGGTGGGCGCAGCGGTATGAGTATTGATTGAAGTCTCGAAATGTGTTGAAAGGCAGAATATCTATTCTACTCAAAATCAAAATTGAATGCCGTAAATCTGTTTGATTTCGTCCATTACAAATGTACTCTCAACCGACGCCACATTCTCAATTGTACCTAATTTATTGAGTACAAATTCTTGATATTGTTTCATGTCAGCAGCCCGAACCTTTAGCAGATAGTCGTATGCGCCTGATGTGTTGTAGCATTCAGTTACTTCTGGAATGCGCTGAATCTGCCGTGAGAATCCGGTGGCTATCTTGTTGTTGATCTGGCTCATTTTAACTTTACAGAATACAAGTAGGCTTTGATTCAGTTTGTCGGGGTCAATAACTGCTACATACTTTTTTATATATCCTTGACGTTCAAGTCGTTTTTGCCGTTCAAACACAGGGGTGGGAGTTAAGTGAACGGCATCGGCCAACTCTTTGGTAGTCATTTTGGCATTCTTTTGCAGTGTTCTAAGAATCTGTAAATCAATTTCGTCTAATACATCAACCATATTATGCAGAATTGGAATTATTTTCTTTGCAAATCGTAAAAGTAGAATATTATGCTGAATTGCAAGATTGTATTAGTTGATTATTTCAAAAGATTGTTTGATTATTGAATCGTATCCGTGACTTACGGATTGGTGTCGCACAAACGTCAATCGTAGAACGACCAACGAATTCCGTAGCTGAATGTGGCTTTCGATGTTGGATAGTAAGGCGCGAGAAGAAAATCACGCATTCCAAAAAGGTCGTAGTTGATGTGGTGTCCGCAGACGAAGAACCGTACCTGCTTGATTCTCACATTTAGAAACGCACCCACAAATGGGTAGTCGCCAGTTTTCGATGTGTTTTGATTGTGGAATAGTGCTACTGCCGGACAGTAGGCTTGTGCATTGTATTTGGTCCAGAAACTCATATCGACTCCCAACTGGAAATAAAGGTGACCATTGGTGTTTTCGAAGAACAAATCGCGCTCGTAATAGAGTGCCTCATAAGCCGTCAGTTTGGCCAATGGTAATACATTCTCGTCGCCTGAAATCTGATAGTTGATGCGGCTTATAAGGTTAAATCCCGCGCCCGACAAGTGGTTGCGAAACTGTACATCCATTACAGAAAAGGTCTTGTCGGCTTGCATTGGCTGGCAGTCGGTGTCGAGATAGATATAGTTGGTAATCAACGCGTAATGACCGCCTATGCTTGTGCGGAATCGTGGCACATCGAGCACGCCCGACAGCATCATCGTGAGCGGCCGGTCGCTGAAACTGCGTTGCCATTTCAGGTGATTTGATTGATAATCAGTTAGGAAATGATCGGGTTTGCTGCGATCAATCAAGGCTTCGGCACTCACTGAAAGCGGCTTGTCTGATTTTGAGAACCTTTGTTGCACTTGGCCCTTCATTACAAAATCGCCCAATTTGTAACCTGCTAAATATTGTCGGTAACTTCCTGAAAAAGTGAGTAATCCAGGACGTGTCCGGTGTAATCCGGCTTCGAAATACGCGCTGTTTTTCGTTGACGAGTGTATGTTGGAGAACAATGTATCGACATTAAAATAGTAGTACCGCGCACTATGCACGCCTAAAGCTCCGTAAAGCCCGAACGGTGCATATGGGTTCTTAATCTCTTCAAGGTTCAGGCGGATTTGGTGAGTTTGGTCGGCGTATGAGCACGAATCGTAGGTGGAGCGCTGTGTATAGTTGTGTTTATATATTGATAACGAGTCTTTTAGGATAGGATTGTAGTATTTGTCAGGTTTGTCGCGATAGTATTTGGTGCTGGCTTGTCGGCTAAACGTGTATTGCAGACTGAACCAATAGCCGCCAGTGTCGGAAGTGTCTGATTCTTTAGCGCGTACAAAGCCAACCTTTTGGTCAACGAACCATTGGCGGTCTTTGATGAAGGTGCGAGCGTCGTTCAACCGGACGGGAATCTCTTTTGGCGACATGATGCTGTCACGCACTAGATATTCGTCAACAATTCCGCCGTTTTCCTGTACATCAATGCGATTGAATGTCCACGCTAAATGTGTTGCAAATCTGCCGTTTACAAACGATCCGCCAAGGCTGCCTGAACGGTTTTTGGTCTTTTGCTGCACATACTCGCCGTCACCACCATACGAGTTGTATTTGAAAAATAAGTTGAGTCCTTTGGTAATATTCTGAGTATGAAGTATATCGATGATTTGTTCTTCTTTTTGTCCGCCATCGTAACCAAAGAGTGTAAAAGGTTTGGTTACGTTGTAAAACTCTTCAGTTTCAGCCTGATGCATATATGGCGTGAACGATTTTAAGAAAAGAAAGCGCGTTGGTTCGTTCTGCTCAAAATACTCGTGACTTTGTATGGCCGTGCCCAATTGATGCAGATAGGCCGTTACGCGACCGTTGTAATTAGCCGGCCTGTGCAGGTTGAGCATATCAAGAGTCGAGTCATAGGGTTGAATGTTGAAATCGTACACATTGGGATTGTATCGCCATTTGTGAACTTTCAAGGTGTCCGGTTCAACGTAGATGCGGCGGTAGAGCGCATATTTAGATGTATCGCGGAGCACCTCTGGCAGCAAACTGTCGACGCTTGGCACCGAGTCGCGCCAAGAAGAATCTCGCGCAGTTGTGTCGCTTACAGCACCCAAGGTGTTGATGAGCGTATCTTGTGATGCACCGTTAGTTATACCGCTAACAAACAGGCTGTCAGCTATTTGGGCATACGTATTCGAAGTTGTCAGCATGCCGGCAACCAATGTTAAAGCCAATCTTAAGCGGATTTTCAACATAACGGCAAAGATAATTATCGTTCAGAAAGTTAAAACCAATTAATATAGGCAAAATATGATAGTATCATAAGTCCGAATATGAGATGCAGAATAGAGTCAAGTGTTTTGTTATCAGTCATTGTTGTCTACTCTTCCTCGTCCATTATCGCCTCAAACAGCATTTGCGCCACGCGGTGGCCGCCCTTGCGGTTGAAGTGTGTGTAGTCTTTCTGCGCCATTCCGCTCTCAACCCACACGGGCATACTGTTGCGGCCGCCCATTGCGGCGTACAGGTTCCAGAACGCGCACCCTTCGGCGAAAGCCGCATTGCGTTGGGCTTCAATCACTTTCGGCACCGATGAGCGCGTCACATAGCCGTTGGTGCCGTTTTCCGACATATCGCTCACGCCCACAACCAGAATCACCGCGCGCGGCCAAACCTTTTTCAGGTACTGCAGTTGCTTGCGCAGATTCTCTTCGTAGTAACTGTAGCTGCGCGAGCGGTTGGTGACGGCGTTCACGCCAAACTCGTAAATTATCAGGCTCACAGGCAGATAGTGGCCCATTTGCTTCATTTGCGCAAGGTCGATTTTCACAAACTCGGTGCCCTTGCTTCCGCGGAATGGCAGATTATCGACCATCACGCCAGTGGGCGAATCGAGTGTAACGGCATAAATGTCAGGGCTTTGACTGCCACTGAACTCAATGCGAAAATTGGTCGGTGTCTGCTCAAAATTCCACTGAAGCCGCTTGGTGTCGGCAGTCGGGTCGATGTCCTCGAACCACAGCAACTCACCGTTGGCATAGCCCTTCACGGTGAACGCGCTATCGGCGTGACCGTAGAAAATATTGCACTGCGTAAACTTCTTCACCGACTTGTAAGCCTGCCCCGAAGGCGAGAATTTTATCCACGCCTGACTGCCGCCGAACTGCGCGAAACTACCCATAATGCCGAACCTTTGATGGTGCAGCGACGTGTCGCGCTTCTGATAAATTGAGTGAACGCGCCAATTGCTTGATGCCGAGTGCACTATGGCCGACGATTTGGCCACGGGCGGCACGGCGGGCATTAGTCCAGGGCCGCTGCCGCCGTATTTTTTCTGCATAAGATTGCGGAAATAGCCCGTTATGCGGTCGCCCTCAATCTGACTGTCGCCGTAGTGCAGAATGCGCACTTGGCGGTTTTGGCAGTTGGCCAGCGCGGCGAAAAACGGTGCAAGACGCACCTCGTCGTCGTCGGCAAACTCAATTGGTTGGCGGCTTCGGGGCCTGTTGGTGCGGGCGGGTTTGGGCTTTGGCACGGGCGCTGCGGGCAGAGTGTCGGGCTGCGGCAAAACAGCCGTGTCAGCGGGCAGCGTGGTGGTGTCGGCCTTCAGTTCGGCCTCAATGGCGCTTGTGTTGCCGATAATCTCAACCACGTCGGCAATGTTGGTCTGCGTTGTATCAGCCTGACTGTCAGTAAAATCGAAATGCAACTTGATTCCGCCGCCCAACTCAATTCCGTCTTTCGGAAAAAGCATTGCCACAGCCGCCAAAATGGCCGCCGTAACAATCAGAAAGACCAGAATCTTAAAGGGTTTCACGCTCGTTATCGTTTGATTTTCAGTTTCTGACCGATGTCGATGCGCGACGAACTCAAGCCGTTCCAGCGCTTGATGTCGTCCTCGGTGACGTTGAACGTGCGGGCGATTTCCCACAGAGAGTCGCCGCGGCGCACGGTGTAAATCTCATACTCGCCGTCGGCCAGCGGTTCGGCCGAAGTGGCTGTAATTGTTGGCTTTGCCGTTGTGGTCTTGCCCACCGACGCCTGTTTCTCGTCGAACGTCATTGTGTTGATTTTCTCGTATTTAGCCGCTTTTGATTTCGGAACATAGATAATCAGTTTCTGTCCGCCGCGGATGGTGTTGCGCGACATTCCGTTCCAATATTTGATGTCCGACACGCGCACGTTGTACCAACTCGATATGAAGCCCAGATTGTCGCCCGATTTCACCGTGTAAGTCAGTTTTTTGTAGTCGCCTTTGGGCGGGCCAGGAATGTAGGTGTTGTGCTCGGGCTTTTTGTTCATAACCTCGGGGCGGAAATAGTAGGCGTCGTTGTAGCGCGAAATCGAGTCCTCAAGTTCGATGAACCGCAGCACTTGGTCGGTCGGCAGGCGCAGCGCGTAGGGTTTGATGTGGCCAGGAATGATGTCGTGGCGATACTGCGGATTCAGGTTGCGCAGCACGTCGACGGGGATGCCCATAAAATGGTTAATTTGCTCAAAATGAATCTTTTTGTTCACCATAACCGTATCGCATTTCACAGGCATTTTCGGCGCCGAAGGCTTCAGGTTGTGCTCGGCGTAATAGTTCATTATGTACGCTGCCGCGATGTAGGCGGGTACATATCCGCGCGTCTCGCGGGGCAGATGGTAGTAGATGTCCCAGTAGTTGCGCTTTCCGCCGCTACGCTTGATTGCCTTGTTCACGTTGCCAGGGCCGCAGTTGTAGGCGGCAATCACCAGAATCCAATCGTGATAGGTGCGGTACATATCGCTCATAAAATTGGCGGCGGCGTAGGTCGATTTTATCGGGTCGCGGCGCTCGTCAACAAGGCTGTTCACCTCGAGTTTGTACATTCGACCCGTGCTGTGCATAAACTGCCAAAGGCCCGTTGCGCCCACCCGCGACACAGCCACAGGGTTCAGCGCCGACTCAATCACAGCCAGATATTTCAGTTCGGTTGGCATTCCCTTCGAGTCGAAAATATCCTCGAAAATCGGGAAATAATAGTCGGCCACACCCAGCATATTCTCAACCAGGTCGCGGCGCTTGTGCGAATAGAGATTTATCAGATTGCTAACCACCTTGTTATACGACAGTTCGATTTCGAGCGGCAGCATTTCCAGTCTTTTCCGATATACCGAATCGGGAAAATCGGGGATTAGCGCCGTGTCGGTTGTCGCGATGAATGATGTGTCGTTGCCGATTGACGCCTGCCCGTCGAACCACATTTGCGACAGGCTGTCAACCGTTTCCGAAACCTCAATGTCGAGCGTGTCCGATGGTTCGGGCCAGCCAAAATCGGTGGTGTCGGCGGCAAAAAGTGTGTCAGTGATAGGTGTTGAGTCGTTGATTTGTGTTGTGGCGTTTGCGTGCACCGCGAGTGCCGCTGCGCACAAAATGGTGATGATTGGTTTTATCATTTCAAAATCTAGTGTATCAGAATGTTACGGTAATATTTACGCCCAGCGGCGTGCTAGTCCGCGAGCCAGCCACTTCGGTGAAGTCGGGCATTAGCATTGGGTCGGCCTTGATTGACAGGTCCTTGTCGATGGTGAAATCGAAAAAGTGCGCGTCAACGTTGGCGTCAATCACCTGCAGCAGGTAGAGCGCGCCTATGCCGATGAAGCAGATGTCGCGGTAGCGCCGCCACGTGTCCTTCAGCCGCTCGGTGTTTGCGGCGGGATATTGGCTCACGGTGCGGTCGTCGTCGTCGGTCGCCCACTTGTACTCGCGTCGGTATTTTTTATAGACGTAGTTGTTGTAACTCGCATAGTAAATCAGCCCCGTGAAACCGCCGTAAATAATCGGTATCTTCCAGTATTTCTGATTGTAATACTGCCCCAGGCCAGGCACCAGCGACGACATAAACGTTGCCTTGTTGGGCTTGTGCAGGGCGCGGTAGGTGCTGTCGGGGATGTCGAAACCGTCAGCGTATTGCGCGCGGGCGACGGGTGCCAGCCCGATGGTCAAAACCAGCAGCGCACCAATCAGCAGCGATATGCGTTTTAGCGTCACAACAGCCTGTGTTAAAGCGATTTAAGTTTATCAAACAGCGATATAATGCGCTCAAGGTCCTGGTCGTTTTTGAACGCGATCACAATCTTGCCGTTGCCCTTGTCGGTGCGGCTGAACTTCACTTTCGAGTCGAAGAAACTGTTCAGTTTGCTTTCGAGCTCGCTGTATGTGTTGTCTTTCTTTTTGCCGCTCGTTTTTTTCTTCTTGTCAGGATTGTTGAGATTCTTCATTTCGCTGGCAATCTCTTCCACCTCACGCACCGACAGGCCCTCGTTCAGTATGCGCTCGAACAGATAGGTTTGGTCGTTGGCGTCGTCAACAGAGAGTAGCGCCTTGGCGTGTCCCATAGTAATCAGGCGCTTGCGCAGTCCGAGTTTAATTTCGTCGGGCAGTTTCAGCAGACGCAGGAAGTTTGTAACGGTCGAGCGTTTCTTGCCCACGCGGTCGCCAAGGTTCTCTTGCGTCAGGTTGCATTCGTCAATGAGCCGCTGGTAACTGATGGCAATCTCAATTGGGTCAAGGTCCTCGCGTTGGATGTTCTCAACCAGCGCAAGTTCAAGCATTTCCTGGTCGTTGGCCGTGCGGATGTAAGCTGGAATTGTTGTCAGTCCAGCCATTTTCGACGCGCGGCAGCGGCGTTCGCCCGATATAATCTGGTAGCGGCCGTTGTCGAGCTTGCGCAGTGTGACGGGCTGAATTATACCAAGTTGTTTTATTGATTCAGATAGTTCGTTAAGTGCGTCCTCGTCAAATTCGGTACGTGGCTGAAAGGGGTTTACGTCAATCAGACTCAGTTCAATTTCGCTGATGTCGGAATTGGTTGGCGTTCCGCCTTTGAGCAGAGCGCCCAATCCGGCGCCTTTGATGCCTATATCGTTTAAGTTTCGGCCTAAAGCGGGTTTCTTTGGTGTTGCCATTTTCAATCAATAGTTTTTTCGTCAGAATCCATTTGTGTCATATTGTTGCGCTGAAGCACTTCACGCGCCAGGTTCAGGTAGTTGATAGCGCCAACCGACTGAGGGTCGTATAGGATGCTTGGCTGCCCATAGCCCTGAGCCTCTGAAATTTTGATATTGCGGGCAATCATTGTCTCAAAAACCATATCCTCAAAGTTGCGTTGCACTTCTTCAACAACCTGGTTGGCCAGTTTCAGGTTACCTTGGTACATTGTGCACAGGAATCCTTCAATAGACAGGTTTGTGTTGAGGTTTTGCTGAATCTTGCAAATAGTGTTAATCAGTTTGCCAATGCCTTCGAGCGCGAAATACTCGCACTGAACTGGGATGATGACAGAGTCAGCTGCAGTGAGCGCGTTGACGGTGAGCAACCCCAGCGACGGTGAGCAGTCGATGATGATGAAGTCGTACTTGTCGCGGAACTTTTCAAGCTTCATTTTCATTATTTGTTCACGGTTGGGAGTCTCAATCAATTCAATCTCTGCGCCCACTAGATTGATGTTTGTTGGCAGTAGGTCGAGCGACGGCAGTTCCTTGACGTTCAAAATAACATTTGCGGGATCAATCTCGTCAACAAGGCATTCATACAGCCCCGCCTTTATGTTGTTCACGTCGAACCCCATACCCGATGTCGAGTTTGCCTGTGGGTCGGCGTCAACAAGCAGAACTTTCTTTTCAAGCACTGATAGACTTGCGGCCAAATTGATTGATGTTGTGGTCTTGCCTACGCCGCCTTTCTGGTTAGCCACCGCTATAATCTTCGCCATAGATGTTACATTTATAATGTTGTTATTCACAATACTCTAAAAACCAGCAATTTGCGCTAGTTTTTATTCCGCGTTTATTTTGGCGCAAGTTAGTGATAATATCAAAACTTTTCGGGGGAAGATATTAACACTTGACAAAAACAGTTGATAAGTTGTGAATATTTTGTTCGCATTTTGTTTTTGTGGGCATAGCCACAACTTGTTACGCACTTTTAAAATTGGGAAAAACTCAATAAATAAGTTAATTTCCGCACCCTTTGGCTGATATTTTTTCTCATCTTCGCAATATGAAACGCATTTTAGGATTTTCGGCGATGATTCTGGCTCTGGTATGCTTCTATGTCTTTCAGCCAGTGGCTGTTGCGGGCTTGCAGCAGGTCAATCCCGATTTGCCTGACGGCGGTTGCTCGATAATTGAGGCCGTCCACGATTTCCATGGCGTGATGCCGCCGCAGAGCCAGCTCACCGTCCGCACCTGTGAACTTAATGAGCGGACAATTTACGATGGCTTTTTCGAGATTGTCAAATCGTCGGCAAAGGTGTTTTTCGCCACATTTTCGAGCAACAAAGTCAATTGCGCGGGATTTCAAATTGAATTTCCAAAATTCGATATTTCATTTCCTTTCAGTGTGTTCTGGTAGAATTTGGTCAGCCTGTCACCGCACGGAATAATGGAATTTCAAACCGTGCGGAAAATCCGATTTTTTCAAAAAAATTTTTTGTGTAGCGATGCCATCGCCAATCGGCGTGGTATGCCTACACGTTTAACAATCAATTAAATAATAAAATGGATATTACAACTATAATTATAGGTGTGGCCATAGTGGCTCTATGCGCCCTGCCTTTCTGGCTTTCGGGCTACTCCCGCAAACGCCGCGAGAAGAAACTCACTGACACGCTCAACGAGATGGCGCAACAGAAATCAACAACTATTTGCAATTTAGAGGTCTGTGGCAATAACGCTGTCGGCATCGATGGTAGTGGCCGCTGGTTGTTCTACGCCCGTTGCAAAGGTGGCACACGTGAATGTGTTGATTTAGAGAGTGTTCGCGCGTGCGGTATCATTGATAAGCCCGACACTATCGGGCTGAATTTCACCGCCGACGGCAAACCCGATGTTTACCTTGAGTTTTATAACAGCAATGTCGAAGCCACGTCGGACGATGAGTCTCGGCTGGCGGCGCGGTGGCAAAAGATTGTCATCGACCGCTTGACGGCAATGCGCAGTTAGCTTGGCGGCAGAAAAAAGAAGGGGCATCAGACTAGTACTGATGCCCCATTTTATAGTGGTATACGCTGTTTTTACTTCACCATTATGCTTCTGATGCTGTCGGTTTTTTGACAGATAGCATTGAACATCATCTCGTTGATGGATTTGTCGGTTGGGGTGGCTGCAAGTGTTGTCTTGCCGTCTTTTGTTGTTTCGGCTTTTATTTCCGCCGACATTGATTTCACACGGTTAAAGGTGTTCTGCAGATCGGTCAGCCAGCTGTAAACATCGCGCACACTGTTCAGATCTTTGTAATTTTCGAGCAGCTTGACGAGAATCGAGAGCGAGTAGCGCTGGTCAATCACAAGGTCAATCAAACGTGCGTTGTTGTTTGCCATCTCAGCGAGTTCGGTCGATAGGTAAAGACCCTCTATCCAGCCTCCGGCAACAATTAGTGCGGCAATTTCGGTTCGTCCGGCATCTTTCAAATATTCGTTAACGTTGTTGAATCCGTCGGTGATTATTTCCATCACAGAGTCGCGGTCATTGATGTTGCTTTCGATGCGGTCAGCCACACTGGCATCGACAAAATCAAAAATGCCCAACTCGTCTGCCAGTTTTTTTGCAGTCGCCATATATTGTATCGTTGTCTGAGTCTGGTGAAAAAGACTTGCATAACTCAGGTCAGCCCCGTAAACGCCGAAGTTGAGGGCCTTTTGTGTGGTGGTGCTGTATTTGCTGGCGTTTTCGACAGGATTGGCTAAATCCATATTGTATGACACGCCTGTGCTCTGAATCAGATAGGCGGTTTCAACAGGCGACGGCAGAGCGTAGAACACTTGTTGGGCACGGTTTATGTCGGCTGTGTATTTTGCTTCAACGTCAATCTTGCTGTCGGGTTTTGATTTCCCGTTGTTGTTGGCGCAACCGATAGCTATCATGCCTATCGCTGCGGCGAAAAATAAATTCAGTTTTCTCATCGAGTATTCTTTTTAATGCCACTAAAAGTACACTTTTTTCCAAAACAACAAGCAAATTTCGTTCGCTTGATGCGAAACTTGCGTTACATTCGTAAAAAAATTGTGCTTTATGGAAAATAACCACTTAAAAGCGATTGAGGAGTCGCTGGTCAACGGCGGCAAAGACGCTATTTTGGCTGTACTTGAACAAATTCGCGAGATGGGCGTACCTAAATTATTACCTGCTCTTGTGAAAGTTTATAAATCGTGTGGCGACGACGATGTTCGGATGGCAGTTTTTAAATTGCTTTGTGACGCCAGCCAGCCTCAGTTGGCCGAGGTGATGGCTGAAGCTATTGCCACTGAAACCGATGCCAACGTGAAGCAGATGCTCGTGACCTCGTGCTGGTATTCAAAGGTCGATTACCTTGCGCATCTTGAACTTTTTATTGACATGGTGTTCGACTCACCTTTCGAACTAGCTTTTGAGGCATTTACTGTGATAGAAAACCGTCAAGGATCTGTTAGTCCCGACCGCCGCGCAGAACTCATAAAATACATCGAAGGACGTATCTCCGAAACTAGCATCGGTAACGAGAGCCTTGCTGAGAGTCTGGTTCAGATTGTCCGAAACTACGACGATTAGTTTCCCCGATTGCGGATTGGATCTCGGTTGTGAGTGTTTGGCGGAACATCTATTTTGAGTAATGTGATTGAGTCAATAAGGATTTTGATGGTTAGAAGTTTGGAGTTTGGTATCTGATTTCAGACAACGTACAACAGAATACCAACAGCACTATTCCAAAGCATTCAGTCAATCAATCAACATTGTCACACCGTATGCGCAAATGCCAGTGTGGCCACGCTTATTTTCACTGTCGGATTTTTGTCGAGCAGTGCCTGTGCGCAGCCTTCAATGGTGGCGCCGGTAGTCAGCACGTCGTCAACGAGCAGAACGTGCTGGCCGTTGAGATTGACCGCGGGATTGGCGGCAAACACGCTTTTCACGTTTTCCCAACGCTCAATTCGGCTCTTATGTGTTTGTGTTTCAGTGAAAGTTGTGCGCGCCAGCACTTTTGTGTCAACCGGAATGTGCATCGCTTTCGATAGTCCGCGGGCAATCATCTCGCTTTGGTTGTAGCCGCGTTTTTTTAGTTTGTCGGCGTGAAGCGGCACCGGGATTATGCGGTCGAAATTTCTGAAATCGGACTGCGTAACCAGTTCGTTTCCAAATCTTTTCCCCAGATACACGCCAATATCGCTGCGGCCTTTGTATTTGAGCGCGTGAAGCAGATGTTGGAAATCGCTGCCCTTCATAAAAAAGAAAAACGATGTGGCGCGCTCAATGCGGATTCGTCCCCAGAAACTCTTCTCAATCATATTGTTGCGCATTTTGTGGAAATTGGTCTGGGGCAGTTTCATCAGACAGCTGACGCAGAGAGTCTGCTCGCCGCGCACCAAAGCCGTTCCGCAGGCACCACAAACGGGTGGCGAAAAGAGCGACAGAAGGTCGCTGCCCAACTGTCGTATGGTGCCGGGCCAGTGCATCGCTATTCGGGCAACAGCCTGTTAATCAGCCTGAGTTTGTGAGTGTATGCGTTGATGTCGCGGTTGTAGATGCCTTGATGGTCGATAGAGTCGGCACGAACGCGGCCGCGTGATGCGTGGATGATGCGGTTGTCGTCCATTATCAGGCCAACGTGGGTGATGGCGCCTTCGTCGTTATCGAAAAAGGCAAGGTCGCACGGGCGGGCGTTGTCGATGAACGGCACAGGCATTCCCATTGTGGCCTGCTGCGATGCGTTGCGCGGAAGTTGCACGCCCACAGTGCTGAACAGCACTTGCGTGAATCCCGAACAATCGATGCCCAACATTGTTTTTCCGCCCCAAAGATACGGTGCCCCGATGAGCGACTCGGCAAGCATAGTAACATTGTTGCGTTTGTCGCTATACAGCTGACTATCAGAATAGTAAGAATAAAGGTGTTCGCCAACTTCGATATTGAAACTCGGGCCGCGGCCGTAGAGAACCGAACCGGCCGGCAGCGGCAGCTGCCATTGGTTGTCAACAATCAGAAAATCGAGCGGGCGGCTTGCAATGTGGCGTTCCGAAGCCAGCAGACGGTGCAGTTGGTCGCCGTCGATGGGGGTGAGCAGTTTGCTGTTTATCCAACCTTCGGCGCCGTCGGAATTGATTTTGATGCGTGTCCAGCCGCCGTCAGTTTCTGTTGCGCGATACATCTCGCCAAACAGAATTTGTGTTTCAAGTTCGGCCCCTTCGCGTGGCTCGGTGCGGACCGGAATAAGACTTTGATTGCAGAAATATGTAGTATCCATTTTTCTAAAAACTCGCCGAAAAGATAATTAAAAAAATCAATGGTGAATCGGATAATTGCGCCCCTGTCTATCGGAATGAAAGGCCGACTTTTTCTGCCAAAAGCAACAAACCCCGAACCGTTTCCGATTCAGGGCTTGCCTATTTTGTTTTGTATTTATCAGAAAATAAAGTTCGAGCTGATTGACCGTTCCTGATAAACGCTCTTGATGGTGTTGGCGAACAGGTCGGCAACCGAAAGAACGGTTATCTTGTCGCATTCCTGTTTCAAAGGAATGGTGTCGGTGGTGATGACTTCGGTGATTGGCGAGTCCATCAGGCGCTCGTAGGCCGGGCCCGAAAGAATTGGATGAGTGGCCATCACGCGGACGCTGCTTGCGCCCTGGTCCATAATCACTTGTGCGGCTTTGGTGATGGTGCCGGCGGTGTCAATCATATCGTCGATGATGACAACGTTGCGATCCTTCACGTCGCCAATAATGCGCAACTCGTCAACCACGTTGGCCTTGGCGCGGTGCTTGTGACCGATGGCCATCGGGGCGTTCAGGTATTGGGCGTAGGCGTTGGCGCGTTTTGAGCCGCCCATATCGGGTGCCGCAATTGTCAGGTCCTTAATGTTTTGGCTGCGCAGATACGGCACAAAAATCGACGATGCGTAAAGATGGTCGACCGGCAGATTGAAGAAGCCTTGAATCTGGTCGGCGTGCAGGTCCATTGTGATGACGCGCGACACGCCGGCGGCTGTGAGCAGGTCGGCAACAAGTTTTGCGCCGATTGACACGCGCGGACGGTCCTTGCGGTCCTGGCGGGCAAAGCCGAAATACGGCATCACTGCGATAATCTTGTAGGCCGAAGCGCGTTTGGCGGCGTCAATCATCATCAGCAGCTCAAGCAGATTGTCGCTCGGCTGGAATGTCGATTGAATGATGAAAAGATTTGAGCCGCGGACGGTTTCTTCGTACGATGTGGCAAATTCGCCGTCGGCAAAGTGCTGAACCAAAGAGCGACCTAATGTTATACCATAACTGTCGGCAATTTTTTCAGCAAGGTAGCGTGTTGCGGTTCCAGAGAACAATTTTATTGGCGCAGACAACATAGTTGATTGATTTTCAAATGTTTATTTTTAGAATCACCGTCTACAAAATTATAAATAATTTGTATCGCTGCGTGATTTTTCCGAAACAATGTGCTCAAAATATCAACAAATGGTTAAGTGGTTGATAGAGTGTAATGTGTAGAGAGTAAAGAGTTATGTGTAAAGGCAAGGATGACGACCCCTTTCAATTTTCGGTTTTATTTGCCGCATCAATGAAATCCAAAATCTCGTCGCGGCCTTCGCGCTTTTCCGACGATGTGACGAAGCACGGCGGCAACTCTTCCCAATCTTCGAGCAGACGCTGTTTGTAAAGACCTGTGTTTATGTTCAGTGCCGATTTCGAGAGCTTGTCGGCCTTGGTAAAGACAATGGCGATTGGAATGCCCTGCTCGCCGGCCCAACGGATGAAATCAATGTCGATGGCAAGCGGATTGTGGCGGCTGTCGACAAGGATGAACAGGCAGTATAGGTTCTCGCGGTTGCGGATGTAGTCGCCAATGAACGACTGCCACGTGCGGCGTTCTGTTCTGGCCGATTTGGCGTAGCCGTATCCCGGAAGGTCAACCAAATACCAATTCTTGTTTATCACGAAATGGTTGATAGTCTGCGTCTTGCCCGGTGTGCCCGACACTTTGGCCAATTTCTGGTTGTTTGTCAGCATATTGATGAGCGAACTTTTGCCCACGTTCGAGCGACCGATGAATGCGTATTCGGGCATTGTCGGCGGCGGGCACTTCCGAAAATCGGTGTTGCTCATTACAAATTCTGCTGATTTTATTTCCATTTCGTATTTATCGTTGCGGACGCCATAATATGACGTCCCTACATCCTAATTCCTAAATCCTAACTACTCTTTGTCTGGTTTTTGTTCCTTGTTGGACGCGGCACGCCACGTCCCTACTTATAACTTATTAACTTATAACTTAAAAATTTTACTCTTCGTCTGGTTTAATCTCGCCTTTCGAGCCTTCCTTTGTCTCAATTTTCGGTGTTCCGGTGTAGAACAGACTGGCTTTGGCGGCAAGGTCGGCTATAATTTTGTCCGAAGTTTTGGTGCGGGCAATGCCGCCACCCATCTCGGCGTAGAAAACGCTGTTTTCCATCTCGTCGGCAGCGTATGAGCCGCTCGACGAAGTTTTCAGCTTCACGGCGCGCGCTTTTCCGTTGAGCCGGGCAAAACCGCCGCGTGCCACCATCACATCCACAGAGTCCGACTCAACCAAAAGGTCGAGCTCGGTTCCGGCGCCGGCTTCGAGTTTCAGCACGGGCGTGGTGATGGCGCCGCTGTTGAAGCATTTGGCACCGCCGCCCAACTCAACGGCGTCGAGTTTCGGGCAACCGACAACCACCACCACATTGGTCTGGCGCGGAATAACCGACCCCGCACCAATACGCAGCTGGCCATCGACAACTTCAACGCTGATGTCCTTCTTGTACTGCTCGTCGGTTTTCACCGTTACGCTCTTTTCCTGGCCGAATTTGATGCTCACTTCCATCTTTCCGTAAACCTTGATGCTGTTGAAGTCGGCAATGTCGGTCTGCGCCGATGCTGGAAGCGCAAAAGCTAATGCGGCAATTGTTGCGATGGTTGCTAATGCTTTCATTTTGAATCTGTTTTGCTGTTATTCAAACCATTTCTGCACATCGTCGAGCGATAGTGCGGGAATTTCGAGTTTGTTCTTTTTGCGGAAGCCGTTCAGTTGCTGATGTACCTGTGTGGGCTTGCAGTTGCGCAAGTTCTCAACCGAGTTGAATCCGGCTTTGATTACCACCTCGGCCCACTCGGCGGGAACGCCAATTGCCACAAAATCGTCGGGAGTGACGGTCTGCGCTTTCTTCTCGGGTTTCATCTGCGGGAAGAGCAGCACTTCTTGAATAGTTGGCTGGCCAATCATAAACATTGCAAGGCGGTCGATGCCGATGCCGATGCCCGACGTTGGCGGCATTCCGTATTCGAGAGCGCGCATAAAGTCGTGGTCGATAATCATTGCCTCGTCGTCGCCCTTGTCGGCCAATTTCATTTGGTCGACAAAGCGGTTGTATTGGTCAATCGGGTCGTTCAACTCTGAATATGCGTTGGCCAACTCTTTGCCGTTCACCATCAACTCAAAGCGCTCGGTGAGACCTGGTTTTGAGCGGTGCATCTTTGTAAGTGGCGACATTTCAACCGGATAATCGGTGATGAATGTCGGTTGGATGAATGTGCCTTCGCAGAACTCGCCGAAAATCTCGTCGATGAGTTTGCCCTTGCCCATTGTCTCGTCAACTTCCATTCCCTTCGACAGGCAGAACTGGCGGATTTCGTCCTCGCTCTTGCCGTTGCAGTCGAAGCCGGTCTTTCCTTTGATGGCGTCCAAAATAGGCAGGCGGCGGTACGGGGCCTTGAACGACACAATGTTGTCGCCGATTTTGCTCTCGGTGCAGCCGTTCACCGCGATGCAGATTTTTTCGAGCATCTTCTCGGTGAAACTCATCATCCAATTATAGTCTTTGTACTGAACGTAGAGTTCCATACAGGTGAACTCGGGGTTGTGGTTGCGGTCCATACCCTCGTTGCGGAAGTTTTTGCCAATCTCGTAAACACCCTCGAAACCGCCCACAATCAAGCGCTTAAGGTAGAGTTCGGTGGCAATTCGCATATACATATCGATGTCGAGCGCGTTGAAGTGCGTAATGAACGGTCGAGCCGATGCGCCGCCCGCAATTGCTTGAAGGGTAGGCGTTTCCACCTCGGTGTAGCCGGCCTCATCGAGTATCGAGCGCAGCGTGCGGATGATTGTGGCGCGTTTCAGGAATGTATCCTTAACGCCGTCATTCACAACCAAATCAACGTAACGTTGGCGGTAGCGCAACTCGGGGTCGTCGAAGGCGTCGTAAGCCACGCCGTCTTTATATTTGACGATTGGCAGCGGGCGCAGGCTCTTGCTCAGCACTGTCAGCTCACTTGCGTGAACCGAAATCTCGCCCATCTGCGTGCGGAAAACGTATCCTTTTATGCCGATAAAGTCGCCAATATCAAGCAGTTTCTTGAACACCACGTTGTACATATCAGCGTTGTCCTCGGGGCAGATGCCGTCGCGGGCAATGTAAACCTGAATGCGGCCCTTGCTGTCCTGCAGTTCGATGAACGACGCCTTGCCCATAATGCGGCGGCTCATAATGCGGCCGGCAATGGTCACGTCGCGCTGCGGTGCGTCGTCTTTGAATTCGTTTTTGATGTCGGTTGAGTAGGCCGAAACCACATATTCGGCTGCGGGATAGGGGTCGATGCCCAAATTGCGAAGTTCTGCAAGGCTCTGACGGCGTTGCAGTTCCTGCTCGCTAAGTTCGATGTTGCTCATTTTCTTGCTATGTAAAATTTTGGGTGCAAAGATATGATTTATTTAGGATTTAGCAGTTAGGAAATGGATGATATGAATCGGGGCTGTCGCTTTGCGAGAAATCATTAGAAAATTTGATTTTAAAATTTTGCAAGAACCATATCTGACTGATTTTGAGAAATTTTGTTTTAAATTTTTAAAAAAAATTCCGCCGCAAGGCGCACCGTATACAAAACAAAAAAAGTGCAGCCGGAAACCCGACTGCACTTCACGTTCAAATTATTATCACCTATATATTAATTCTGATTCTCGTACAGGAAGCGTTTGATGCTCTGTTTCGGTGTTTTCTCAAACTCTTTCTCCTGCAGTTGTATGCGCGATACCTGCATAAATTTCGGCAGAGTGTCGTTCAACTCGCGGCGGTTATTCTCCATAATCTCCTCAAGGTCAGCCATCTGAAGACCTTTGTTCTTCATCAGGTCAACATCGGGATAAACCAATGCAACAAGTTTGTTTTGGTCAGAGATAACCAATTGCTCCTGAACGTAAGGCAGAGCGTTCAGTTTGGCCTCAATCTCCTCAGGGTAGATGTTCTCGCCCGACGGGCCAAGAATCATACTCTTGCTGCGGCCTTTCAGGTGGATGAATCCGTCTTTGTCGAGTACGCCAAGGTCGCCGGTGTGCAGCCAGCCTTCTTTGTCGATGGTCTTTTCGGTTGCAGCCGGATTCTTGTAGTAGCCGAGCATTGCGCCCTCGCCGCGAACCATAATCTCGCCTGCCTGTTTCTCCGGGTCCGGTGAATCGATGGTCATCTCAAGAGCGTCAACCAGTTTGCCGCACGAGCCCATACGGGCGCTGCGCCAGCCAGCGTAACTTACCAGCGGACCGCATTCGGTCATTCCGTAGCCAACCGAATAGTGGAATTTTATTTTGTGCAGGAACGCCTCAACTTCAGGATTAAGGGCTGCGCCGCCAATCACAACCTCGCGGAAACTGTCGCCGAACGAAGCGGCCAGCGATTCGCGTATCTTCTTGCAGATGATGCCGCTGAGTATTGGTGTGTGCAGGGCGATTTTCATACCCGTGGTGCTGATTTTCGGCAGCACTTGTTTCTTGTAAATCTTCTCGATGAGCAGCGGAACCAGCAGCAACAGGTGCGGTTTCACAACCTTGAAGGCCTCGAGCAGCACCGACGGGCCAGCCGAGCGGCCAAGGAATGTGATGTGAGTGCCCACGCATAATGGCCACAGAAGTTCGAAAGAGCAGCCGTAGGCGTGTGCCAGCGGCAGGATGCTCAACATACGGTCGCCCGCATTGAGTTCCATATTGCGCTCAGCATACTCGATGTTGGCCATCAGGCTGCGGTGCGGCAGCATAACGCCCTTCGAGAAGCCCGTTGTGCCCGAAGTGTAACTGATTACGGCCAGTGCCTCGCCATCAACTGCAGGATAATTCACATCGTTGGCGGTGAAGCCGTTGGGGTATTTCTTTGCAAAAAGTTCGTCGATGTTGTCCATCACGGCTTTCACGTTGTACTCGTCGCGCTCAAAGGCCACTGTGAAGTTGGTCATATTGATGATGGCGCGCAGCAACGGCATTTTTTCGGCTGAAAGCGATGGCAGAACCATATCGCCGCAGAAAAGCATCACCGCATCAGAATGGGTGATAAGGTTTTGCACGTCGTTCGGATGGAAATCGACCAGAATAGGCACGATTGTGCAACCGTAAGTTATGGTTGCCACGTACGATACCGCCCAATGTGGGTGGCTCTTGCCGATAAGAGCGATTTTGTCGCCAGGCTTCACACCGCACTGCCCGAACATAATGTGGATTTTCTCAATCAGCACGGCCATATCGCCGTAGGTAAGGGTTTCGCCTTTGTAAATTGACAGGGCGGCCAAATCCCAGTGTTTCTTGAAGGTCGACTCGAAAGCCTTGACCAAATTACCTTGTACAACCATAATTTTGCGTTTTTCTAATAATGAGTTGATTTACAAGCAAAAAATGTGCCAAGCGTTGCCGTTGCGTGGTTTTATTGATGAACGGATGTCATATTTATTATAGGTGTGAAGGCTGGCGTTTTCGGTTCGCGTTCGTATGACTATTTTTACGCAAATCACTTAACACCCGCGTTTCGCTTTGAAACACAACAAGAAAGCCGCGCCAACTGCCGCTTGACGGAACGCAACGTCGGCTTTTGCGCCGTTCAAATCGAATTTGTTTAATACATTTGCCCACTTTTTGTGTAATAAGCAACGCCGTTTATCGGCAAATTGATGATAATCAATAAAAAGCATTTTTAAGTGAACAAGATTGTTGCAAAAGAGTACTTCTCTGAAAATGTAGTAAGGCTCGAGATTGAGGCCCCCCTGATTGCCAAATCGCGCAAGGCGGGCAATTTTGTGATAGTTAAAATTGGCGACAAAGGCGAGCGTATCCCGCTCACTATCAGCGACGCCAATATCGAAAAAGGCACTATCGATTTGGTTGTGCAGCGCATTGGCGTATCGTCGCGCAAACTCACCGACCTGAACGTCGGCGACTACGTGACCGACCTTGTCGGACCGCTCGGCCGCGCCACCGAAATCGAGAACTTCGGCACCGTGCTCGCTTGCGGCGGTGGCGTTGGTGTGGCACCGCTTCTGCCTATTGTTGAGGCAATGAAGAAGGCAGGAAACCGCGTGATTTCCATTCTTGCCGCCCGTTCGAAAGACCTTATCATTCTCGAGGACCAGATGCGTAAATGGTCTGACGAAGTGATAATTATGACCGACGACGGCTCGTACGGCGAGAAGGGCAACGTCACCGTTGGTATGGAAAAAGCAATCGCTAAAGAAAAGATTGACAAGGCGATAGTCATTGGTCCGACCATTATGATGAAGTTCGCTTCGCTGACAACCAAGAAATACGAGATTCCGACCGTTGCCAGCCTGAACACCATTATGGTTGACGGCACGGGAATGTGCGGCGCCTGCCGCGTGACAGTCGATGGCAAGACACGGTTCGTCTGCGTCGACGGTCCAGAGTTCGATGCCCACAAGATTGATTTCGACGAGGTTATGACACGTATGCGCGCCTACAAGGCCGAAGAGACCGCAGCGCTTGCAGAATTCACTAAATAATTACGACTATGACAAAAGAAGAAATATTGGCTCTGCGCAACGAGCCGTGGCGTGATGAGTTGCGCAAGAAGATGAGCCCCAAAGACCGCGGCGCTCTCGAACGCGTGAAAATGCCCGAACTGACACCCGAATACCGTGTGACAACCTTCACCGAAGAGGTTCAGCAGGGCCTGACAAAAGAGATGGCTGTGGCCGAAGCGCAACGCTGCCTTGACTGCGCCGACCCGTCGTGTATGAAGGGCTGCCCAGTTGGAATCAATATCCCGACTTTCGTCAAACAGATTGAAAACGAGGATTTTGAAGGCGCCATTGCCACAATCAAACTGACGTCGAGTCTGCCTGCCGTCTGCGGACGCGTCTGCCCGCAGGAAAAACAGTGCGAAGGCAACTGTATAAAACTGAAAATGAAGCAGAAACCAGTGGCCATTGGCTATTTGGAACGCTTCGCCGCCGACTACGAGCGCGAGTCGGGCAAGATGAAAGCCCCGAAGTGCGCCCCGAAAAACGGCAAGAAGGTCTGCACCGTTGGTTCAGGCCCGTCGGCTTTGGCCTTTGCCGCCGATATGATTAAGTTGGGCTACGATGTGACTGTGTTTGAGGCACTTCACGAGATTGGCGGCGTGCTGAAATACGGCATTCCCGAGTTCCGTCTGCCAAACAGCGTGGTTGATGCCGAAATCAACACTCTGCGCGAGATGGGCGTTGATTTTCAACCGAACACAATCGTCGGAAAGACAATTAGTTACGAGCAGCTGCACGAGATGGGCTTCGACGGCATTTTCGTCGGCTCGGGTGCAGGTCTGCCGCGCTTTATGAATATTCCAGGCGAGAACCTTATCGGCGTGATGTCGTCGAACGAGTATCTGACCCGTATCAACCTTATGGGCGCAGGCCGCGGACAAGGCTTCGACACCCCCGTGCTGAAAGGCAAGAACGTGGTTGTGTGCGGCGGCGGCAACACTGCAATGGACTCTGCCCGCACCGCAAAACGTATGGGCGCCGAGACCGTCACTTTGGTTTACCGTCGTGGTTTGGACGAACTGCCAGCCCGTGCTGAGGAGGTTCACCACGCAATGGAGGAGGGTATCGACTTTCACGTGCTGCACAATCCGCTTGAGTATCACGGCGACGAGAACGGCCGCGTGAAAGAAGCCGTTCTGCAGGTTATGGAGTTGGGTGAGCCCGATGCTTCGGGACGCCGCTCGCCAGTGCCTGTTGAGGGCAAAACCGAAACCATTCCCGCCGACCTTGTTGTTGTGGCCATTGGCGTATCGCCCAACCCGATTATCCCGACCAACTTCAAAGGTCTGGAAATCTCGAAGAAGGGCACAATCGTTGTCGGTGAGGAGACAATGCAGTCGGCTGTGAAAGACGTGTTTGCAGGCGGCGACATTGTTCGCGGCGGTGCAACCGTAATCCTTGCAATGGGCGACGGCCGCAAAGCCGCAGCCAATATGGATGAGTATTTGAAGAAGTAGTTAGAAATTAGGAGTTAGAATTTAGTTCTAATTGATTGACTGACTGATTATGATAAAGCGGAATTTCCAGAGATGGGGTTCCGCTTTTTTTGATTGTCATTTTTTCGCACAGATGACACAGAAAACACTGATTTCCCACAGGAATTCTTCAACCGTAGCACACTGACATAGTTACTTGGTTGGCAACGACTTGATATTGTCAAGAAAATCCTTTTCCACCTGGCTTAATGTGCGTTGCTGGTATTTTCTGTACTCGTTGGTTGCGTGTTCAATGGCTTGCTGGTGCGACACTTGCCCCGAACCTTGAAGCAATTTTTCACCACTTATTGTCAGGATATTATCTAAATGTTGCGCCCAATCTTTCATTGTCATTGCTTGCTGGCGTTCCGCTTGGCGCTCGGCAAAATCGAGGTAACCAGAAACAATCTGGCCCATCGCGCGTAATTCTTTCTCGTTCAGATAGTTTTTTGCAACAACTGCGTCTTTCAAATGAGGTCTGTCGCCTTCAAATGTCGTAAGCCCCATAAATTCCTTCTCGGCATCGGCACGACTGACAATTACTTCCGCCGCTGTTTGTCCGTGAACTGCATAATGAATCTTGTTTTGAACACGCTTGAAAAAATCCATTGAAATGTCGGCACGCGGGTCATAATCAATGCTTGTGGCATAAATATCCAGCACCTGACGGTAAAATACCTTTTCCGACGAACGGATGTCGCGAATGCGCTCGATAAGTTCCTTCCAATATCCGCCACCGCCAAGATTTTTCAAGCGGTTATCGTCAAGCACGAAGCCCTTGCGGATGTACTCCTTAAGCACACTCGTGGCCCAAATGCGGAATTTGGTAGCCTTGGCGGAATTAACGCGGTAACCGACGGAAATGATGGCGTCAAGATTATAGAATTGGGTCTGGTAGTTTTTGCCGTCATCGGCAGTTACCGAGGTTTTCTCGGTAACTGAATTTTTGTCCAATTCTGAAGATGCAAAAATATTTTTCAAATGAAGAGACACATTGTCGGTAGAACAACCAAATAGTTGTGCCATAGCCTTTTGTGTAGCCCACATTGTATCGTCTTTAATAATCACTTGAATGACGCCTTCTTCTTCGGGAAGATGGTATAAAATGAATTGTGTTTCGTCTGGTGATGGCATATTGCTGTGTTTCATAATTATATTATTAATCTGTTGAGAAATCCGCCACTATTTTTCCATAAAATTAATTACCTATGCCCTTAATTTACGACCGCCCTCGTGAC
>CAMHPA010000027.1 GCA_946186925.1 uncultured Bacteroidota bacterium | reverse complement strand
CCTGGCTCGAAAACTACCTGTCGGAATTTGAAAACACGGTGCTTGTGGTCTCGCACGACCGCCACTTCCTCGACTCAATCTGCACCCATACCGTCGACATCGATTTCAACCGCATTCAGATGTTCGCGGGCAACTACAGTTTCTGGTACGAGTCGAGCCAACTAGCTCTGCGTCAGCAACAAATGCAGAACAAAAAGGCCGAAGAGAAGAAGAAGGAACTTGAAGAGTTCATCCGTCGGTTCAGCGCCAACGTGGCCAAAAGCAAGCAGACTACTAGCCGCAAGAAAATGTTGGAAAAACTTAATATTGAAGAGATTAAGCCATCGAACCGTAAATATCCTGGCATCATCTTCACCCCGGCCCGTGAGTGCGGCGACCGCATTCTCGAAGTGAAGGACCTTTCGAAGACTGTCGATGGTGTGAAACTGTTCAGCAATCTGAACTTTACGGTCAACAAAGACGACAAAATCGTCTTCCTGTCGCGCAACACCCGCGCAATGACCACGCTCTTCGAGATTCTGAAAGACCACCTCGAACCCGACACAGGTTCGTACACCTGGGGGCAGACCATCACGAAGGCCTATCTGCCGCTCGACAACGAGAAATTCTTCAAAGACGACATCACGCTGATGGACTGGCTGGCACAGTTCTCTGAAGACACTAGCGACCTCTATCTGCGTGGTTATCTGGGTAAAATGCTCTTCTCGGGCGACGAAGTGAACAAGAAGGCCAATGTGCTGTCGGGCGGCGAGCGCGTGCGCTGTATGATTGCCCGGATGATGATTCGCAACGCCAACGTCCTCATCCTCGACACCCCCACCAACCACCTCGACCTTGAGTCGATTCAGGCGTTCAACAACACGCTGGTCAAGTTCAAGGGCAACGTGCTGATGTCGTCGCACGACCACGAGTTCATTCAGACCGTAAGCAACCGAATCATCGAAATCGGACCCAACGGAATGATTGACAAGATGATGGAATACGACGATTACATTAGCGACAGCCATATTGCGGAGTTGAGAGAAAAGCTTTACTAATGCAGGATTTCCGTTTATCTTTGCGCCGCAAAAAAACAGACCGATGCAACAGATTGTGATATACACCGATGGCGCCGCTTCAGGCAATCCAGGGCCGGGTGGCTATGGGATTGTTTTGACTTGCGGCCCGTATGTCAAAGAACTGTCGGAAGGTTTCCGTCTTACAACCAATAACCGGATGGAATTGTTGGCGGTGATTAAGGGACTCGAGGCTTTGAAAAATGCTGATTCTGATGTTGTTATTTATTCCGATTCGAAATATGTTGTTGATGCGGTTGAGCAGCATTGGCTCGAAGGATGGATAAAGAAAGGCTTCAAAGGCAAAAAAAACCCCGACCTTTGGATGCGATTCTGGCGTGTTTACAATCAGCACAAAGTACGTTTCCAGTGGGTTAAGGGCCACGACGGAATTCCGCTCAACGAGCATTGCGATCAGTTAGCGACTACAGCCGCAGCCGCACCTACGCTTATCGACGAGGGATATGAAAATCAACAAAACGACAATACATTAAATTTATGATACATCTTGCTATATTGGCTTCATGTTCAGGCTCGAACGCTGAAAACATAGTGAAATACTTCTCGCATTCCGATGCGGTTGAGGTTGCCGCAATAATCTCGAACAAAGCCGATGCCTACGTGTTGGAACGTGCTAAATATCTGCGTGTTCCGTCGTATGTGATGAGCCGCGCCGATATGGTTGGCACCGACAAACTGCTCAATCTGCTTCGCGAGTTGAAAACTGATTGGGTGATTCTGGCCGGATTTCTGGTTCTGCTGCCCGAAAGCATTGTAAACGAGTACGATGGCAAGATTCTGAACATCCACCCGTCGCTGCTGCCGAAGTTTGGCGGCAAGGGAATGTACGGCGATAAGGTTCACGAGGCCGTGGTTGCGGCGCACGAGAAAGAGTCGGGCATAACCATCCACACCATCGACACCAACTACGACCAAGGCACAACCGTTTTTCAGGCAAAAATTCGTGTCGAGCCGCTCGACAATGCCGAAAAAGTGGCTCAGAAAGTTCACGCGCTCGAGTACAAATTCTACCCGAAAGTGATTGAAGATATAATTCTTGGCCGCGATTTTGAACGCGTTGTAACCGTTGAGCCGATAGGCAAGGATTGATTAATTGAATGCGTGAAGGATTGAATGTGACTAATACCTAACACCCAAAGCCTAATACCTAAACCAATGATAATCAAGATAGACAACCTGAACGATATTGATTCTGCAGCAAAAGAATTCCTTGCAGTCGTGGGTGATAAGCGCCATTTCGCATTTTATGGCCCGATGGGGGCTGGCAAGACAACTTTTATTAAAGCTGTTTGTGAGCAGCTTGGCACTATAGATACCGTTTCAAGTCCTTCATTTGCAATCATCAATGAGTACAACTCGGCAGCCGGACGCATTTTTCATTTCGATTTCTACCGCATCAAAAATCTTGAAGAAGCCTATAACCTTGGCTATGAGGATTATTTCTTCGGAGATGACTATTGCTTTGTTGAATGGCCTGAAAAAATAGAAGAACTTATGCCGGAGCATTTTACAATCGTCAAAATCACAGTTGCCGACGCCGATAGTCGGGTGCTTGAAATTTGTTAGGTGGGCAGTCCGATTCTATGACGAGCCAATATGCGGAAGCGCTCCATTATTTTAGGAGAGTTATGCTTCTGTAACAAAGTAGTTCAATTAATGAACACTGATGACCGTTGTTGCTGACTCTTTTCCGCGTTCGGTCAGGAAATACTTGATTGCGTTCCATCCGCGACGGATAACCTTTAGAGGTGGACAATCGAGTGGATTTTCATCGAAATGTATGCGTGTGATTTTCTGTAAATTTACCATTTCCGACGGGATGGTGTGCAGAAGGCAGAAACTAGCATCGAAAGTTTGTAGATTACTCAATTGCCCCATTTGTGCGGGAAGAGTTTTGATAGGGTTGTAGCTCACATCAAACGACTTGAGGTTATGTAACTTACCAATATTCTCTGGTAGATTTTTTATGCAATTGCGCATCAAAAACAGTTCCTCAAGGTTTGTCATGTTTGTGATGGATTCGGGAAGCTTTGCTATATGGTTAAAACTAAGATCGAGAGACTCAATATCAGTTAGTTCCCCAATCTCGTCAGGAAGCTCAGTGATGTCTTTGTTTGATAGGTCGAGATGTTTGCATCCGGCTTGTTTTACCCTTTCAATCAATAATTTAATCTCGTATTCTTCCATAAAACAATGATATCAAAAGGTGTCGCAAAAATACAAATTTGTTGCTGTTGTGGCAACGCGGATGATGATTTTTGCCTAAAATAGCAGAACAATTTACGTGCCATATTAAAAGGATGGTCCGTTTTGCTATAAAAACGCACTATTTTGCCTACTCGTTAACTTTTATTGTTAATAATAATTGACAGTCGGTTTTGTCAATTTGCGTGTTTTCATCTATTTTTATCAATATCAATAATAGTAGGTAGCGCGCAATGTATGCGTTAAGCCACAAATATTTACAAAGTATGGGCATTTCTGATTATGGTTTAGGAAAGACAAATTTGTTGCCGTGCGAAGAGACTTTAGAGGTTCTACGCAAGCGAAAAAAAATGCGTATTGCCGTTGCAAAAGAGTCGGCGCCCAACGAGAACCGTGTTGCCATGGCGCCTCATGCAGTAGGTTTTTTGGTTGAGTTGGGGCACGATGTCTATATAGAAACAGGCGCAGGAGAGAAAGCTCATTTTGCCGATCAAAAATATGCCGAACAAGGTGCCACGATTGAGCCTTGCCGTAGCAACATATACTCTTGCGATGTGATTATGAAAGTGTTGCCGCCAAACGAAGAGGAATTGGCAATGATGAAGGGCCATCAAGTGCTTTTCAGTTCATACGATATCTATACGCAGACTAAACAGTACATCGAAAAACTCCAGGAGCTGAAAATTACGGCCATAGGATTCGAGTTTTTCAAGGATGCAATATGTGAGGCTTATCCTATTGTGCAGAGTTTTAGCGAAATATCTGGTACAACATCGATACTGGTTGCTGCTGAGTATTTGAGTGATGCGCATGGCGGCAAAGGAGAGATGTTGGGTGGAATAAGTGGAATCAGTCCTACCGATGTAGTGGTGTTAGGTGCCGGAACAGCTGCTGAGTGTGCTGCACGCACAGCATTGGGACTTGGCGCGTCGGTTAAGGTTTTCGACAAATCGATTAACCGCCTGCGGGATCTTCAGCAACGGCTCGGGACGAGGGTGTTCACTTCGGTTTTGCAGCCTTTGGTGTTGCTTAAGGCAATACGCTCGGCTGATGTCGTAATAGGTGCTCTCTACGAGAATAATTGTATGCGTGATTTTATTGTGAGCGAAGATGCTGTGAGCCAGATGAAAAGCCATTCAGTAATAGTTGATTTGTGTATGACGCAGGGAGGATGCTTCGAGACATCGCAGACAACATCGTTTGCTTCGCCAGTTTATGAAAAACACGGAGTGATACACTATTGTGTACCCAATATTCCTTCAAGAGTTTCTCGCACAGCTACTTACGTATTGAGTAATATACTTGGCCAAGTGCTTATTGAACTTGGTGAGGCTGGTGGTATCAATCAACTCATCAAGGATAATGCTGGAGTGAGGGCTGGTGCCTATGTTTACAATGGGATTCTGACTAACGAACTGATAGGCAGTAAATTGGGGCTGCAGTCACAAGATATAAACTTATTATTGGCAGCGTTCTGATGAGTCGGTAGGTGTCTTGAATTTCTTTGTCCTTGTTGTTGAAATCACGGCTATTCTTTGCCCATGAACGGAGCGGTCGACTAGATAAGCTTGTCGATTATTTCAAGTAATTTGTTGATGTTCACCGGCTTGCTAATGAATCCATCGAAGTGTACATTGGGATAGTCGGCAAGGTTCATCTCGTTCTCGTAACATGTCTGCGCGACAACGGGAAGTGTCGGACGTATTTTTTTGATAGCTTCGGTAGCTTCAACACCATTGATGTCTGGCATTCGTATGTCCATCAGTATCAGACTGATATTTGGGTTGCAATTTACAATGTCAATAGCTGTTTGTCCGTTTGCGGCACGAATTAATGTGGCATTTGTCGACATTAACACGCGTTCGATAAACATATAGTTTATTTCCTCGTCTTCAGCAATTAAAATAGTTTTGCCGCGCCAGTCATATACCTTGTCTATAAGCATAGTTGTAGCTAAAAATCGTACTAAACTAATAAAAAAAGTAATTGTGACGTTTAGACTTGTTCTTTTTTTTGACAGAAAGCCGGTCGTTTCATTTAAGTATTCACCACTATTGTTGCCGATTGTGACGATTACCGCTGAAACTTCAATATTAGTTCTGGTAAAGTGTCTGTGTATTAGAGTGTTGTGCGTATTGATTCTGGAATTGATGCAACTGTTGTATTTGGTGGCCGTATTGTGTGGTACAAACCATCATTAGAGTAAGCCATGATAGATAATATTTTCTGAGTGCAAGAAAAGCAATCTTGAGTCGGAATTCTACTTCATTAAACAGCATATGCATCCGGAAGATATTTTCATAAAAGGAAATAACATGTTGTTATGGCGGTTTAATTTGCCATATTACTCATTACCTTTGTAGCTGATTTATAAGAGAAATGCGAAAACTGATCTTTCCGATAGTGGTGTTGCTTTTTGCCGCATGTACAGTGCGCCCTGATTGTTATTATTCAAATGATGGGTTCATTCAAGGAACAACTTATCATATTGTGTATAAGTATAAAACTGATCTTGGAGATGAAATAGCCAGGCAATTGCACCGGTTCGATACCTCGCTGAGTGCCTATATGCCAGAATCAACCATTAGCCAGGTAAACAACAACCTGATAACAGAAACCGACGATACGTTGTTTCTCAACTGTATGCGGTGCGCATTTCAAATATCTGAACTTACGGGAGGCGCAATGGATATTACGGTCAGTCCGTTAGTCAACGCATGGGGTTTTGGGTTCAGTAAGAAAGAACACGTCAGTCAGCAGTTAATTGACAGTCTGAAGGAGTTTTGCGGTTACCGAAAAATAAGAATAGACGGTAATCAAATTATTAAGTATGATCCGCGTATCCAATTAAACGCTAATTGTCTGGCACAAGGGCAGTCAGTGGATTTTATTGCCGAGATGTTCGAACGCCTAGGCGTCAGAGATTATATGGTTGAGATTGGCGGTGAGGTGCGGGCAAACGGTTTGAGCGCTAAAGGGAAAGTATGGCGCATTGGCATCGACAAACCAATTGACGACAGCACCGCACAAAACCGAGAGTTACAGGATATTGTTGAACTTAGTGGCCTAAGTCTTTCCACTTCAGGTAATTATCGTAAGTTCTATATCGAAAACGGAATGAAATACTCGCATACTATTGATCCAGCTACTGGTTATCCTGTGCAGAGTGGGCTGTTGAGTGCGTCGATAGTAGGACCGGATTGTATTACCACAGATGCGCTTGCCACAGCCTGCATGGTATTGGGCACCGAACGTGCAGCCGCCATGTGCGATACATTACCTGGAATAGAATACTATCTGATTTATTCCGATTTTGATGGAGAGATGAAAACTCTGGTCTCAAAAGGATTTGAAGCAATGATTTTAAAATAATTATGTTATGAAAAAGGAATCTGTTTTTATGATTGCCGCCATATGCCTTATGGCTTGTTCGCAGGCAACGCAGGTAAAACAAGTTACTGCAAGCGGCGAAGTGCTTGATTTTAATGTTGACGGGCTCGAAGTCACATGGATTCAGGACAATGCAGGATTACGGTTGATGCCGGTTCGTCTGTTTCCAGAAGCTGATTCGGCATTGATTGACAGTCTTGGCGTCCGCGATGGTGTACCCTCGTCGGTTAGCACGTTTCTGGTACGTATTGACGGAAAGAAACTGCTATTTGACACCGGTTTAGGTGGTCAGAGCGGGAACCTTCTGCGTCGTCTTGATTCTATTGGTGTTCCGCCGTCACAAATCAACTATTTGTTTATCACGCACTTCCACGGCGACCACATTGGCGGAATGCTAAATGGCGACACGGTTGTCTTCCCCAATGCGCAAGTTTATGCCTCACAACCTGAATATGATGCGTGGGTAGTCAATGCGGAACCTGGCCAGAATTTACAGCAAATCAACACAATGAAGGCGTACGAATCCAATCTGCATTTGTTCAGTTTCGGAGACACACTACCAATGGGAGTTATTGCTATTGATGCTAAAGGTCACACACCAGGGCATACAGCTTTCCAATGCGGACGTTTGCTTGTGCTCGGCGATTTGATGCACGGAGCTGCCTTGCAAATGGTTAATCCGCAGATTTGTGCGTCATTCGATGCCGATAAAGCGGCTACCGTTGAAAGTCGACAACGCCTGCTCAAGTATGCTATTGACAACAATTTGATTTACGTTGGCATGCACTTGCCTCCGCTTAAGGCAGAAATGTTTGAGTAGTCAATTGACCATAGCAAAAAAGCCATAACCAATCACAGGCAATGGCTTTTTTGTCGTTATACAGTCACTTTATAGGCTTGGAACAATCTTGTCCATCTTCATTCCATGCGAGCCTTTAATCAAGACAGACGCATTGCAGATTCCATCTTCGGCCAGATGTTTTGCACAGTCGTCGGAATCGTAGAAGCAACGGTAATCGTGCGCGTCTTTGATGTTGCAGAAGTTTCGGCCAACAAAGAAAACTTTATCAAACCCTAGTTTTTTTACCAGTCCGATAATTACGCCATGCTCACGACTTGAGGCACTACCGAGTTCAAGCATATCACCGATAATCAACAATTTGTTGGGCAAATCAATTTTTGCAAAATTCTCAATAGCAGATTCCATACTCGATGGGTTTGCATTGTAGCAGTCGAGTAGGAGAGTGTTCCCTTTGTCGGTCTTAACAAGTTGTGAACGGCTGTTGTCGGGTATATAGCTTTCAATGGCATCTTTTATGCAACATGCGCTGATGCCGAAGTTGTTGCCAACGCTCACGGCAGCCAATGCGTTCTCAAAGTTATATGCACCAATCAGATGAGTGTTTATTGTGTAACATTCGCTATTAACGTTCTCCTCGCTGGCGATTATCTCGTCTGATGGCATCCATTTAAACGATAGATATACAGAACTGTTTAGAATTTTGCCTTGGCAATGAGTGAACACTTTTGTACCATAGTAGATTATGTTGTGAGGAGGGTTCATATCTTCGAGAGTCTCGTTGTCGTAGTTTACAAAAGCCATTCCGTCGTTGTCATGTAGATATTTGTAAAGCTCAGATTTTGCCTCTTTTACGCCTTCAAACGAACCGAATCCTTCAAGGTGTGCGCGGCCGACATTGGTGATGATTCCAAAGTCGGGAGCGGCGATTTTGCATAGTTTGGCGATTTCACCTTTGTGGCTAGCCCCCATTTCAATAATACCGAACTCGTGGGTCTTATTCATAGACAGCAATGTAAGTGGCACGCCAATGTGGTTGTTGAGGTTGCCCTGTGTATATACAACTTTGAATTTTTTCGACAGTACGCGTGCGGTCAACTCTTTTGTTGTCGTTTTTCCGTTAGTTCCGGTGATGGCCAGAATTGGCAAACCAAGACGTTTCCTGTGGTAGGCGGCTAATTTTTGGAGAGTGTCCAATGCATCGTCAACCAGAAGGCATCGGTCGCTTTTGTTATAGGCCTCGTTGTCGATAATAGCGTACGGGCATTTTTTCAGCGCTTGTTCTGCGTATGTGTTGCCGTCATTTTTTTCGCCTTTTAGTGCAAAGAATATTGAATCTTCTGATGCCTTGCGGCTGTCGGTGCAGATATGCGGATACTTCAGAAAAATTTCGTATAGTGCCGATGTGTTCATTTTCTATCTTATTTAATTAAAAAGCCCCGTTTTCACAGGGCTTAGTTATTTGTTGTTGTGTTGTTTTTTCAATTAGTTTCCTTTTGAGTCACCCACACGGGTCATTGCGCAGCGGAATCCTAGGTCGTCCTGGCTTTGGTTCTCGTCGAGGAATCGACGTGTTCCAGCGCCCAACCAGTAGATGCGATCGTGCCAACCGCCACCTTTGTAAACTCTAACATGGTCGCTAACAAGAGATGTCATGTTCTGGTCGGTACGATCTTTACCCGTGAAGTACATTCTTTTTGAACCAGGCTCGCGCGACGCATCATCGTTCGAGTAGTCAAGACTCGATTCAAAATCACCATCAAGATAGTTGATGTTGTCGGCGGTTTGATAGTTGCGGCGGTCGATAGCTTCTTCTTCCGAGATATCGCGGTACCGCAGACGTCCCAAACTGTCTTTTTCTGCCACGTTGCCTTCCTCGTCACGTACGAGAGTCTTAAACACGTTACCACGGAACGGACGGAACTCCTCAACATCATCGGGTGAAAGTGTACGATAAACATCAGCAACCCATTCGTTAACGTTACCAGCCATGCAGTACAAACCATAGTCGTTTGGCCAATATGCTTTAACAGGCGCGGTGATGTCGGCGTTATCGTTCAAGGCTCCGGCAACACCCATCATGTCACCACGTCCACGCATGGCGTTGGCAACAATACGGCCTTTGTCTTTTGAGTTCGGGTTACGGAAACCATCTCCAACCCATGGGTAGATTTTTCGCTCATAAACACGCTCGCCAACTGATGTGCCGACGATCGACAATGCTGCAAATTCCCATTCAGCCTCTGTCGGGAGACGGTATTTAGGAAGCAGCAAGCCGTCTTCCATTCTTATCTTACGATAATCTTTGTTTGGGTCAAGGTCTTCCATCTCGTTACCTACGGCACCTTCATATTGGTGAGCCAGATAAGCTTCTGTGTTGAAGTTTTGTGAACCCATTTGGTTCGGATCCTCAAGCAAGAATCCGAGGTTAATAAGGATACGCTCGTTCACACGATCGGTACGCCATGCGCAGTAGTCGTTGGCTTGCAGCCAGTTGACACCAACCACAGGATACTCTTGATACGCCGGGTGACGGAAATAGTATTCAACATATGGCTCATTGTAGGCCAATTTACGTCTCCAAACCAAAGTGTCGGGAAGAGCCTTTTTATAAACCTCAGGGTATTCAACATAAACCCTTGATATCCAGTATAAATACTCGCGATAGTCGAGGTTGCGGACCTCGGTTTCGTCCATATAGAACGATGATACCGACACACGGCGCGGAATGTTGTTCCAATCGTATAAAATGTCCTGTTCTACGCGGCCCATAGAGAAAGTACCGCCTTCAATAAACACCAAGCCCGGACCGGTTTCTTGTTCGTATTCTCCAGTGAATTTCTCAAAACCACCGTTGTCCGACAGGTTGTATTCCCAGCCTGTGGTTTGCGAAACCTCTTTGCCACAAGATATTAGCGCGATTGCGGCAATCGATACTACAATATCTAATTTTCTCACTTTCATAAAAAGTTTTTTTGTTTATCGTTCTTTAATTAGCAACCACAAATATAAATAAAATCGTTAATGCCGCACTTTTTATCGTAAAAAAGAAGGGCAGTCAATCGATTTATGTTTCTCTTTTCTGTTCATTGCAATCAATTTGGTTATCGAAATCTCATGCGCGTTTCCAAATTTTGTCGTTTTTCTATTCATATCAATATCATAACTGTAAGCAATTCTAAGGTCTAACATTCTGTATCCCAATATTATGGAAGACCAAGGAGCGTCAGTGCCTATATTTTTGCGACATGCGAGACCCATCACCATCCAGTTTACTTGTCCTATAACGCTAAATTGCAGATTTTGTTGCTTTCCGTGCTGCTGAAATATCAAAATTGGCATTATTTCGGCCATTTTTTTGCGGTCCGCTGTTTTGATTTTGTGTACAAAACCGGCGTTCAACGTCATTTTTATGCTTGTTCGCGACTCAATTTCGCCGGAAATTTCCTGTCGGGGACGGGTAAGGTGGTCGAAAGAGATTCCTGCGAAGAAATTTTTGACGGAGAGTTCTGCGCCGATGCCCGCGTCGAGCTTGATTTTCGACGTGCGATTGGCCACAAACTCGGTCTGCTCAAAGGTCAGACCGGAGGCGGAGAGGTATTTCTGCATAACACCTGCCCTGATGCCGAACCGCAGTTCCGATTGCAGGCCGGTTTTGACGGTGTAGCTGTAGGAGCCGTGGATGCTTGGCTTGGCGAAGGCGGCCGCGTGGTCGTTGCTGAAGCCGATGCCCGCGCCCATATTTTTTGCTACCGGCATATCGGCTGAGGCTCCGTAGTATTGGAATCCGGCATCGGCCTTGAGCCATTGGTTACGATAAAAAGTGTTGAGTCTCAGTTGGTTTGCTGAACCTGCCATTGCGGGATTCACGGTGTGGACGTCGTAGCACCAAAGCGTGAGTGGGCTGTCTTGAGCGTTGGCGCAGAGGCATCCGCACAGTGTTACCATTATTAATAGGTGTTTCGACATTCGTTTCAGCATCGGTTTTGAGGCAATAAAATTAGTTATTCCGCCGTTTGCACAGAGTTAAACGTTAAAAAAGAACTTATATTTTTATAGCCTTCAAACTTGAACAGTGTATGATGAGGCTTGTTATCGCTTTCTTATTGATGCTGACTGCTTTTGCGGCTCCGGTACAAAGTTTTGCTGTTGAATCTCTTGCAGATGGTCAGTCCAATTCGTTGTTGAGTACAGGCCGGTGGTTCATGATAAAGGTTGATACTTCTGGCGTTTATCGTCTTACATACAATGAATTGTTAAAAATTGGGATTGACAATCCCGCCCAAACACGCATCTTCAGCTATGGAGGCCGCGCTCTGCCTTTGTTTTGCGGAGAGCCGGTGCCGGATGATTTGAATGAGATTCCAACACTGAAAGAGCTTGGAGATGATGGCGTTTTTGGGGATGGCGATTTTTTGATTTTCTACGCACAAGGCCCGGTGGTGCTTAATTTCGACGCTGGCGAGCGAATGTTTGTTCACACGCATCATCCGTATACCGATTACATATACTTGCTGCTTACGTCCGATTTGGGAGCAGGCAAAACGATGGCGGTGGCAGATAATCATGGCGTGGAATCGGAATCTGTTGTGAATGAGTACGATGCTTATGCCTATTTTGGCCACGACAAATATAATCTTGTGGCTTCGGGCCGACGATGGTATGACACGAAACTGGTTGTCAACAAGGCGGACTCGGCATGTTTCAGTTTCACCAATATCAATTTTGACGAATCTGTTAAAGCAATGGCTGCTGCTGCGGGGCGTATGGCGGAAAATACATCTACCTATTTCCGATACAAATATATGGGGCGTGAGGTTGCGGTGAGCAATGTGTTGCGTCCTTACAGCACCTACCGTTATGCAAGTTATAGTGCGAAAAGTTTCAGTTTTAAACCACAATCATCAGATATTTGGCTGTCATTCAGTCTGATAAGTTCTAACTTATCGTCAGAGGGACATATCAGCTGGATTGGCTTGAATGCGCGAGAACGGCTTATGTATAATGGCCGGAGGCAATTGCATTTCCGCGATTCGCGTTCGGCAAGTGCTACTGCCGTGAATTTTTCGCTTGAAAATGGCGGTATAAATTTGCGCGTGCTTGATGTAACCGACCCCACCAATCCTATTGTAGTTGAACCCGTTACTAACGGCGCCACAACAAGTTTTGTGGTTCAGCCGAAAGACACCATCCGCGAATTTGTGGCGTTCGACAGCCGGAACTTGCTTACGCCAATTATGAGTGGCGCCGATTTGGGAGAGGTTGCGAATCAGAATCTACACGGAGCCGCAACGCCAGATATGCTGATAGTCGCATACTCCGATTTTGTACAGCAGGCCGAGGAGTTGGCCGAGCTTCATCGAGCCATCGATAAAATGAAAGTTTTGGTGGTGACGCAGCAGCAGGTTTTCAACGAGTTTTCGGGAGGAACCCCCGATGTGGCTGCCGTAAGAAATTTTGCCAGAATGTTTTACAAGCGCAACGAAGGATTCAGATACCTATTGCTTTTTGGCGATGGCACATACGACAACCGCAACATTCTGGGGTCAAACACCAATATGTTACTCACGTTCCAGTCGGAAGAAGCAGAATCAACAGACAACAGTTGCGTAAGCGATGACTTTTTTGGTATGCTTGACGATGGCGAGGGAGAGTTTACGGGATCACTTGACATTGCCATTGGGCGTTTGCCGGCGACCACCCAAGGTGAGGCGCAAATTATGGTGGATAAAATCAGGCGGCATATGACCGCGCGCGATCCGGGCGGTTGGTGTAATACTGTTGCTATTATTGCCGATGACGAGGAGAATGGAGATTTTGTATATGATGCTGAAAGAATCTGCCAAGTGATTGAGGAAACATCACCAGAATACAACATCAACAAAATATATCTTGATGCACATATGCAAGTCTCAGGAGCGTCGGGGGCTACATATCCGGAGGTGACAGAGCGGATAAAGAAACAGTTTGCCAATGGCGCCGATATTATTGAATACATTGGGCATGGCGGCACAAGGAAGATTGCGCATGAGTCGATTTTCATGCTGCAAGATGCAAACGCATTAGCGAATGTTGGGCGAATGCCAGTTTTTATAGCGGCTAGCTGCGAGGTGGGCCGGTTCGACGACCATCAGTTCACATCGCTTGGTGAGACACTTGTAAAGAATCCTAAAGGCGGCGCTATTGCGGCTTTGGTCACAACCCGCGTGGTGTACAACTCATCGAATGTTGAGTTGTGTCGTAACATATTCGCGCAGGGGGTGAGTCGTGGTTTGCGTGTTGGCGATATTGTGAAACTCGCTAAAAACATTACAGGCGGAGAATCTACAATCAACAAGCGCAAGTTCGTGCTGCTTGGCGATCCGGCCATACGTTTGGCGCATCCGCACAATAAAAACGCGGTAGTGTCGCGCATCAATGGGCGGCCGGTGGGCGTTCCGCAGGACACCATCAACGCCATCGACACCGTGACCATTGAGGGCTACGTGTGTGATGCCGCTGGTAATGTATTGAATTCCAATGGTGTGGTTTACACCACGGTCTTCGATAAAAAAACAACCGTTTCAACGCGCGGCAACGACAACAGCTCGCCAATCATCGATTTTGAGATACAAAACAGCGTCCTCTATCAGGGTAAGGCATCGATAACAGACGGTTTTTACCAGTTCAGTTTCATTATGCCCAAGGACATCAATTACTCATTTGGTCCTGGCAGGATAAGTCTATACGCCGTTGCCGACACTGTGGAGGCTGTGGGCTATTCTGACAATATCATCATAGGTGGAACCCCACCCAATGCCAAGATTTTGGACTTCGATGGTCCTGAAATTCAGCTTTTTATGACCGATACCAATTTTGTCGGAGGCTGCACGGTGGGCAGCAATCCGGTGGTAATCGCGCGGCTGTTCGACGAGTCGGGCATCAACACCACGGGCAACGGCATTGGGCACGATATTGTGGCGATGGTCGATTACGATATGCAAACGGCTGTGGTTCTGAACGATTGCTACGAGGGCTACATTGACAAGTACAACTCGGGCGAGCTTCGGTTCAATCTTTATGGTCTGGCCGAGGGCGAGCACACGCTCTCGCTCAAGGCCTGGGACATATACAACAATCTGTCGGAAGCCGAGATTCAGTTTGTTGTTCGCGGAAGCGACAAGGCAGCCATTGGCGAGGTTTACAACTTCCCCAATCCAGCCTCGGCCGACACCTATTTCTATGTAAATCATAATCAAACTGATAACATTGTTGATGTGACCATCACCATTTACGATATGCAGGGCCGGACAGTGGCTCGAGTGAAAGAGGCGAGGGGAGTTGGCGAAACGGCGCCAATACACTGGCAGTGCCAGCGCAACGGCCGTCAGCTCGACAGCGGAATCTATATTTACAAGGCTGAAATTTCCGGTATGGCCGGTAAAAGTTCCAAGACCGGAAAAATGATTATCGAAAGGCAATAATTTCGGTCAAAATCAGTTTCTATTGATGTTTTTTGTTGTTTCATCACAATTCAAATCGGTGATTTTATATAACTCACCTATATTTGCAAAAGCAAAATTTTTGGTATGAAAAGAAGATTTTATTTGACAGTAACGGCTTTGGTGTGCACCTTGGGAGTGAGTGCGCAAGGTAATTACAAAGATGCTTTGGGTCAGGATGGTGCAAACGTGATTAATACTGCAGTGCCATTCTTGCGCATAGCGCCCGACTCACGTTCAGGCGCTATGGGTGATGCCGGCATAGCTTTGTCGCCCGATGCATACGCGCAGATTTGGAACTCGTCGAAACTGGCGTTTGTTGAAGATCCGTATGGTGTGTCAATAACATACGTGCCCTGGTTGCGGCAGCTTATCAACGATATGAACCTTGCCTATGTCTCGGGTTATTATCAGGTAGATAAGATGCAAGCTATTGGTGCCAGTTTGCGCTATTTTACAATGGGTAATGTCAATTTCTACGACAACAACCACGCCTCATTAGGTAGTTTCTCGCCGCATGAGTTGGCTTTGGACCTTTCGTATAACCGCAAGCTTTCCGACAATTTCGCACTTGGTTTGGCCGGACGCTTCATCTATTCGAACCTGACTGGTGGTCAAGGCGTTCAGGATTCGGGTCCGGTCGAGAGTGGCAAATCGTTTGCTGTCGACATCAATGGTTACTACACAAACAAAATCCAGGTTAGTCAATACGATTGCGATTGGGCAGTTGGTTTCAGTATTAGCAACCTCGGTGCGAAACTCGGTTATACTGCTGAATCAAAGAATTTTATACCGACAAACCTCGGTGTTGGCGGTGCGTTCACAATGAATGTCGATAAGTACAACAAAGTGACAGCCACAGTTGATTTTAATAAATTATTGGTGCCAACACCGCCAATCTACGCCGATTCGCTTGGCGAAAGGTCCATATTAAAAGGTAAGAGCGAAGATGTTGGAATTATTCAAGGTGTGTTCCAGTCGTTTGGTGACGCTCCAGACGGATTCAAAGAGGAGATGAACGAGATTTCCACTTCGCTTGGTCTTGAATACTGGTACGCCGACCAGTTTGCTGCCCGTCTGGGGTATTTCCACGAAAGCGAGAAAAAAGGTAACCGTAAATATTTTACCGCAGGTGTCGGCTTGAAGATGAAAGTTTTAGGTTTGGATTTCTCGTATTTGATTCCGGCCGGCAACTTCTCGAACAGCCCGTTGAAAAACACTTGGCGTTTCTCACTCATTGTATCGTTTGAGGACCTTAACTAATTGTTTTGCAACACAAAAAGCACGGCTAAATCTGAGCAGGGTTTGGCCGTTTTTTTTGAAGGATTGAAGGACGGAAGGATTGAAGGACGGAAGGATTGAAGGACGGAAGGATTGAAGGACGGAAGGATTGATGCAATTACTAAATCCTAACTTCTAACTCCTAACTAAACTCAGCTTCCCAGCACCAGCACGCAAACGCCGATGATTATTCCGGCAAGGGCGATGCCTTTCGATTTGAGGTTGTGCTCGTGGAAGATGGCCGCGCCGAGCAGGAACGCCAGCACAACGCTGCTCCGCCTGATGACCGATACCACGCCGAGCAATGCCTCGGGGCGCGAAAGGGCGTAGAAGTACATAAAATCGGCCACCGACAGGGTGATGCCAATCATTGGAATTATCACGCGCCAGCTGAATGTAGGCGGCAATGTGCGTTTGGGCAGCCAGAACATCAGCGGAAGCAGCATAAAAACGCCCATATAGATTGAGTACCAGGTTTGTACGGCCATTCGGTCGTAGTGGGCGAGAAGGTATTTGTCGAACAGTGACGATATGGAGCCGAGCAGCGTGGCAGTAACGATAGCCCAGATGGCGTGGTTGCTTTTGAAGTTGATGCCCTCTTTTTTCCCGGCCTTGGCAAAAAGGTACGATGAGAAGATAACAATCACAAAACCAAGCCATTGCCATCCGTTGAAGCGCTCGCTGTAGATGAAGAATGCGCCGGCCACCGTCCAAACCGGGCCAGTGGAGCGGATGGGTGCCACAATGGTTATCGGCAACTGGCTCAAGGCTTTATAGGCGAATATCCACGAGCTGCCGACAATCACCGCTTTGATGAAATAGAGCAGATGCTCGTGTGCCGAAATCTCGGGAACGTAGAACAGTGTTCCGGGCTCAACCGCGCCGCATTGCGACAGCAGAAGCACCACCGAGAAAAGCAGAGCGCCGGTGCCGGTGGCCACAAACAGAACGGGAATGAAGGCGTTGCCTCGCAGCGAGGCTTTTTTCAGAATGTCGTAACAGCCGAGCAGCGCGCTCGACAGCAAAGCAAATAACAGCCACATAATTGTCGGTTTTTTCGGCCGCGAAAGTAATCATTTGTCGGTTTGGGCGGGAGGGTGCGCGCTTTCAATTTTTTGGCGCGGTTGGCGTGTCAGTTTGCACGTTTTGCGCGTTCCCAGTTCACGCTCTGCTTGTTGCGGCAGAACCGCCAGAAGCCCAGCCACATCGCCTTGTTGGCCAGAAAGAAATAGTAGGGAATGTATATCCAGCTGGCGTTCAGCTTTTTGTTCTGAAGCGCAAAGCCGACGAAAGTCGCAACATAGAACAAAGTTTGTGCGGCTAGTGTCCAAGTGTATATGTCACTGATACTGAAATTGTTGATTACACAAAAATAAATGTTCAGCGGAATAATCAGCACCATCGCCAGCGGCACCAAAACCCACCGCAGCACTTTGTGCGATACGTATTGAAACGTGAGCATCGGATGGCTGAAAAAGTTGAAAAGGCCGCCCAGCCGCAGCATTGTCTGGAAACTGCCAGCGGCAATGCGCACCTTGCGTTTCATCTCCTCGCCAATGTTTGCCGACGGCCGCTCGATGGCGCAGGCCCGTGGCGAATAGCCTATCTTATAACCAGTTAGGGCGATGCGCAGCGAAATCTCGAAGTCGTCGAGCAGGGTGTTGTCGCTGATGGGCTGATAGAGGCTGCGGCGCATTGCAAAAAGCTCGCCGGCCGCACCAATGGCCGACCCGGCGGTGGCATCGTTGCGCTTTATCCACGACTCGTAGCGCCAGTAAGCACCTTCGCCAGACGAAGCGGCGTTCTGCCGGCTGTCGCTGCTGATGCGTTTCTCGCCGGCCACGCAGCCAATCTGCGGGTTTTCAAAGAGCCGCACCATTTCTTTCACGCTTTCGGCTGAAAGCATTGTGTTGGCATCGGTAAATATCACAATATCAGTGTCGATGAGTTGCAATCCGCGCTTCATAGCGTGAACTTTTCCGCGGCGCTCCGGCTCAAAAAACACCTTCACGTCTGGGTATTTGGCAAGCAGTTGATTGGTGTTGTCGTCGGAGCCGTCGGTCACCCACACAAGGTGCAGGCGGTCGGCCGGATAGTCGATAGCGTATGAGTTGGCGATTTTTTCATCAACAAATCGTTCCTCGTTAAAGGCTGTTACAAAAAGCGTTACGTGAGGCATCGTCTCGGGCAGCGGTGGTTGCGGCTGGTTGCGTTTCAGCCTGGCGATGGCGGCAATAAGCAGAGGATAGACCGCATACGCATATACGGCCAAGCCAATCAAAACCCAAAACAATATGGTCAGCGCTGCAGCCATTGCTTGTAGAATTTGTCAAGACTACTGATTATCAGGCGATTGTTGAAATTTAGATTTGTAAAAGCAAAGGCCTCGTTTGCAATACTGTGTGTGAATTCGGCATCGCCGATAGCCTTCAAAATCAAAGCTTTCAGCTCGTCGGGAGTTTCGCCAATGAGAATCTGGCGGCCGTTTTCCGCATCAATGCCTTCGGCTCCGACCGGCGTTGTAACCACGCAGCGTGAGTGCGCCATCGCCTCAATGATTTTTATGCGCATTCCGCTTCCCGAGAGCAGCGGAACAATCATAATGTTGTGTCGTTCAATGAATTCCTGAGCACTTTGCACTTGTCCGTCGAACACCACCGGATATTTGGCAAGTTCGGCGGCAAAGCTTTTTGGGGCGTTGCGACCGGCAATGTGCAGCTCCCAGTCGGGGTGCTGCTGGTGAACGTCGGTCCAGACGTTGCGCACAAACCACAAAACGGCTTCCTGGTTCGGCTCCCAGTCAAGCGCGCCGATGTAGAAGACCGATTTTGGCACGCTTGGCTCTTTGTAGGCCGAGAATTTCTGCGGCTCGATGCCCGTTGGTGTAACGCAAGTACGCTCGGGGGCGAACGGCAGGCGCTCGGCATCGTTGCGGGTTATTGGCACAAGCAGGTCTATCTTGCTCAATGTCAGTTGTTCAAGCCGGCCAATACGGCGGCTGAGAATGCGTTTGTATATCCGCCGGAACGGGTTGGTCTCGGTTTCGGCCAGGCGCTCCCAAATCTGCTGCTCAACGTTGTGCGCCCGCAGCGATATTATTGATTTTGAATTATTTCTGATGGTATCGATGTAGCTTGTGAGGTAAAGGCCTTCGAGCTGCACAATGTCGTAGTTGTTTTGCAGCAGGTCTTTCAGCTTTTCGTCGAACTCTTTCGACACAAAACGCTCGGCATTGTATGGCAACCGCGAGAATATCAGGTTTTTAAGTAACTGCGGTGTGCTGATGTCGGTATCAATCCAGACTGAGTGCCAGTTGATGTTATGTTTCAGTTCGGTCGAGAGTTTTTCGAGCGGAAAATTGTGCTTATGTGTCTGCATTGCCAGTACATCAATGGTGTTGCCTTGTGCGGCCAGCCCCATAATCATATTGAGAGTGGCGATGGTCCCGCCATCGTTCGAGGGGTAGGGCATCTTGTTGCACAAAACAAGAATGTGCATCGGTCGTTGTTGGTTATCAGACGGTTGCATCATCTTCGCTTTTGTGTATAAAGGCGTTTTTTCGCTTTTCAATCTCGGCGGCTAATTTAGCTTTTGCCATCTTCTCTTTCGAAACAAAGAGATGGACAATGGCGGCAAACAGCTTGTTTTTCATCATCTTATCGAACACCTTCCGGAAGAAGTCGGTATAGGTGCTGAGTTCAAGGAAAGTGGCATCCTTCACGGCCTTGTAGGTCAGGAACGCCCCCAGCGGAGTAAACACCATCGATGACATCCACATACCAAGCCAAGCCGGCCATGAGCCCATCTTTGCGGCCTTTGCGCAACTGATGTCTGTTACGTAGTAGATGACGAAAAACAGCACCGAGACCACAATCGGAGTGCCGATGCCACCCTTGCGGATTATCGCGCCAAGCGGTGCTCCGATGAAGAATAGAAGCAGGCAGGCTATGGAGAGAGTGAACTTGCGGTGCCACTCAATCTCGTAGCGCTTGATGTTTTTCTTGCGGTATTGGAAGTCTGATACCGACTGCGATATGAATGTTTTGGCGTCACGAGCGTTTGCAATGGCATAGCTCATTACGCCTTCAAGATTGATTTTCGAGAGTGTTGTCAGCACTGAGTCGATGTTTACCTCGGTTGAGTAGGGCAGTGCTGATTGTTGGTACCAAGTGCTGTCCGTTCCGCGGTAATCCATTTTTTTGAAGTAGTTGTTTTTGGTGAGGCTTGAAAGGTATTCGTTTGTCAAATTGTTGTAATTATTTGTCAGTGAATCGGTTGTGTATTGTAGTTGATTCAGGTTGAGCATATCGTAGCCGTTTTTGTATAGAGCCTCGTTCGTTCGTTCAAATTCCATTCCCGAAAGGTCAATCATAAAACGCTCCTCTTTGAACTTGGTTGTACGTAGCGGATATTTCTTCTCGTTCCAGCGGCGGCGTTTCTCCATCTCGTCAACATAGTTTATGCCGCTGTAGAGTGTGATAATCATATAGCGATTGTCTTTGGAGATGGTCATTGTACCTGAGTCGGCCAGCGTTACATCACGGTTGCCATTGCCTTCCGTATGGTTGTAAATCATTATGTCGTAAAGCATTGGACCCTTGCGGCTTTTGTGACCGACTTTTATGCTGTAGTTTTCGATGGCGTCGCTGAATGCGCCCTCAGTAATTGACACTTCGGGCTTTTTAAGCTTGATGTCGTGGAGAAGTGTACGCATTTTCAGGTTAGTGTATGGCATGACATTGTTCGAGAATAGAAACGCACAAATGCTTACACCTATCACAAACACTATCAATGGCCGCATGATTTTCACAAGCGATATGCCGGCCGATTTTATAGCCATAAGTTCGTAATGTTCAGCAAGGTTGCCAAAAGTCATAATCGAACTGAGCAGCACGGCTAAAGGCAATGCCATCGGTACTAGATTACTGCTTGCGTACACTAGCAGTTCTGTTATCACGGCGGCGCCAAGTCCTTTCCCGACAATATCATCAAGGTAACGCCACAGAAACTGCATAAGCAGTATGAACATCGATATGAAAAACGTAAGGATGAAAGGCCCGATGTACGATTTCAGTATGAATTTGTCTAACTTTTTCACTTTCCGATGCTTAACGGCGACCATTGGCGGCCGCGAATAATCCGCAATATTACTTTATTTTTAGGCGTAACCGATACTATACTGCAGGAAAAGTTGCGGTTTTCCGGCGATAAACTTTTCGGCCTGCATGCCTAGGTGGATTTTACACACGAATTGTCCTATATGTGTTTTTATCAGAAGATTGTCAAGCGCCAAGCACACGCTTGAGGTCGGTTATTTGGGCGTCCCAGAGTTCTTTCATTTCGGATGCTTCGTCGTTTTCTGCGAAATCAGTGATTCTGAGCGCAAGGTCGTCAGTCAGTTCGGTTGTCGACAGGTTGAATTCAAAGTATGTATCTTCTTCGTCGTCCACCCAGTGGAATCTGACGCTTCTTCCTTCTTTCACCGACAGCAGTTCGGCACTGCGTTCCTCCTTGTCCCATCGGAATGTGAAAATCTTGTCTTTCTCGTTCACCTCGTCTGCAAACCATTCGTTGAGACCAATAGCGGTGCTCAATCGTGGAAACAGAACCTTCGACGAAGTGTTGAAGTGGTACTCAAGTTCTAATATCTCTTTTGCCATCACTATGTGTGTTTTTTTATGTCGGAATGATTGGCAATATAGTCAAAATTGTTTAGAAAAAAGCCTAAGTAGGCATTGCGTTGAAATTGTTATCAACTTTTTGTTCAAAACCTGAATCGGTATGATACAGAAGGCACAAACTGGTAGAAATAGTAGTATCCGGGTCGCAGCACGTAGTTTTTGTTCTCATCGGTTGTGAAGTAAGCCACGCCGAGCGGATTTTTGCGGGCGTAGACATTGTAGATGGCAAAGTCCCAGAAGCTCTGCCAGCGCCGTGTTTTGTTCTTTTTACTTTCGATGTTCATGCTGATGTCGAGACGGTTGTAGCTTGGCAGACGCATGGTGTTTATTTGATTTTCATCAAATTGCAGAGTTGTCTTTCCGTCAATCACATATTTACCCACGGCCGCGGTGTATGGAATCCCCGAGGCTATCTGCCATGATGCCGATAAACGCACAAACTCGTTGAACACATACGTGCCTGAAATTCGTAAAGTGTGTTTGCGGATGAACGATGCGGGGTAGCTCTTGTCGTTGTTCAGTCCCTGCGTCAGCCAGCGCGAGTCAGTGTAGTCGTATGAGACCATCATTTTCAGGTTGTTTAGTGTGGCGTTGGCAGCCAGTTCGCAGCCGTTGACTTTTGCCGATGAGTGCTTCGCATATTTTTCAGGATTAATTTCGTACACCATTCGCATTTCCTGCATAGTCTCAATCAGGTTGCTCAACTGCCGTTGGTAGATATCGACAGAGGCCATGAGCCATTCGGTTATTTCATAGTTGGCACTTGCTGAGATGTTCAGGCTGCGTTCAGGCAAAAAGCGTGCGTTAGCCGGCATCCATCTGCTGATGGTGATGCCGTATGAGCTTACCTGCAGCTGATGCAGCGGCTGGCTTTTCTCCGATGCGTTCAGTCTCAGCAAAAGTCTGTCTGTGGCTTGGTAGTTGATTCTGGCGTTCCATTCGGGGTAGACGATTATCGAGTCGCCGCTATTTCTGTAATCAGTGGGACCGCTATGTACGTTCAGCCGTGCGCCCACGTTGGCCGACAATCGGGAGCCAAACTTCAAAGTCTGCTCAGCGTAGATGCCGTGGTTCATGACAGCTTGGGCGTTGATGCGTGCAGCTTTGTCTGAAGTGTCAACGTCTTCACGGGACAAGTCGTAAGGCTCAATGCTGTAGTATGCTCCTTGTATGCCGTATTTCAGACTGAGGCGGTCGTTCACATAGTGCGAGAAATCGAGTTTGATTTTCGCGTTCCAGCATACCGACTGCCATGTTATCGCCCCGTAATTGTGAAAGTTGGACAATCGGGTGTTGCTGAACGATCCAATAGCTGACAGATTGAAAAACAGATTCTCTCCAAAAATGTGGTTCCACCGGATGTTTGCCACATGGTCGTTGCGTTTCAGGTACATCGAGTGGTCAAGTTTGTCGGCGCCCGAATACCATGATACGTACAGTCTGTCGCGGTTGCCGAATTTGTAATTAAACTTGAAGTTGATGTCGTAGTAATAGAATTGCAGTGCAAAGTTGCGGCTTTTCAGAAAGGTGTTGAGCAGTTGGTCGGCGTAGGATCTCCTTACAGCCAGCAGTACAGATGATTTATCCTTTCGCAGCGGGCCCTCGATTGTGGCGCGTGCTGTAAGCAGTCCAAGCGACCCCGATGTGTGCCATTGCTGCATGTCGCCGTCGCGTAACCTGACATCGATAACCGACGACAGAGCTCCTGTCTCACTTGCAGGAAGCTCATTTTTGTAAACCCTGATATGGTTCACAATGTCGGGGTTGAAAACCGATGAGAAACCGCCCAGATGCGATGCAGAGAGCAGGTTTGCCTCGTCCATCAAAAACATAGTCTGGTCGCCTGTGCCACCGCGTACGCTGATGTTGCTCGTCGAGAATTCACTGATTTGCAGACCGGTAAGCATATCCAAGTTGCGCAGTGCATCGTGTTCGCCCAGGATGTTGGGCATTTCCTTCAATTGTTTGTTGTTAAGCTTGATAATGGTGTTCATGGCCGATTCCATAAAATCGTTGCCACCGCCATCTTTAATAACCACCTCGCTCATTTGGTACGATACAGGTTTGAGCCGAACCACCATTGTTTGTGAGGCCTTTATATTTATAATGGTGTCTGCTTGTTTGTATCCCAAGCAGTAAAATTTTATATGATGCAGGCCTTCAGGAAGTTCGATAGTGAAAAATCCATAGTTGTTCGATGTGGTGCCAATTCCGATGTCGGCCACGTACACCGAGCCGTTGATAATGCTTTCTGAATTGTTGCCGTCCACAACAAATCCTGAAAATACGCAGTTGTTACCCGTCACGTCTGATTTAAAAAGCACAATCTGCCCGTTGACAATCTTGTAGTCGATGCCGTTGCTGTGCAGCAGGTTGTCAAGTAGCCGTCCAAGAGTCTGTCGTCTGTCAACAGTATTAAACTGTTTCTTTGGCAGAAGGTTGTCAGAGTACGAGAATCTGGCATTGCTTCCAGCCTCTATTTCGGTAATAATCTGTTTTAGAGTTTTTCCGGCGGTATTTATGTCGATAGGGGTGTCGAGAATACTGTTCTGCGCCGAGCCGGTGGAGGCCAGCAGTGTCATGACTGCGATTGTAATCAGATGTTTGATTCTCGGCATTAGTGCTATTAAAAAATGCGAATGTGGCGTGTCGCCAGAGTTCCGGCAGGACGCGCCACATTCTGTTGTGTCCCAGTTGTTTATTATTTCTTTTTCACATCACCCACAATGTGCAGTATCTGCTGCGAGTTTTTCGGATCGTTGCAGATAATGGTGATGCTTTTGTTCTGGCGGTTCGATTTGCCGGATGAATTGAAGGTGATGTCGATCACTGACGATTCGCCAGGTTTAATCACATCAGCTTTTTTGTTAACAACAGTGCAGCCGCACGATGTCGAAATCTTTCTTATAAACAAATCCTGTTTGCCGTCATTACGGAATTTGAATGTATGATTAACCTTTTCCCCTTCTGTGATGGTGCCGAAATTGAAGGTTGACTCCTCAAACACCATCTTCGGAGCGTTTTCAAGTTGTGCAGCCGTATATTGTGAGAAATCCTCTTCAATGGTTGCGCTTACCGATAGCTGGTTTTTGTTGCTGTTCGTGTCATCATTGATTGCCACAGTCACTTTATCAGCGACGAAACCCCAGTCGCCACGTTGCGAGGCATCGAAATACATCACTATCTTGCCTTTTTGGTTTGGTTGCAGAGTTTCAGGCACGGCTTTGACTTTGATGTGTTTAGGCACATTGCGGAAAGTCACTTTCAGTGGTTTGTCGGTCAAGTTGGCGATACTGGTGCTGTCTTCACGTACCTCGGTATTCTTGACTTTCAGTAACATTATGTGGTTAGCCTCAACATTCAGAGCTCCAATTTTGCGTGGATGCAAATCGGCCAAAGTCTTCTCGCGCTCAATAACTTTGCCTGAGAATCGTATAGTGGTAACTTCAGGCGTGCAGTTGGTTGTGATTGTGATCGATTTGTTAAACGGTCCAGGGCGGCCTTGAGGATCATATGTGGCCGATACAAATCCTTTCGCGCCAGGCATTACAGGCTCTTTGGTATAGTCTGATGTGGTGCATCCACATGATGGCTTGACATATGTAACCACTAGCGGCGCATTGCCTTTGTTGGTGAACTCGAATTTGTGTGTGACAGGACCATCGGCCTCTTTAATGTCACCGAAATTGTATTGGGATTCGTTCCAGCTGATAACCGGACCAGATTGAGCAAACCCTGTGGCAGCCAGCAATGTGGCAATACATGCAAAAAGATATTTTTTCATCACCTTATATATTAAACGCAGATGCAAATGTAAGAATCTTATTGTTAATTGGATTTTTTTTCGATGTGTGGCATATTTTGTTTGGTGAAAAAAATAGTCAGTCACCACATGTTTAATAAATAATCTGTGCGTATTCGCTTAAATTCAGTTTTTTTTTAATGGTAGAAATGTTACATTTATCATTACATTTGTGCCACTTTAAAATAATGAGCTATGAAGAAATTATTCGCAATCATGTTGGCAGGCGCATTCGCCTATAATGCACAAGCGCAACAAGCAGTAGGCCGTCCAGAGAGCCTTCAACGTTTTAAAAACACCACCACGATGGTTGTGCTGGAAAACAATCCGTTGCTTGAGTACAATTTCAAAATCAAGGAAACTGTTGAAAAACATTGGGATATAAGTAAGTATGACCTCGTGACATTCTCAACTTCAGATTTTGAAAAGGCGCGCAAGGATTCAACCAAATCGTTCCTTGTGCGCAACACTGTATATAACGACAAGGATAAGACTAAAGCAAAATTCGATTACCTCTGTGTTGAACTTGGTGGCGATTACGAGTATATCCGTCAAATGCCCGACATAGCGTCAGTACCAATCTGCTACCATGGCGTTGATGAAGAATCGTATGGATACAAGCTCGGTCTGCTTTGCCGTTTCCTGCAGAATCATATCAAACTTACCACCGAAAATCCGAAGCTCACAAGCAAAAATATCTTGAAATACTACAATTCTCAAATGGCCGATATTCACGATAAAACACTATATTTGGTTAAAGAAGAGCTGAATCCCGACCTTAATACAGAAGCGAAGATTAAAGCGTTGTACCCATACAAGTTCAAAATCGTTTCGAGGAAAGAAGTTGAGGAGGCTATCGACCGCCGTGATCCTGATGTCGTATTGCTTCACAAGGTAGGTCCAGAAGGTACTCGCAAAAAAGATGTGCGCTGCTACAAGGTGATTGTCGGTGCGGCCGATGCACGTTTATATTATTTCGCATGGCACATGATCAGCGACAAGGCAAAAGAGGGAATGTTGGCAAAAGATTTTCAGAAACTTGCAAAGGCAAAGAAAAAATAACTGGCCTCGGTGTCAGTAAAAAACTGATTTTTTTTGCAATGATTTAAAAAAAATCTATTTTTATCCATCGTAATAAGACACGAAAAAGACAAAAAAATAAAAATATGAGTGCCGATATAAATCTTATCAAATCAGTTCTTTCGTTGCACGACGAGATGGCGAGCAACGGTTTTTCATTGGTGTACGAAGGCGAGTTCAGCCACGAAGTTATGAAAATGTTCACATCCATGGCTGAACGCGATATGGACAAGTCGAATGAAGACAAGTCTGTGAAACGTAAAGTTTTCCACGTAATGGTTGAGTGCCTACAGAATATGACCAAGCACTCTGACGATATTGACCGCAACGACGGCGTGGGCAACGGATTGTTTATTGTTGGCAAAAAAGACGGATACTGGAGCGTTATCACCGCTAACAAGATTCTGACAGAGAAGATTGAAGGTTTGAAAGCCGCTATCGATAATATCAACAAATTGAATAAGGACGATCTTAACGCTTTGTATAAGAAGCAGATTCGCGAGGGATCTCTTTCGGAGAAAGGTGGTGCCGGTTTGGGCCTTATCGATATTGCCCGCAAAACAGGCCGCCAGCTCGAGTATCAGTTCCTGCCACTTGAGGACAAAACAAACCATTTCTTCCTCTTGAAGGTTCGTATCGACTCGAAACCAGACGACGAGTAAGGAAATGTCTTTATAGGTAATGCTAAAAAAACGGGTTCGAACAAGCCCGTTTTTTTTGTCCGAAAGAATCAGGTGTGGTGACAAACCTTTCATTAACAATAGGGATACAAAAATCGTTACCCATAGTAAAATGACAATTCGCCCAACCAACGAATTTCTTTGTAAAAAAATCTTTGTAATTGAATAAACATTTGCTAAATAGCGCAAAAAAACTGATGGCAATATGACCATAAATGTCAACATGGTTTTGTTGGTATGCCTATGTACTGTAGCCGTAGCTGGTGCTTTGGCCGTAGCCGTATTGCTGAAAAAGCAACGCGCCCAGCGACTTGTGCAAAACGAGAACAGCCATCTGAAACAAATGCTGAACGCCATAACCGAATCGAACGTCCTGCTCGTATTTGACAAATTCGAAGAAGTAACATCAGTTAGTTCAGCCTTCTGTCGTTTGTATGGTTTTACATTCGAATCGTATGTTAAAAAAGTCGGTAGCACACTGACAGATTATCTTATATGGTCTGGTGAACAGCACTACAGCCGCAACGGCGGAATATCGTTTGTTGGCAAATCAGAAGGCCGAAGGGGGCGCAGCGTGTGGAAGCAGGTGAATGTGAACAAAAACAGTGACACAACCGGTGATACATATTTTATGGTATCTGAAATCGACATCACGAATGTGAAAGATGCCGAAATGGAACTGCAACGAGAGAAAAAAAGGTCCGATGAATTGTTGCTCAACATGTTGCCTTCAGACATTGTGGCCGAGTTGAAAAAAAGCGGCAAGGCCAAACCGCGTGTGTACAACTGCGCATCGGTGTTGTTCGCCGACATAAAGGATTTCACACAATGGTCAGAGAAACTTGAACCTAACACATTGATTGATACGCTTCAAGAATTATTCTCGGCTTTCGACGATGTGCTGCAGCAGAATTTCATTGAGAAGATTAAAACCATCGGCGACGCCTATATGTGCGCGGGCGGTCTTCCGATGCCCAACCATAGCCATCCGTTCGATATTGTGCTGGCGGCATTTGGATTGCAGAGCGCAGTGCGAGTGCTTGACGAGAAGCGGGCTCGTGCCGGCGGCGACCCGTGGCTGATGCGAATAGGCATACATACGGGACCGGTGGTGACGGGCGTTGTGGGCAAAACACGCACCGTTTACGATGTGTGGGGCGACTCGGTGAACACCGCCAGCCGTCTGGAATCGGCTTGTGAGCCAGGAAAAATCAACATTTCGAAGACCACCTACGATGTGATTAAGGATTATTTCGAATGTGAATATCGCGGAAAAATACCGGCCAAGCACAAGGGTGAAATCGATATGTATTTTGTGAACCGCCTGAAGCCCGAATATTCTGCTGATGAGTCCGGATTTGTGCCAAACGCCACTTTCCGGAAAATGCTGTCAATGCTGTAAATAGGTGTTAATGCAAGCATAAAGTTATTTTTCAGCCCTACTGCAAGTTGGTTCCGAAAAAAGTGTATATTTGCACCGCTTTTTGCCGCGGGTGTGGCGTAATTGGTAGCCGCGCTAGACTTAGGATCTAGTGCCGTGAGGCGTGGGGGTTCGAGTCCCTTCATCCGCACAGTTGTCTCAACCGCTTCCGACGATTCGGTGGCGGTTTTTTAAATTTTATCTGGATAAAACTCTCAAAAAAGAGAAAAAATGAACATCACAAGAGAAAACATCGACGAGCAGAACATCGTTGTAACACTGAATGTCGCAAAAGCCGACTACGAAGAATCAGTTGAAAAAGCATTGAAAGACTATCGCAAAAGGGTGAGCCTTAAGGGTTTCCGTCCTGGCAACGCGCCTATGGGCCTTGTCAAGAAAATGTATGGCAAAGCCATTCTTTGGGACGAGTTGAACCGCGTGGTGTCTAAAAACCTGATGGAATATCTGAAGAACGAGAAAATCGACTTCCTGGGCGAGCCGCTGCCTAGCACCGAGCGCCCGTCGGACATCGATTTGGAAAACAAAGAAGAGTTCAAGTTCACTTTCGATTTGGGCCTGAAACCCGCTTTCGACCTGAAATTGAGCAAGAAAGACAAAATCAACTACTACCAGATTAAGGTCGGCGAAGAGATGGTTGACGGAATGGTAGAGAGCAATGCATACCGCTTCGGCAAGACCGTGAGCGCTGACAAGGTTGAGGAAAAAGACCTTGTGAAGGGTACTTTCGAGCAGTTGGCCGACGACGGCAGCGTGCTTGAGGGCGGCGTTAAGGCTGAAGACGCTCTGTTTGCTGTTGACCGCATCAGCGAGGATTCGGTTCGCGCACTGGTGATTGGCGCAAAGAAGGGCGACATCATCGATTTCGACATCGCGAAAGCGTTTGCCAACAATACTGACCGCGCTCAAATGCTGCGCATCACTGCGGCTGCCGCCGAAAAACTTTCGGGCAACTTCCGCTTGACAATCAACGATATAAGCCGCCACGAGCCTGCCGTTATGAATCAGGATTTGTTTGATATGATTTACGGCAAGGGAGTTGTGAACTCGGTTGACGAGTATCGCGCAAAAATCAAAGAGGAATTCGGCAAGGAACTGGCCATTCAGAGCGACTTCAAGTTCATCATCGACGCGAAGGAAAAACTGGTTGAGAAGGCCGATATGAAACTGCCCGACGAGTTCCTGAAACGCTGGATTGTTGTGGCTAACGAGAAGACAACCAAAGAAGACGTCGAGAAATCGTACCCCGAAATGCGCAAAGAGTTTGCCTGGCAGTTGATTAAGGGCAAAATCGCCACTGAAAACAACATCGAGATTTCAGAAAATGACCTTCTGGACGCAGCCAAAGAGCAGATTTCGTCGCAGTTCCGTCAGTACGGCCTGTCAACTCTGCCCGATGAGCAACTGACAGAGTTCGCCAAACAGTCGCTCTCGAAAGAGGAAGAGCGTCAGCATCTGCACGACCGCAAACTTGACGAGAAGATTGCCGCCTGGCTGAAAGAGACTGTGAAAGTTGAATCGAAAGAGGTTACAACTCAAGAGTTTAACGAACTTTTTAAGTAATAACGATATGATTCCGAACGACGAATTCAGGAAATATGCCGTCGGACACGCTGGCATCAGCAGCCTGACCTACCACCGCTTCACTTCGGCGATTAACAACAGTTACATCACGCCGAACATCATTGAGGAACGCCAACTGAACGTGGCTTCGATGGACGTGTTCTCGCGTTTGATGATGGACCGCATCATCTTCCTTGGCGTGCCCATTGACGATGACGTGGCAAACATCATTCAGGCTCAACTGCTTTTCCTTGAATCGGTCGATAACACCAAGGATATTTCGATTTATCTGAACTCGCCTGGCGGTTCGGTTTACGCGGGATTGGGCATCTACGACACAATGCAACTTGTGGCGCCCGATGTGTGCACCATCTGCACAGGTATGGCCGCATCGATGGCCGCCGTGCTGATGACCGCGGGAACCAAAGGCAAACGCTCGGCTCTGCCGCACTCGCGCATTATGATTCACCAACCGATGGGTGGCGCGCAAGGTCAGGCTTCGGAAATCGAAATTACGGCTCGCGAGATTCAGAAGTTGAAAAAGGAACTTTACGAAATCATCGCCAAACATTCGGGCCAACCTTACGACAAGGTTTGGGCCGACAGCGACCGCGACTACTGGATGACAGCCGCCGAGGCGAAGGAATACGGAATGATTGACGAGATTCTGGAACCGAAGAAAAAATAATCGGAACCGATGAGCATATTGAAATAGATTTTCGGCCAGCCGAGAATCTATTTCGTTTTTAATGATTTAGGATTTAGGAATTAGGAATTGGAATTTAGGATTTAAGATTTAGATTTTTACGATAACTTTTTAATATTCAATATATTGAAAAACAATACAACAATCGACCGCTGCTCGTTTTGCGGACGCTCGCGCAAAGAGGTGGCAATCCTGATTTCGGGATTGAACGGATTCATCTGCGAATCGTGCGTGAGCCAGGCCAGCGAGATTATCAAAGACGAAATCCAGCATCAGCAGAAATTCGATTTGAATGATATTAAACTGCTGAAACCGAAAGAGATAAAGGAATTTTTGGACCAGTATGTTATTGGCCAGGACGATGCGAAAAAATACCTTTCGGTGGCCGTCTACAATCACTACAAGCGTCTGGCTCAGCCTAACACGAAAGACGATGTCGAGATTGAGAAATCGAACATTATTCTGGTTGGCGAGACAGGCACGGGCAAGACTCTGCTGGCTCGCACCATCGCCAAAATGCTGAATGTGCCGTTCACCATTGTCGATGCCACGGTGCTCACCGAGGCGGGCTACGTGGGCGAGGACATCGAGAGCATTCTGACGCGCCTGCTGCAGGCGGCCGACTACGATGTGAAAGCGGCCGAGCGCGGTATTGTCTTTATTGACGAGATTGACAAGATTGCCCGCAAAGGCGACAACCCGTCGATAACGCGCGATGTGAGCGGCGAAGGTGTTCAGCAAGGCCTGCTCAAACTGCTCGAAGGCTCGATTGTGAACGTTCCGCCACAGGGCGGCCGCAAGCACCCCGACCAGAAAATGATTCCGGTCGACACAAAGAACATTCTGTTCATCTGCGGTGGCGCGTTCGACGGCATCGACCGCAAGATTGCTCAACGTCTTAACACACAAGTTGTTGGTTATGGCAACAGCGCCCGTAACGCCCAACTCGACCGCAAGAATATGATGCAATATGTGGCGCCGCAGGATTTGAAGGCCTTTGGTCTGATTCCTGAAATTATCGGCCGTCTGCCTGTTCTTACACACCTTAACCCACTGGACCGCACCGCTTTACGCAATATCCTGACTGAACCGAAAAACGCCATCATCAAGCAGTATGTGAAACTCTTCGAGATTGACGGCATCAAACTGACATTCAGCGAAGAGACGTTCGAATACATTGTGGATAAGGCAGTTGAGTTCAAACTTGGCGCGCGCGGACTGCGTTCAATCTGCGAGATTATTATGAACGACGCAATGTTTGAAATGCCGTCGGAAAAGGTGAAAGAGTTCACCGTTACGCTCGACTACGCCAAATCGAAACTCGACAAGGCCAACCTGCACAAACTGCAACTGCAATAGTTATGCAATCAGACGGTTACCGTGAGCAAGGGCTTCGCAGCCAACTGGTTGCCGAACTGGCTAAAAAGGGCATTGCCGACCAAAACGTGCTGGCCGCCATTGGCAAAATTCCGCGCCACGTGTTTATGGACAGCGCGTTCATCGATTTCGCCTACGCTGACAAGGCCTTCCCGATTGGTGCGGGACAGACTATCAGTCAGCCATTTACGGTGGCTTTTCAAACGCAACTTCTGAATCTGAAAAAGGGCGACAAGGTGCTTGAAATTGGCACTGGCTCGGGCTATCAGACTGCGGTTTTGCTTGAGATGGGTGCAAAGGTGTATACCATTGAGCGTCAGCGCGAACTGTACCAAAAAGTTCAGCAGATGCTGCCGCCGATGGGCTACCACCCGCAATTCTTCTACGGCGACGGCTACCTTGGCAAACCCACCTACGGCCCGTTCGACAAAATTCTGGTTACGGCTGGCGCATCGTCGATTCCCGAAAAACTGCTGCCACAACTGAAGGTTGGCGGCGTGATGGTTGTGCCCGTGGGCGACAAGCAGCAGCGAATGTTCCGCATTGTCCGCACGAGCGAAACTGACTTCACCAAAGAAGATTTTGGCGACTGTATGTTTGTGCCGATGCTTGAGGGGGTGAATAGAGGGTGAGATTGAAGGATTGAATAACTGAATAATTTAAAAGTGATAAAAAAACGCCGCACAATCGCGCGGCGTTTTCATATACTCTTTCAATATCTTAATAAAAAATCTCGTAGGTTCTTTTATCGTCGTCACCTTGAGACTCTTCAATCTTTGTGAGATATTCACCATCGTAAATGTATGTAAATGTGGTGGTTTTGTCAACTTCTGTTTTTCCATCCTCAACTGACATTCCAACCATCGATGATGGCAAATTTTTGACTCTCTTACCAAAGTAACCTGTGAATGGCATCAAATCCTCATATATGTAAAACAGGTCAACGTTCAGATTGTTAAGTGTTTGACCATACGAATATTTA
>CAMHPA010000026.1 GCA_946186925.1 uncultured Bacteroidota bacterium | reverse complement strand
GTACAACTTGTTGCGCGATAGGAATTTCAGGTACGATTTCATTGTGTAAAGTTTTAAGTTCTCGAAGTTTTAAGTTATTGGTGTTAGGTGTTGGGTGTTGGGTGTTGGAAGCAGACTGCAAGCCACGTCATTGTTAATTATTAATTGTTAAGTGTTAATTGTCTGTAGTCTGTTGTCCGTAGTCTGAAGTCATTTTGCTTTCTCAACACCCTTTCCCCTTTCATCTACAATTCGTTCTTCACGTCCGACACAATCTGACCGTCGAACAGGTTGATTGTGCGTTGCGCAACGGCGGCGTCTTTGGGCGAGTGCGTCACCATAATCACGGTGGTGCCGTCGGCGTTGAGTTCGCTCAGAAGCGTCATCACCTCGCGGCCGTTCTTCGAGTCAAGGTTACCAGTGGGCTCGTCGGCCAGAATGAGTTTGGGGTTGGCAACCACGGCGCGCGCAATGGCCACACGCTGCTGCTGACCACCCGACAACTGCTGCGGATAGTGCTTTGCTCGGTGGCTGATTGCCATTCGTTTCATAATCTCGGTGACGCGTTGCTTGCGCTCGGCGGCACTGATATTCAGATATTTGAGCGGCAACTCAATATTATCGTACACGTTCAGTTCGTCAATCAGGTTGAAACTCTGGAACACGAACCCGATATTGCCCTTGCGGAAGTTGGTGCGCTCCTTCTCCTTCAGCCCAGCCACCTCGGTGCCAAGCAGTTGGTACGAGCCGCCCGTGGGCGAGTCCAGCAGGCCCAGAACGTTCATCAGTGTTGACTTGCCGCAACCCGACGGCCCCATAATGGCGACAAACTCGCCTTCTTTGATTTCAAACGATACGCCGTTCAATGCAACGGTCTCAATTTCCTCTGTACGGAACACTTTCGATAAATTTGATACTTTAATCATTGTTTTAAGTTTTAAGTTATTTAAAGTTATAAGTTATTGAAGTTTTAAGTTTTAAGTTTTTTAGGCATTAGGCACTAGGCATTAGATATTCTGTTGTCCGTTGTCTGTAGTCTGTAGTCATATTACTTTCTCAACCTCGATTCACCGATTCACCATTTTCAGAACACCAGCACCTCGCAGTCGCCGTAACTCTCATACGACGAAGTGATTACCTTCTCGCCTGGCTCCAGGCCGTCGAGCACCTCGTAGTATTTCGGGTTCTGGCGGCCAATGCGGATTTCGCGCTTGACGGCTTTGTCGCCGCTGGGCGATACCACGAAAATCCATTTGCCGCCCGTTGACTGATAGAACGAGCCGCGCGGGATAATCACCGCCTCCTCGCTCTGGCCGAGTTGCAGGTTCAGATAGTAGGTCTGGCCGCTGCGGATATTGGCGGGCTGAGTGCCGTCGATACGGAAATCGGCCTGGAACTTGCCGCTGCGCACCTCGGGGTACACCTTGCGGACGGTGGCGTTGAACACCTCACCCTGACGGTCGAATGTGGCCGAAAGTCCGAGTGTCACGCGGTCGATATAGTGCTCATCAATCTGTGCCTCAATCTTATAGGTGCCGACAGAGTTTATCTGCCCGATTTTCACACCAGCCTGAATCGACTGTCCCAGAACAGCGTCGAGCAGGCCCAGTTCGCCGTCAATGGGCGCCTTAATCACCAGGTTCTCCTTGCGGCGGCGAATGATTTGCATATTCTTCTGCATATTCTCCAAACTCTCCTGAAGCCTCTCAACCTCAATGCTGCGGAAGGCGCTGTCCTGTTTCAGGCGCTCGCGTACCAGTTCGTACTTCTCAACCGACAGGAAATAATCTTCTTCGGCCTTTGTAAACTCCTCACGCGCAATCAGTTTTTCATCAAACAGAGCCTTCTGCTGCTCGTAGTGGCGCTTGTTGCGTTTCACCTCAATGCCGAGTTCGATTTCGCTCTGCCTGTTTGAGAGTTTCTGCTGCTCCATCGAGATTACCGTGTTGCGCAGCATATTCTCCTTTTCGGCGAGTTCGGCTTCCGAGTTAAGAATCTGCATATCAAGGTTTTCGTTCGACAAGACCAGAATGGGGTCGCCAGCCTTAAGCCTTGTACCTTCCTCTGCCACAATGCGTTCAACCACGCCGCCTTCGAGCGGGCTCAACTGAATGGTTGTCTGCGGCACCACCTGTCCGCTGATTCGCACGTAATCGTTAAACTCGTTGCGCGTTACATTGCTGATTGTCAGCGTTTCGGCATCCACCTTCAGCGACCGCGAGTCGCTCTGCAGAAGCAGGTAAACCACAGCGGCCACCACTGCTCCGCCCAACCAAAACGGCACCGCTTTCTTTGTAAAAGCCGCCGCAAATCCTTTCTTTTGTTCGATAACGTAGTCCATAATTATTTATTGATTTTTGATTTTTGATTTTTGATTTTTGATTTTTCGGACACCTTAATATGACGTCCCTACATATTCCTATTTTTAACTCCTAAATTCTAATTTCTAACTAACTCACTGATTCACATACTCCACTCCGCTGTAATACTTTAATACACTTTGCTTTATCAGATAGGTGAAAAGCGATTTCATATCGTCGGATTTGGTTTTCAGATAGTTGTTGACGGCCGTCTGATACTCAAGTCCCGAAATCAGGCCCTGCTCCATCCGTTTTTGGTTGAGTTGGTAGGCTTCTTGCTGAATTTCAGTCTTTTTGCAAGCCTGCTGATAGGCGGCCAGCGCGGTGCGGCAGTCGTTGAAAGCCTTGCGCACGGCCGATTCCGTCTCGCGGTTTTTTTGGTCGAGTTCGGCATTGGCGCGGGCGTATGAGTTGCGCTTGCGCGATATTTCAGAGTAGCGGTTCAGGCGGCCGAAGATTGGTATCGAGAGCGAAAGACCTATGTTCTCGCCCACGTTGTTGCGAATCTGCTCATTGAACGAAGGCACCTCAGAACCATTGCTCTTGCTATAGCCCGTGCCCAAACTTGCGTTTGCGCTTAATTGCGGCAACAGTTGCCAGCGGGCTGTCGAGAGTTCGCGGCGGGCGTTTTCGGCGCGCCAGTTGGCAATTTTCACACTGGGGTTGTTGTCCAGTGCATAGTTGACAATCTCATCTTCGGTTTGATTGTCGGCGGTGGCCAAAGGCATTGTCGTGTCCACCGCAAACTGCTCATCCATAGGGAAGAACATCAAATCAGAAAGCGTCATAATCTGCTCGTCGCGCATCTGGCGTGTGCTGACAAGGTCGTACTCGCGGTCGGCAAGGTCGGCCTCAAGTTGAATGACATCGGCGCGGCTCTTCTGCCCAATCTCCTCCTGACGGCGCATCTTATCGAGCGCGGTGCGTGCTGTAGCAATCTGCTCGTCGAACAGTTGGCACAGACGGCAGTAGTAAACCACGTTGTAGTAGGCTTCCATCACGGCAAGGCAAATGTCGGCTTCGGCCTGCTCCTGCTCTGTCCGCGAAATGGCCAGCGACGTCTTCGACACACGCATATTGTTCACGGCCTGAAACCCGTTGAAGAGGGTGATTCCTGCCGAAATGCTGTAGTCGTTGCTGAACGTCGTAACATCGGTTTTGGTGTTTGTCTGCCAGTCGATATTACGGCCGAAATTGTAACTTGCGCTGGTTCCCGCATTAACACTTGGCGTGAAAGCCGCCAAAATGGCGTCGCGGCGTGTAATCCGCGCATCGTCAACAGTGGTCTCGCTAATGCGGATTTTTGTTGAGTTCGATATGGCATATTCCATACAATCTTTCAGAGTCATTGTGCGGACGCTGTCCGAAGCGTTTGCCCCGAATGCGCTTGGCGCGATTGCCATCATAATACCTATTATCAATTGTTTTTGCATAATTGTTTTACGTTTTTAAAATTTCTGCAAAAACAATGGCATAAGGTGTGCCAAAAGTATTATATTACTGATAATCAGCAAAATCGCTATTTTATAAAGTGTAAAAAAGTGTAAAGTTTTTTACAGTGGGTTTACAGTTGCTTTACAGGTTTACACTATAGTTTGCAGTTGAAAAACGAAACGCATTCCATTGGCAACAACCTTGTCTCTTATAAATAAAAAAAGGAGGCCATAAAGCCTCCTTCCTTCAGACTAAAAGTTTATTTTACAACTATTTCCTCAATTCCTTCACAATTGCCAGCGACTCTCTTACCTTGCTCTCGATGAAGGCCCAGTCGCCTTTCTCAATCACGTCTTTCGGTGTCAGTTGCGAGCCAAGTCCGACGCAGGCCACGCCCGCTTTGAACCAGGCTTCGAGGCTCTCGCGCTCAGGTGCCACACCGCCCGACGGCATAATGTTGGTCCAGGGGCAGGGGGCTTTCACGGCTTTCACAAACGATGGTCCGCCGACTTCCTTGCCAGGAAAAATCTTCACAATCTCGCAGCCCAACTCTTCGGCCAGATTGATTTCCGACAGCGTTCCGCAGCCAGGCAGCCACGCAATCTTGCGACGGTTGCAAACCTTGGCCATATCGGGGTTGAGCGACGGCGACACAATGAAGTTGGCGCCCAACTGAATGTAGAGCGCAGCCGTTGCGGGGTCAACCACCGAGCCCACGCCCATAGCCATTTCGGGGCAGGCCGTGGCGCACCATTTGTTTACTTCGGCAAACACTTCGTGGGCAAAATCGCCGCGATTTGTAAATTCAAAAACTCGCGCGCCGCCTTTGTAGCAAGCCAACACAACTTGTTTAACTTTCTCAACGTCAGCATTGTAGTACAATGGCACAATGCCAGTCGAAAGCATTGTGTTTAGAACGTCTAAACGTTTGAATCTGCTCATTTTAAATGTTTTTTAAATTGTTAAATATTTGAATTACTGTTTGTTATTTCAGAATAAGTCGTCAAGTGTCACTCGGTATTGAATTTCCGACGAGTACATACCTTCTTTAAGTCCGCAAGTTGTTATCCAAGTGGGAATTAGCCCGCAACGGGTGCCACTTTCCGCACGGAACGCTTCAATGCGGTTTCGCATATCAAGGTCGTCCTGTCTGCTAATCGCATATTCGCCCGTGGCGTACTTTATCTCGCAGATATTGATGATTTTATCCGCCCGCTCAATTATCAAATCAATTTGCGCTTTCGGCTCTGCGCCACGGCTGCGCCACGAATAATATTCCAGTGCTATTCTGCTGAGTCCCAAAGCCTTGCGTATCTGCTCAATATGAACAAAACAAATCCTTTCAAACGACAGTCCGCACCACGTGTTCAGCGTCGGTGTCATTGCTCGGTCTTGCCAAAACGTTGGGCTTGTGGGTTTTCCGCCGAAGGTGAGATGGAAAATCGAGAACAGGTCCATAAGTTGGTAATAGGCGTCGCGTTTCTTCACCTTGCCGCGCGATTTTCCGTAGAAACAGCGAATCATACCGCTGTGCTGCAGGTTGTCGAGCATTTTTGTGAGTCGCCCGTTTTGGGGCAGTTTGGTCGCGTCTGAAATTTCGGTGCGTGTCAGTCCGCTTTTGGTTTTGCCAAGCGTCTCGATGATTTTCATATACGGGTCGGCATTGCTGAAGAGCGATTTGTAAAGTCGCTGATACTCACGCCGTAGCTCGCCCGTTTCCGAGAAATAGAGTCTGTCGATATTTGTCGCCAGTGTTTCCTTGTTGTCCAGAAGGCTCAGGTAGTAAGGTATGCCGCCCAGAACCATATAGGTTTCGGCAATGAGTTGCCGCGGCCAGCCGAAGTTGTTGTGTCTCAGATATTCTTCGGTCTCGGCCAGAGTGAATTGTTGCAGATAAATGTCGCCCGTGGTGCGATTGTGCAGGCCGCCGCGGCTGTCGATTATTTTGCTGACAATCCACGAAGTGGCTGAACCGCAGACTATTAGCAGAATGTCGTTGCGTTTGGCCGCAAACGAGTTCCAGAAATAACCCAACGATTTCACAAAATCAGACTTCGGTGTGTCGAAGCAGGGAATCTCGTCGATAAAAACAACTTTACGCTCGTTTTTAGTCTGTTTTTCAAGCAGTTTCGACAGCGCCGAAAACATTTCGAACCAATCTTTCGGTTGCTCGCCTTCGTAGCCGTACTTTGTCAGCGAGTCGTAGAAACTGTAGAATTGCGCTTCTTTTGAGCCGTCGATAATGCCCGATGCGTCGAAAGCGAACCTGTCTTTGAAAAACTGATTTATAAGGTACGTTTTTCCGACACGCCTTCTGCCGTAGATGGTTATAAACTCGCTTTTCGGTGAGTTGTAAAACTTCTCTAGCCGCTTAATCTCGTATCCCCTGCCTATAATATTCTCGTTCACAGTAGTTTATTTTTACGACAAAGGTAACGTTTTTATCGAGATTCAAAATATTATGTGTCTATTTCTGCATATTATTTGCAGATTTAGACCACTTATTCTATTATTTATTGTCTTTTTTTTGCATAGGAAATGCAGATTTAGACCTAATATCTCATTATATATTGTCTATTTCTGCATAAATTTTACAGAATTAGACCACCTATAATATAATTATTGGTCCATATCTGCATAAAATTCACAAATATGGACCAAATAATATTTATCTGCTTACTCGCCCGCTTGCGTCCCCGCTCATAAGTTTCTCAACTTCGGCAACGCTTACGCGGTTGTAATCGCCGTAAATGGTATGTTTTAAGCAACTTGCGGCCACGGCAAAGTTCAGCGCCTTTTGGTCGTCGCCCGTGTATGTTTGCAGGCCGTAGATGAGGCCGCCCATAAACGAGTCGCCGCCGCCAACGCGGTCAACAATGTCAGTTATCTGATACTCAGGCGATTTGAACAGCGTTTTGCCGTCGTACAGAACGCCCGCCCAGTTGTTGTGGTTGGCGTTGATGCTGCTGCGCAAGGTTGTGATAACCTTCTTTGCGTTCGGGAAACGCTTCATAATCTGCTGAGATACCGATAGATAGGCTTCGGCAACCACCTTGCCGCCTTCTATGTTCACACCTTCGGGCTTAATCAGAAGTGCCTTCTCGGCGTCTTCTTCGTTGCCCAGAATAACGTCGCAATACTCTACTAATGAGGGCATTACTTCGTCGGCGCGCTTGCCGTACTTCCAGAGATTCTTGCGGTAGTTGAGGTCGCACGAGATGGTCAGGCCCAACTCTTTGGCCGCCTTCAGGGCTTCCAGGCACACGTCGGCAGCGCCTTGCGAAATGGCAGGCGTGATGCCCGTCCAGTGGAACCAGCCAGCGCCGTCGAACACCTTTTTCCAGTCAATCATACCCGTTTTGATTTCGGACACAGCCGAATGAGCGCGGTCGTAAATCACCTTCGATGCACGGCTAACAGCGCCAGTTTCAAGGTAATAGATACCAATGCGGTCGCCGCCGAAAACCACGTCGTTCACGTCAACGCCCAGACCGCGAAGTTCGCGCAGGCAGGCTGCAGCAATGTCGTTTTGCGGCAACCGAGTGACGAAACTCACAGGTATTCCGTAGTTTGCGAGCGAAACGGCCACGTTGGCTTCGCCGCCGCCGAATGTGGCGTTAAAACTGCTTGTCTGCAAAAAACGCTCGTAGCCAGGCGCCGCCAGACGAAGCATAATCTCACCAAATGTTACTGTCTTTTTCATTTTTGATTTTCGATTTATGATTTATGAATTCAAAATTTCGCACTGATTACACTGATTTACACAGTTTTTATTTCTAACCGATTTATCAGATTTAATCAGAATAAGTTATCGGATAAAATCAGGTTGAATCGGTTAGAGATTTTTTCGTTTCACTTTATATTTTCATTAATACAATAATATCTGCGTAAATCTATTAAATCTGTTCAATCTGCGTTCCACCTAAAACTTGAAATAATTTTTAGCATTGCGATAGCAGATATCGGCCACCATATTCCCCAGTAAATCAATATCGTTGGGCAGTTCGCCGTTCTCAACGTCGTTGCCGAGCAGGTTGCACAGAATGCGGCGGAAATAGTCGTGACGCGGGTACGAAAGGAAACTGCGCGAGTCGGTGAGCATACCTACAAAGCGGCTCAACAGGCCGTGGCACGACAGGCAGTTGAGTTGCTTCTCGATGCCGTCTTTTTGGTCGAGGAACCACCACGCCGAGCCCCACTGTATTTTGCCCGCCACGGTGCCGTCCTGAAAGTTGCCAATCATTGTTGCAAACACTTCATTGTCAGCAGGATTGATATTGTATAAGATGGTTTTTGCAAGTTGGTTGGTCGAGTCGAGACGGTTGAGGAAACGGCTCATACTCAAGGCTTGCGGGAAATCGCCGATTGAGTCGAAACCCGTGTCGGGGCCGAGGGCGGTGAGCAGGCGCGTGTTGTTGTTGCGCACAGGCCCTGCGTGGAACTGTTGCGCCCAGCCTTTGGCGTGCACCTGCAGCGCAAAGCGATAGAGCGCCGCCGAGCGGAATTTTAGTATCTCGTTGGCGGTCAGATTGTTGCCACTGCGCACTTTGGCAAAAATGGTTTCGATTTCGGCATCGGTGTAATCTTCCGAATAGAGGAAATCGAGCCCGAAGTCGGCCAGACGGCAGCCAGCGGCGTGGAAATAGTCGATTCGACGGTCGAGCGCGTCGAACATCGTCTTGAAACTGTTTATCTCAACGCCCGCAACTTCGGCCAGACGGTCGATGTAGGCGTTCCAGGCTTTGGCGTTGGTCACGTCCGAAGCCTTGTCAGGACGCCAGGTGGGCAGAATCTTGGCAGGACAGCCCGACGCGGCTATCTGCTTGTGATATTGTAGATTATCCACAGGGTCGTCGGTGGTGCAGGCCGTTTCAACTTTCATTTTTCGCAACATTCCCCACACGCTGAACTCGTCCGACTTGAGCATTTCCGACGTGCGGTTCCAAATCTCGTCGGCCGATTCGGGATTCAGCAGCGTGTCGATTCCGAAATAGAGTTTCAACTCAAGGTGAGTCCAGTGGTAGAGCGGGTTACGCAGGGTGTATGGCACCGTCTGCGCCCACGCGTCGAACTTCTCGCGGTCGGTGGCGTTGCCCGTCACAAACCGCTCATTGATACCGTTGGCCCGCATTGCACGCCACTTGTAATGGTCGCCCGAGAGCCAAATCTGCGCAATGTTGTCGAACTTGCGGTTTTCGGCAATCTGCTGCGGAATCAGGTGCGAGTGGTAGTCGATAATCGGCTGATTTTCTGCGAATTCGTGGTAGAGTTCCTGCGCGGTTTTCGTTTTCAGCAGGAAGTTTTCGTTTATAAATGATTTCATATTTATTGAAACTGTATCAAATTGAAATTTAATAATTTATTGTCCCGTAGGGACTTTGGATTGGTAGAATGGTGTTTCCCAAAGGCTTGCGTGCCGTAGGTACGCCACATTGATGCCTTTGTTGCGTACCTACGGCACGCAGCGTCGTTTGAAGACGTTTTTTCTACCAATCTTTCGCGCCTACGGCGCTGATTTCTGCATTCGATATTTACAACACCCAATACCATTTATTTTACAATCGGTTTATACTTCGGCACAAGCACCTTCATAATCGTCCACGCCAGCAGATAGGCCACGGCGCAGTAGCAGAACACAATCATATAGCCCGCGGGCTTGCCTGTGGCGCCAAAGAAGGTGAACGCGTCGCCAAGTTCTTCGGCGTGAGTAAACAACATTCCCGAGCCCTTATTGATTGCAAATGAGCACAATCCGCCGAACATTGTGCCGATGCCAGTGATGGTGGCAATGGCCGATTTCGGGAACATATCGCCGATGGTTGAATAAAGATTTGCCGACCAGGCCTGATGCCCCGCGCCAGCCAGGCCGATGATGATGCACGGCCACCAAACCGATGTTCCAGCCAGCGGCTGCGCAAACATTGCAAACACGGGCAGGAAGGCAAAAATCAGCATTGCGCGCATACGGCCCGTGTAGGGGTGCATTCCCATTCTCTCGACGAACAGTTTCGGCAGGTATCCGCCAAAGATAGATACCACAGTTACAATTAGATAGAGTATAAAGATGAGCAGTTGCCCCATTCCTGATGACGACGGATGGCCCAGTTCAGAGAAGTAGGCGGGTGCCCAGAACAAGAAGAACCACCAAACGCCGTCGGTCATTAGTTTGCCAACGATGAACGCCCACGTTTGACGGTATTTGAAGCAGTCGAGAATCGAGAATTTGGCTTCTTCGGTCGCTGCTTTTGTTTCGAATTTTTCTGCCGATTCTTCTTTATCTGATTCAATATAAGCAAGTTCAGAGCTATTTACAAATCGGCTTTGAGCGGGTGCCGAGTAAAGGAACAGCCACGCGCCAGCCCAAATAAAGCCGATGGCACCAATGATGATGAACGCCATTTCCCAGCCCATATTCTTGGCCAGAATGGGGATGGTGAGCGGTGCGGCAAGCGCGCCAACCGATGCGCCCGCGTTGAAGATTGATGTGGCGTAGGCGCGGTCCTTCTTCGGGAAATATTCTGCCGTCACCTTGATGGCAGCAGGGAAGTTGCCCGACTCGCCAGTGGCAAGAATTATGCGGCAGGCAAGGAATAGCCAAACGCTTATGGTTGAGATTGTTAGAGCAAGTTCCGAACCTTTGGTCACGGCACGCAACGCTTCAATGTCGGCAATGCCCGTGAGCCGCATTGTGGCCCAGCCGCAAGCCGCGTGCAGGCAGGCGCCAAACGACCAAATCACAATCGCCCAGATGTAGCCCTTTTTGGTGCCCATCCAGTCGATGAACTTGCCCGCGAACAGCGAAATAAATGCGTAGAAGATTGAGAATGTGGCGGTTATGTTGCCATAATCGTTGTCATTCCAGTGGAAGTCGAGAGCGATAAAGTCCTTCCACGTGAGCGAAAGTACCTGACGGTCAAGGTAGTTGACCGTGGTAGCCAAAAAGAGCAGGCCGCATATCGCCCAGCGGAAACTGCTCATTTTCTGATTGGTGGTCATAATTGTTTAAAGTTTAGTGTTTAGTGTTAAAAGTTTAGAAGTTTAGAGTTTAGATGTTTAGTGTTTAACAAGTTTAATGTTTGCGTTTGCGTCTGTGTTTATCATTGCATACGTGTTCATTTACAGATTGCGAAAGTAAGACAAATTTCGGTTTGTGCAACTTTTAATGCAATCGGTTTCATAAAATGTTTTTGAGATATTTTCCGCCTTCTCTTTGCCCATTATCATTATTGTTCGAAGTCCGTAACACATATCATAAAAATCTTATCTTCTCAATCGCTATTAGATTTGTACAAGCATATATGGCGCATCCATTCAGGTTGGTAACGGTATCGTTTGTGTGTGGTTAAGCATTTGTTTTACATATAATTATTGATATTGTAAAAAATCATAATAAAATGTGTGATCGGTTGCTAAATAGTGGTTATTTGATTAAGGGTAGGGGAGATGATGTTGGAAAAATTCCAGCATTACGATTATTACCTGCAACTTATAACTTGAAACTTGCAACTAATATCTACTTTTGGCAAAAAAAACGAGATGCTTCGGCAGTTTAAGCAATTTGCTAACGATAACAATCTGTTCGACCGCAATCATAGGCTTTTGGCGGCTGTGAGTGGTGGCGCCGATTCGGTTGTGATGCTTCACTTGCTGGCGCAATGCCAGTTGAAGGTAGCGGTGGCGCATTGTAATTTCCAATTACGCGGTGCCGATGCCGATGGCGATGAGGAGTTTGTGCGCCAACTGGCTGCGAAATACCAAATGCCGTTCTTTAGCATCCGTTTCAATACGCTGGCCTATGCCGATGAGCATCACTTGTCGGTTGAGATGGCTGCACGCGAACTGCGCTACAACTGGTTTGCCCAACTTGCCACCGAGCATCATTACGATCGCATTCTTACAGCACATCATCTGAACGACAACATCGAGACACTGTTGCTCAATTTATCTCGAGGCACAGGTATCAATGGTCTTTGCGGAATAGCCGCCGCAAATGGTAATATTGTCAGGCCGTTGCTGTTTGCCACTCGCACTCAGATTGAAGAATACGCGAGGCTCAACAACCTTTCGTTCCGCACCGACAGCACCAACTTTTCCGACGACTATCAGCGCAACATTATCCGCCACCGCATTGTGCCGGTGATGAAACAGATTAATCCGTCATTTGAAGATCGTATGCTGAAGAATTTCAAGCATATCCGTCAGGCGGCTGACATATATAATTGGTATGTTGGCAAAGTTCAGGCCAACGTGCTGAAAACCGATGGCAAAAGTTGTACAATCGATATTAAAAATCTAATGCAACAACCTTTTGCCGAAACTGTTTTATTTGAATGCCTCAAGCCATATGGTTTCAACGGCTCGCAAGTTGCGGACATCATTAAAACAGTCGGACTGAAATCGGGCAACACATTCCAGTCGGCTACCCATTGTCTGCTTGTCGACCGTTCGCTGATTGTTGTTGAACCAGCGGAACAATCTGAATTCGAGCCGATTGTGATTTGCTCTCCGCAAAATATTGACAGTCTTGGCCTAACAATGCGTGTTGTGCCGATTGCCGATTTTGTGCTCGACAAGCGTCGTAATGTTGCTTGTCTTGATATCGACAAACTGCACTTTCCGCTGACAATCAGGCGCTGGCAGAATGGCGATTTTTTCTATCCGATAGGAATGACCAAAGCGCAGAAACTGAGCGATTTTTTCATCAACAATAAGGTGAATGTGTTTGATAAAAAACGTATTATGGTGCTGACATCGGGTGAACGTATAGTATGGCTGATTGGTTACCGACCCGATAACCGTTTCAAAATCGACAACAGCACACAACGAGTTCTGGTGGTTGATATGATGAATCCGCCAAGCGTTGAATTGCTAAATCGGTAATTCAGAAAAATACTTTTTACAAATCCTCTTCGCCGGCGATTTTCAAATCATGAACCTTTAATTGTAAAGTTTCTTTCCCGCGGAAAGTGTTCATTTCCAACGAGAAACATATGTCGAACTTTTTGCCGCTGTGAATGGCGTCGAAATGTTCCGACTGCTTGAAGGCGATGGCCGACATGGGATGGTTAACCGTGCTGTCGATTACTGATAGTTTCAAGTGCTCGCGTGTCTGGCCAACAATTTGTGACAGACCAGTGTCTGTCAGGTTGCGGCATACGAACACAGGTGCCATATTCCCGGGGCCATATGGTTCAAACATTTCAAGGCATCGGTAGAATTTTGTTGTGATGTCCGATAGTGTCAGAGTCTCATCCACATCGATGCGTGGAACCATCATGTCGTCATTCATCATGCTATCCACAACGCTCTCAAATTTGCTAATAAACGCTTCAAGGTTTTCTTCTTTGAGTGTCAGACCGGCAGCGTAAGTGTGGCCACCGAAGCTCTCCAACAGGTTCTGGCATTTTTCAATAGCCTCGTACAAATTGAAATCAGGAATAGAACGTGCTGAACCGGTTATCAATCCGTTTGACTTTGTGCATATTACTGTTGGCCGATAATAAAAGTCGATGAGTCTCGACGCCACAATTCCAATCACGCCTTTATGCCATTCGGGATTGTATAACACTGTCGATTTGCGGTTTTTCAGTGTTTCGTCGCCGTCAATCACGGCCAGAGCTTCGTTGGTGATATTTTGGTCATGGGTTTTGCGGTCGGTGTTGTCGGTTTCAATCTTGCATGCCATCTCCTCTGCTTTGGCTTCGTTGCGCTCCACCAGCAAGTCGACAGAGTGGCGGCCCAGATCCATGCGTCCGGCAGCGTTGATGCGAGGTCCGATTTTGAACACAATGTCACCGATTTTGACAGGGCGGAACTCCGGCTCGTCGGCTGGTTTCACTTCCTCAAACGGGATGTCGAACTGGCGGCCGTCTTTTCTTGGAGGGGGGGTGATGCCGGATTTTTTCATCACAGCGCGCAGTCCCACCCGTGGGTTGGTGTTCAGTTGTTTAAGTCCGTAGTATGCCAGAATGCGGTTTTCGTCGACGATGGGCACAATATCGCTGGCAATGCTTACCACCACAAGGTCGAGAAATGGTTTTATCTGGTAGAACGGGATTTTGTTCCGCGACGCGTAGGCCTGAATCAGTTTGAATCCGACGCCGCAACCCGACAGCTCGTTGAACGGGTAGTGGCAGTCGGTGCGTTTGGGGTCGAGCACGGCAGCCGCCCGGGGCAGCTCGTCGCCAGGCTCGTGGTGGTCGCAGATAATGAACTCAATACCTTTTTCAGCGGCATAGTCAACTTTGGGCAGGGCTTTTATGCCGCAGTCGAGTGCGATGATGAGTTTACAGCCCATCTCCTCAGCATAATCGATGCCTTTGTATGAGATGCCATATCCTTCGGTATAGCGGTCTGGTACGTAGTAAAATACGTTACGGCATTTGCTTTTCAGGAACACATACATCATTGCAACTGCGGTGGTGCCGTCAACATCGTAATCGCCGTAAATCAGCACGTTCTCTCGTTCGACAATCGCCTGCTCAAGCCTTGCCACAGCCTTGTCCATGTCCTTCATCAGGAATGGGTCGTATAGCTGCTGCAAGTCTGGTCTGAAGAACTTGCGGACCGATTCGCTTTCGTTGATGCCTCGTTGCAATAATAAGTTAGCCAACGGTTTACTGATGTTTGACGAATCTGCCAGTTCGTCAATCTTTTCCGCTTCGGCCTGTTCCTTTAATATCCATTTTTTTTGCATTTATATAGTTTTGTATTTTTCCAATTTTGGGGCGACTGCCGAAAGCGAATGTAAAAAATCTTGCCATATCCGATGAATTTTTACATCATTTTTTTGCCTGATTGTACAAAATTATGCCAATCAGACCGAAAATAACATTCGGAATCCACACAGCAATCACCGGTGGCATGTGCGCGTTTGTGGCCAGCACATTCGACACTTCCATAAACATTATATATGTGAATGCCAGCAATATGCCGACGCCTATGTTTATGCCGATTCCGCCCCGCTTCTTTCGTGAAGATAGCGTGACACCAATCAGCGTAAGAATGAATGTTGAGAACGAGTATGCAAACCGTTTGTGCTTCTCAATCTTCCAAAGCACAACATTGTCTGAACCCTTTCGCGTTTCCGACTCGATAAAATCATTGAGCTCATGATAGTTCATCGCTTCAACAACATTGTCGCGGCGAGTGAAATCATTTGGGACCATATTGAGCGTGGTGTCGAGTACATTGTAGTATTTAACATTCTCAGTACTGTCGGAAAACGTGCGGACATAGCAGTTGTGCAACTTCCATTTGTTGTTGGTGGTATCCCATTCCACATATTCCGATATGACTTTCGACTTCAGTTCTCCGTTATCAATCTGCTCAATGGCAAACTTATAGCCAAGGTCTCTCTTTGAAAGATAACTGCTCATGTAGATGAACTGTCCGGGCAATATCTGGCGGTGAATGTCTTGTTCTTTATTTACATATGGATTGCGAATGTATTTTTCCTCAAAGGCGAGCCGTTTTTCGTTGGCGGGCGGTATGATCCAATTAATTAGCAGATAGGAAAAAATGGCCAATATCAGCGACGACACAAAGTACGGAAACAGAAACCGCCGGTAGCTCACACCGCTGCTCAGGATGGCGATAATTTCAGAGTTGCCGGCCATCTTTGAAGTGAAAAAGATGACGGCAATGAAAATGAACATCGCCGAGAAAAGATTGGCGAAATATGGTATGAAATTGAGATAATAATCGAAGATGATGGCTTTTGCAGGAGCCTGTTTAACAATGAAATCGTCGATTTTTTCGGAGATGTCGAAGATGACCACAATGAGCAGAATCAGAATGAGCGCAAAGGCGAACGTCCCCAGAAACCTGCGGATGATGTAACGGTCCAACTTCTTCATATAGTTGCTCATACTCTACAATCGATTTGTAACTTTTTGAACCATAACGTTTTTCCACTCCGCAAAATTGCCTTCGACAATATGTTTTCGAGCTTCGCCAACAAGCCCAAGGTAGAACGCCAGATTGTGCATACTGGCAATTGACATTCCCAACATCTCCTGAGCCACAAACAAATGGTGCAGATAGGCAAGCGTGTAACTCGAATCGACAAACGATGTGCCGTTGGGGTCGATGGGCGAGAATTCGTTTTCCCACTTCTTGTTTTTGATGTTGATGATGCCCTCGCTGGTGAAAAGCATTCCGTTGCGGCCGTTGCGGGTTGGCATCACGCAGTCGAACATATCAACGCCGCGGCTGATGCCCTCAAGAATATTTGCCGGCGTGCCCACGCCCATCAGGTAACGGGGCTTGTCGGCGGGCAGAATGGCGTTCACAACCTCAATCATCTGGTACATCACCTCGGTTGGCTCGCCCACGGCCAGACCGCCAATGGCGTTGCCGTCCATTCCAAGTTCGGCAATCTCGGTGGCCGCACGCTGGCGCAACTCGGTGAACGACGCGCCCTGCACAATCGGGAAATAGGCTTGGCTGTGGCCATAGAGCGGCTCGGTGCTGCGGAACGCCTCAACTCCACGGCGCAGCCAACGCATTGTCAGGTCGAGCGACTTTTGGGCGTAGTTGTAATCGCAGTCGCCCGGCGGACACTCATCGAGCGCCATCATAATATCAGAACCGATAATACGCTGTATGTCAATCACATTCTCGGGTGTAAACAAATGCTTCGAACCATCGATATGCGAACTGAACCGAGCACCTTCCTCGGTGAGTTTGCGGTTGGCTGAAAGGCTGAAAACCTGATAGCCGCCGCTGTCGGTGAGAATGGGGCGCTGCCAGTTCATAAAGCGGTGCAAGCCGCCAGCCTCGCGCAGCAAAGCCGTTCCGGGACGCAGATAAAGGTGATAGGTGTTGCCCAGGATTATCTGCGCGCGAATGTCGTCGGCCACGTCGCGCTGGTGAATTCCTTTGACCGAGCCCACCGTGCCAACAGGCATAAAAATCGGTGTCTGAATGGTGCCGTGGTCGGTCAGAATCTGCCCCGCGCGGGCGGCTGATTTGCTGTCGGTGGCTGTTAAACTGAACTGCATTGCTTTTTTCTGATAGCGGGCAAAGATAAACGAAATCGCGAAAAATGACGAATCGCTATTCACGTTGGCCGGACATAAAAAAAGCACCTGCCTTGCAAGTGCCTTTTGAGCGGGTAACGAGACTCGAACTCGCGACCCTCAGCTTGGGAAGCTGATGCTCTACCAACTGAGCTATGCCCGCGTTTGTGTCGGCAAAAATAGAATTTTTCGGAAAACAAAAAACAAAACCGACCCGTTTGAGCCGGTTTTGCCTTTATTGTTCTATTTCAATAGATTAGCCTTAATGTAGTTCTCAACATTGTTGAAGATGCGGTTCTGCACGTCGGTGACGTCGCCAGGAACGAACTTGCTGCCAACAATGTGCTCGTAGAGTTCGATGTAGCGGTTCGAAATCTGGCTGATGATTTCGGGCGTCATTTCGGGAACCTGCTCGCCAGCGCGGCCTTGGAATCCGTTGGCCATAAGCCACTCGCGCACAAACTCTTTCGAGAGTTGCTTTTGAGCCTCGCCTTTGGCAAAACGCTCTTCGTAGCCGTCGGCGTAGAAGTAACGCGACGAGTCGGGTGTGTGAATCTCGTCAATCAGGTAGATTTTGCCGTCCTTCTTGCCGAACTCGTATTTGGTGTCGACCAGAATCAATCCCATTTTCTTGGCCATTTCGGTGCCGCGTTGGAACAGAGCCAGCGTGTATTTCTCGAGTTGGGCGTAGTCTTCAGCCGAAACCAGACCATTTTTAATGATGTCTTCGCGCGAGATGTTCTCGTCGTGAGTGCCAATGTCGGCCTTGGTTGTCGGGGTGATGATTGGGTGCTCGAAACGCTGATGCTCGCGCAGGCCTTCGGGCAGCGCAACACCGCAAATCTCGCGTCCGCCGTCGCGGTACAGGCGCCACGAACTGCCAGTCAGGTAGCCGCGAACGACCATTTCAACAGCAAACGGCTCGCATTTGTGACCGATGGTCACGTTTGGGTCGGGGCTGGCGATTTTCCAGTTTGGCACGATGTCGGCCGTGGCGTCAAGGAAATACGACGCTATCTGGTTCAAAACCTGACCTTTGAACGGAATACCCTTTGGCAGGATAACGTCGAATGCCGAAATGCGGTCGCTCACAACCATTGCCAGATACTGGTCGTTGATGTTGTACACGTCGCGCACCTTGCCGTTGTACACGCCTTTCTGGCCGCTGAATTTGAAGTTTGTTTTTGATACTGTGTTCATATTTTAAATGTTTAGAGTTTAAAGTTTAGAAGTTTAGAGTTTAAAGTTTAGAAGTTTAGAGTTTAAAGTTTAGAAGTTTAGAGTTTAAAGTTTAGAGTTTTTATGTTTAAAGTTGAATCGCTTCGCTGTTTAACAGGTTTAATCGGTGAATCGGTGAACTGTTGAATCGTTTAAAGGTTTAACAAGTTGAACAGGTTTAATTTTTATTGTTCGTTTTTAATTCTTTACGTTCGTAATTCTTCTTCAATCAATCAGTTTTTCACTCCTTCAGTCCTTCAATCCTTCAATCCTTTATCAAAGGCTTTAACTATCTCTTTCACAAGACGATGGCGCACGATGTCGCTCTCGTCGAGTTCGACAATGCTGATGCCGTCAATCTTTTTCAGCAGACGGATGGCCTGCACCAAACCGCTGTCCTGAGTGCGCGGAAGGTCGATTTGCGTAACGTCGCCCGTGATGATGAATTTCGAATTCATACCCATACGCGTCAGAAACATTTTCATCTGCGGCAGCGTGGTGTTCTGCGCTTCGTCGAGAATGACGAAGGCGTTGTCGAGTGTGCGACCGCGCATAAAGGCCAGCGGCGCAATCTGAATCACGCCTTCTTCAAGATGCGATTCGAGTTTCTTGGCGGGAATCATATCGTTGAGCGCATCGTAGAGCGGTTGCAGATATGGGTCGATTTTCTCTTTCAGGTCGCCAGGCAGGAAACCCAGGCGCTCACCTGCTTCAACTGCGGGGCGGCTCAAAACTATGCGGCGCACTTCGCGGTTGCGTAACGCCCTGACGGCCAATGCAATGGCGGTGTAAGTCTTGCCCGAGCCCGCGGGACCAAGCGCAAAAAGCATATCGCTCTGCGCCACCGCATCCACCATTCGCTGCTGGTTGGCGCTGCGCGCGCGGATGGCGCGGCCGTTGTTGCCGAACACAATCAGGTCGTCGGGCACATCGTTCTGGTGCTGCTGCTGATTGTTCAGAATCTGCACCAAATCGTCGTCAGAAAGACGGTTGAAAGTGTCCAGGAAATGCACCACCTGGCGGAATTTGTCTTCGAAATCGGCAATCTGCTGCTCGTCGCCCAGCACTTTCACATCGTGGCCACGTGCCACAATCTGAATTTTCGGGAAAGCGCGTTTCAGAATGTCGAGCCGCGAGCACTTGGCGCCGTAAAGGTCCAGTGGCTCAACCGTTTCGAGATGCAAAATCTTTTCTGCCATAATGCTGTCGTTAATTTGCAAATGTATTCATGATAACAGAAAGTAGCACGCCGATCACATAGATTTTTTTCCACCGCGTTTGTAACGCTATAGATTGAAACTTATGTTTAATGGACAAAAAGGATATGAAATCCCGTAATAATTTAACAATCATATATTTGTCATCAGAAGTAAAAAATATGTGTTTTTTGCGGTGGAAACATAGAGGTAAAAACCGTTATTTTAGATGCCCGCCAACGATTTATTGGCCACCGAATTTGTGATTGACACAAAAAAAGGATGCCGAAGCATCCTTTACGCAATTGTCCTAACGACTGAAGTTGTATCAATTCAAACTCTCCACCTTTCCAACAAATAAGATTGTGTTTGTCTGCTTGTCGCGAATAATGTAGGCAAACGGACGGTTGACGTTAAATTCTATCGGGTCGGTTTCTATTGGCATTACAGCATTATCTTCGGCTATTATCACCGTTACTGCGGCTGCTTCGGTTCCACTTTCTTCAACCTTTATGTGCGAAAGTTGGAATGCATTGTTCACGAATGCTTTATCGTGCCGACTGCCCATTTTGCTTAAATCGGCGATTTCGCTGTCAAAGACATCAACAACGCCTAATTGCTTCATAATCTTGACTAATTCGTGATTGAAATCCAAGTCGAATTTTGGCAGACGAACAAAAAGTTCTTTCGACGACATTTTTGCAAGAGCCGCATCAAACCGAGTCTGACTTAATTGTTCAATGCACTGACTGACGCTTATTCCGCTGTCGGGTAGAATGATATCCATACAAGTGGTGCCGTTGTATGGCAGTTCGGCCATCGCAAAATTCTCTGTGCGGACGTAACTGAAATTTTCCTGCTGCTGCATCATATCAACCTGCGACACATTGCCGCTGGCGTTGGTGAAATCGGCTTTAATTGTTGCGCCTTCTTCGAACGGCATTTTCCAATCAGCCTTGAAATAAAGCGAGTTGGCAAGTACAGTTACAGTATATTCATCAATATCATCTTCATTGAGCATTTTCGGAATCATTCCGTGCGTTTTTTGGTTGCACCAGCCGTTCATCACAGCAAGTGAACTGTCTTTGTTGACAAAATCCAATGTGGCCGCTTCGGCATCAAAATATCTGTTGCACAAACTGATATAATCTTCGAAAAGTGGCGCGCGGCGGGCGGACCAAATGGCATTGGCGGTTTCGATGGTCTGTTGGAACATTCCTTTCTCATACTCGTCCAATTCGGCACTCTGACTTGCATATTGGCTGTTCAGTTTGTACCATTCCGAAATCACGGCACGGCAACGGTTGTTTAAATCATCAATTGATTTCGAGCCATATCCGAAAGCGTTCAGAATCTGTTGGCGGCTGTTGCCGTCGGCTCCGTTGGCGAGCATTGCAAAGGCCAATTCAACACTTATGGGCGACAGTAAAAAATTTCCATTTTCGGACGTATTCAACTGTTTTACAATGTTGAAGGTAAAATCTCCATCAGAATTGTCAGTCAATGCTCCCAGATTGATGTACGTTGTATCAAACAGAGTTCGCCCCGAAGGATTCGGGTCGGGTTCTGAGTTGTCATTTTTATCGCACGCGGCGAAAGCGAAACCGGCAATAATCAATGCCGCAAAAACAGATTTTTTCATCATAATAGTAAATTGTATAAAAATAGGGACGCAACATACGCTACGTCCCTACAAATATAGCTAATTTTTAATTAATTATCCTTCCACAATCACAATTTTCTCAATCAAGTCGCCCTGACGGATTGCGTCGAGAACATCCAACCCATCGAAAACCTTGCCGAAGCAGGTGTGAACGCCGTCAAGGTGCTGCGTGTTCTGACGGTTGTGGCAAATGAAGAACTGTGAGCCGCCCGTGTCTTTGCCTGCGTGGGCCATCGAGAGCACGCCGCGGTCGTGGTATTGGCGGCCGCCGTTGGTCTCGCACTTAATGCTGTAGCCCGGACCGCCGGTGCCAACACGCGGGTCGCCCAAATTGCGCGAATAGGGGCATCCGCCCTGAATCACAAAATTCGGAATCACGCGGTGGAAACGCAGCCCGTCGTAGAAACCTTCTTTTGCAAGTTTCACAAAGTTATTAACCGTGTTCGGAACGTCGTCAGCGTACAATTCAGCCTTCATAACGCCCTTTTCTGTGTAAAATTCTGCTGTAAGTGCCATAATGTTGTGAATTAAATTTCTTGCGAGCAAATCTAAAAAGAATATTTTTGTGTCAGATTATCCATTGAGACAGTCGGTTAATTTTTATTAAATGCAAGTTGCGCATAAATTTCGTTTTGCTATTGCCGCGGCGGTTCTACTCGTTGGCGCACAGGCTGTTAACGCCCAAAGTTGCCAGTTTGAGAAGAATGCCATCGACGCCATCACCGAAACGCAGGTTAAGGTGACGCAACCCGTGACGGTGGCCAAACTGAACAACAATCCGCTCTACTTCAAGGCGCAGAGCATCGGCAGCAAATACCGTTTCCTGAAAATGCGCTACTATAAATACAACAACTTCTCAATCGACGAGTCGCGAGAAATCTCGTTGCGCCTGACCACCAACGAAGAGATTGTCATCTATCCGCGCCACGCAGCGGGCGACACCATCCGCTCAACCGTTGAGTCATCGTCGGCAATGCTCATCTACCCCATCAGCGCCGAGCAGTACGAGAAACTGAAGCGCTACCCCGTTACAACCTTCAAATACTTCGTCACAACAGGCTTCATCGAAGTGCCTATCAAAGAGAACAAGCAGACGAAGATTATGGGGATTTTGAATTGTATTGATTGATAAGCAATAATCTTTGGTGTTGGGTATTAGGTGTTAGGTGTTGGTAGAAACAAAAACTAGCCCCAAAAACTAAAACAAACTAATGCTTTTACACTTACTCTAACTAAAACGAATCCGCCATCAAATCTTTTCTGCCAATCAGACTGAAAATGGTTATGTTATTGTCTTCGTTCAAGATACGCAGAGTTCGAAGAATCTCGTTCAGCGTTGAGCCGCTTGTTGCAATGTCATCAATAATCAATATGTTCTGCTGACGGATTTTTGAGCAGAGTGCCTCATCGTCGGCCGACGCAAATTTCAGGAATTGCATAACATACGGACGGAAACGGTTTTTCTTAACATCCTTTGCTATAGTGAAATAATCCTTCTTGTGAATCAAATCGAGCATCTTTGCAATCGACTGTTTCACATCGTCTTTCTGCGCTTGGGTGTAGCGCGGACGGCCGTTTTCGAGCACATCGTCGAGATACTGCTGCTCAAAACCATCCATATCGAAACCGATATTTTCGGGCAAAGCCTTGATTAATTCCATTTTACGCAGTGTGGGCTGTGCAAAGCGGTACAGATAACGTAGCATATACTGGTTAACCTTGCTCGACGATTCGGGCATCACAACCAAGTCATAATCATAAAGGTTAATTTTTTTCGACAGTGTGTCGATAGCCTTTTTTATGAAATCAGTCAGATTTGGATTATCTTGCAGATTATCAGAGAATTTCAAATATTTAATAAAGTTGCTTCGAATGGCTGAGTCGGTATCAGAATTGAACTCATAGCCGTAGTAGAAGCATTTTCCGAATGCTTCAATCTGATAGCCGTCAACTTTCAAATTGATTATGCTGTCAGCGCCATCGTGCTCAAAATCAAACACAAAAACTTGATTATCCTCGTCAAAAGTTATTCCCATTTCTCAAAAGCATTTGATTTAGTACAAAAATATAAATTTTGGTTATAGGTATCAGGTGTTGGATTGGCAAAAACCAACACCCAAAAACCAACACCCAACACCAATTAAAAAAAACTTATAACTTATTAACTTTCAACTTATAACTCTCTCATCACTTCATCTTGTTTATGCAGTCGATATACGCCTCGACCGAAGCCGCAACAATGTCGGTGTTGGCGCCGAAGCCGTAGTAAAGGCGGCCGTCGTGCTCAACCTGCATATGCACCTTGCCTACATCGTCGCTGCCCTTGTTGATTGACTGAATGGTGAACTCTTTGAGCGTCATTTGCCGTTTGATAATCTGCTTCAGCGCCTTGATTGCCGCATCCACAGGGCCGTTGCCGCTTGCCGCCGCCTCGAACTTTTCGCCTGCAATGTTCAGCCCGATACTTGCCACGGGTTTTACGCCAACGCCAGCCGTAACTTGCAGAAAATCAAGTTTAACGTGGTTGTTCATCGTAATGTCGGCACCAGCCAGCATCAGCAGGTCGTCGTCGTGGATTTCCTTTTTGCGGTCGGCAAGTTTCAAGAACTGCTCGTAGATTTTGTCGAGCCGCTCGCCCTCAACCTCAACGCCCAGAACCGACAGACGGTGCTTCAAGGCGGCGTGTCCGCTGCGGGCGGTGAGCACAATCGAGTTGTCGTCGATACCCACATCGTGCGGGTTCATAATCTCGTAGGTGCTGATATTTTTCAGCACGCCATCTTGGTGAATACCAGACGAATGCGCGAACGCGTTGCGTCCCACCACGGCTTTGTTGGCCTGCACGGGCATATTCATCAGGCTCGAAACCATACGGCTTGCCGGGTAGATTGACGTAGTGTTCAGGTCGGTGTGAAGGCCGAGCCCCGAGTGGCACTTCAAAATCATTGCAATCTCTTCCATCGCGGTGTTTCCGGCGCGTTCGCCAATGCCGTTGATTGTCACTTCACACTGCCGCGCGCCGTTCACCAGTCCGGCCATTGTGTTGGCGGTTGCCATACCTAAATCGTTGTGGCAGTGGGTTGAAAGTATGGCGTTGCCCATATCAACGTGGTCAATCAGATACTTGATTTTTGCGCCGTATTCTTCAGGCAGGCAATAGCCCGTGGTGTCGGGAATGTTGACCACCGTGGCACCCGCCTTGACGACTGCTTCAACCACCCGCGCAAGATACTCATTATCAGTGCGTCCGGCATCTTCGGCATAGAACTCGACATCGTCAACAAAGCGGCGGGCGTATTTGACGGCCTTCACGGCACGCTCGATAATCGCTTCTCGCGTCGAGTTGAACTTATATTTAATATGTGAGTCCGAAGTGCCGATACCAGTGTGTATCCGCTTGTGTTTGGCGAACTTAAGCGCTTCGGCGGCCACTTCAATATCTTTCTCAACGGCACGCGTAAGGGCGCAAATGGTTGGATAGGTCACGGCCTTCGAAATCTCGACCACCGAGTTGAAATCGCCCGGACTCGAAACCGGAAATCCCGCTTCAATCACATCAACGCCAAGCCGCTCAAGCATTTTGGCCACTTCAATTTTTTCGACTGTATTAAGTTGACACCCAGGAACTTGCTCGCCATCGCGCAGCGTGGTGTCGAAAATGAAAATTTTATCTGACATAACTTTTTTTGTTTAATCGGCTAATCGGTGAATTGTTTAAAGGTTTAGCGCTTCGCTTGTTTAGAAGGTTGAGTCGCTTCGCTTGTTTAGATTTCTAAACTTTCTTCGCCTTTTGCCTTGTGTTTTTATTTAATTATAAACCAAGTAAATACTTTAATCCCGATAACTATCGGGGCTAATTCCTAAATCCTAACTATTAACTGAAAATGCACTTCGCGTAGAAGCGCGTGAGAGAAGTACGGCCGTTAGCGACGGCGCAATCGTAGCGATAGCAACAACGAGCGGTTTGCGGCTGCGTTGCAGGCAAATGCGTTGGTTCCGTTGTGCGATTTAATTTGCATTGCTATCTTCTAAAATCGGGTGCAAAAGTAGGAAAAATTTGGAAAATCCAAATTGGTGCGCGCCATCTATTTTGTACCTATATATATGGCTGCAATTCCGAGCGACAGGCTGCGGAAACGTGCGCCGGCATAGCCGCATTGTTCCATTATCCGCACAAAATCAGCGCGTTGCGGAAACGCTTTTACCGATTCGGGCAGGTAGGTATAAGCCGATTTGTGGCTCGACACCAGTCGGCCAATCAGCGGCAGAATGTGGCGGAAATAGAAGTTATACAGCTGTTTGACCGGGAACGCCACCGGCATTGTGAACTCAAGAATGACGCACGAGCCGCCGGGTTTCAGCACGCGCAGCATTTCGGTCAGCCCTTTTTCAAGATTCTCGAAGTTGCGAACGCCGAAGGCCACAGTGATTGCATCGAAAGTGTTGTCGCCGAAAGGCAGGTTTTCGGCATCGCCTTTATGCACCGTGATAGTGTCCGACAGATTGATTTTCTGCACTTTCTGCCGTCCGACGTTGAGCATCTCTTCCGAAAGGTCGATACCGACGATTGACTGCGGACGGGCTTTGCGGGCCACGGCAATGGCTAGGTCGCAGGTGCCGGTGGCCACGTCGAGAACGGTGCCGGGGCGGTTTTTCGCCACTGAGCGCGCCACCTTCCGGCGCCAAATCTTGTCAATATTCAGCGACAGCGTGTGGTTCAGCAGGTCGTATTTTGGTGCAATGCTGTCGAACATACTCTCAACCTGCACTTTTTTCGATTCGGGGTTCGACTGGTCGGGTACTACCATTGTTTTCTTGCTGTCTGCCATATATTTACAAATTTTTAACCGTTATTTGCCGTTAGTTTCGGCGCACGAAGATACTCTTTTTGTGTTTGCCGCCAGCCAAATGGCGCGATTTACGCAAATGGGCGGCCATAAAAAAAGACAACCCCCGGTGTTTCGGGGGTTGCTGGTTTCCTTTGGGGGATTGGTATTGGCATTAATTTGAACGTTGTCTTGTTTCTTTAACGATTCAAAAATATAACCGATAACTCACCCCATTTTTGCAAATGTAAATATGGTTGCCGCCGATTAAAATTTGGTTGCTGCGAATTATAATTCGGTTGCAAGCCAATACTTAAGTAAGAATACCTACCCAACGACCTTTTTTGCTTCGTTCCAAAGCTGGTCCATCTCTTCAAGCGTGGTGTCTTTCAGTGTTTTACCGTTTTTCTTAATTTGTTCTTCAAGATAGTTGAAACGGCTGATGAACTTCAGATTGGTGCTGTCGAGCGCGTTTTCAGGGTTGATTTTGTAGAGCCGTGCGGCGTTGACAAGGCTGAAAAGCAGGTCGCCGAACTCTGATTCGGTGGCTTTCGACGACGGGTCGGCCTGCAACTCGGTTTTGAACTCTTGCAGTTCTTCTTCAACCTTTGCCCAGACCTGCTCACGCTCTGGCCAGTCGAAGCCAACGCTGTGGGTTTTGTCCTGAATGCGATAGGCCTTAACCAGCGCGGGCAGCGATTTTGGCACACCCGACAGCACGCTCGGCTTGCGGCCTTTCTCTTTGAGTTTCAGCTGTTCCCAGTTTTGCAGAACGGCTTCGGCCGAGTTGGCTTTCTCGTCGCCAAACACGTGCGGATGACGGTATATCAACTTCTGACACAGCGAGTTAATCACATCGGCAATATCAAACTTGCCCTGTTCCGAGCCCATTTTCGCATAAAAAACGATGTGCAGCAGCAGGTCGCCCAACTCTTTTTTCACTTCGTCCATATCGTTTGCCAGAATGGCTTCGGTCAGTTCGTACGACTCTTCGATGGTCTGCACCCGCAGCGATTCGAAGGTTTGTTTGCGGTCCCACGGGCATTTTTCGCGCAACTCGTCCATAATGTCGAGCAGTTGTCCGAAGGCTTCAAGTTGTTCTTTTCGTGACATTTATAAAAATTTTATCAATACTGATGTGTTACATTCAATTTTTGCCAGGTCGGCCAGATAGGCGTCGCGGATGGCTATTTCGAGCAGCCCGAGCGAGTTGAACAGCGCCAGCAGGTCGCCAGTGCGAACGTCGCCGTAGGTGCGGCTGATTTCGGTGATTTTGTAGGTGTCGTTCTTTACCACAATCTCGAAACGGCGGCCGCCACGCACGCTCTCGAACGTCTTCCGCGTGATGTTGGTGATGGCGTTTTTGTAAGAATCGATGTAGATGACGCTGCCCGAGATGCTGTCGTCGGTGCACGACGGACCGAGTTCCAGAATCGAGAATTCGTCGGTGGCGTCGATGCCGATGTCGTCGAGCGTGGCGCCGTTGGCAAGCATACAGGCCGCGGGCGCCAGAATGGTCAGTTCGGGAAAGGTTGAGTTGGCGAACTTTTCGGGCGACAGCACCACCACTTTTTCGGGCTGTCTGGCAAACATCACCTTCATCGCGCTAGTGTCGCAGCCAATGAAATATTGTCCTTTGTAACTGATACACACAGGGTTATGCTTCTCGTTCACTTCGCTGTTGGTGCAAATCAGATGGATGGTGCCTGGCGGAAAATGCGGGAACGTGCCGCGCAGAATGAACGCCGCGTGCGCCGATTTGTAACTCTCAATCTTGTGCGTGATGTCGACAATGGTGGCCCCAGGGCACTGCGACAGAATCCTGCCTTTCATTGCCCCGACGTAGAAGTCGTCGTTGTGCCAGTCGGTTGTGAGAGTTATAATCGGCATCGCTTTTGCTTTTGGCAAAAGTATTTTTAATGGATGAAAGTTGCAAGAATACTTTAGATTCGTAATGTAATTGGTATAGTTTGTTTTCGCGTTAGCCCCAAAAAGTTTTGCGCGACTTATGCCGATAAGTTCAACGTCAATAGTCCATTATTCATACCATCACGATAGTAAGGTCGGAAAAGCTCTGTTTCTGGGCAAGGAGGAGAAAATGTAGGATTCCGCAATTCACCAATAATTATTATACTTGCGGCTCAATATAAACGGAATAATTATGTCAGAAAATCAAAACCAGTTTAAGTTCGATGCAGTTGATTTAGTGCTGTATTTTTGGAAACGCCGTTGGCCAATTATCATCACAGGCTTCGTTGCAGGCATTTTTTCAATAATCGTATCACTTTGTATAACAGAAAAATATAAATCGGAGGTGATTCTTTTCCCTTCGGCAGCTGGTTCTGTTTCGCAAGACTTGCTTTCAATCACATCAATGGGAAAAAGCATCTTGCGCCTTGGCGAGGATGAGGAGCTCGACCAGCTGATGCAGGTTTTGCAGTCGGACCAAATCCGCAACCGAATCATCGAAAAATACGATTTGATGAATCATTACAAAATCAAACAAGATTCGAAATATCCTTATACTCAGCTTTATAACAAGTACAACAAGAACATTGTCATCAAGCCGACCAAATTCTTGTCGGTGAGTATAACCGTTTGGGATACCGACCCGCAAGTGGCTGCCAACATTGCCAACGACATATCGGAACTGGTTGATACAGTGAAAAACGGAATGATACACGAGAAAGCCATTTTGGCCCTTCAACTCGTAAAAAATGAGTATGACCAACTTTTGCAAGACATTCAGGCAAAGGAAGATACACTGAACGTTCTTCGTAAGAAAGGCGTTGTCGATTACGAAAAACAGGCGGAGGCCCTGTCGTCGGCATTAGGCGTGGCACTGAGCAACGGCAACACCAAAGCTGCCGACAACATTCAGAAGCGCCTCGACAAACTTGGCGAGATAGGCGGCCCCTACATCGACATTTACAATCAGCTTCTGTTCGATAAGGAGCGAATTTCAGATTTGAGAACCAAACTTGCTGAGGCACAGATTGATGCCCGTCAGAATCTGCCGCAAAAATATGTTGTGAACAAGGCAACCGTGGCCGAGAAAAAATCGTACCCAGTGCGTTGGCTTTTAGTTGTGACCACCACCGCGGCAGCCGTAATATTGCTGATGCTCGGAATGATTGTTTATGACTCAGTTGCCCAGCGAGTCGAGTTCCTTAAAGAGAAATAGACTTGCAGCAGTCAAAAAAAAGTTGGTGGTTATACGCCTGCGTGGCCGCATTCACGGTGCTGAACCTGATTTGCATCTACAATGAGTTCACACTGCTGAGTTTATTGCCTGTGGCTGTCATCCTTGTCGGAATGGCTTTTCTGGCACTCGACAAGCTGATGCTCGTAATTGCCTTTATGGCTCCGCTTTCCATTCCGCTGAGCGAGCTGATGCCAAACCTCCCCATTGATATGTTTCTGCCGACAGAGCCCCTGCTGGCTGGCATTATGCTGCTTTTTATATTTAAATTATTGTATGAGAAACAGTTCGATAGACGCATACTCACGCATCCCGTTAGCATCACCATCTACGTTTATTTGGCGTGGATGCTGATAACTTGCTTAACAAGCATTGAGCCAATAGTCTCGTTTAAGTTCTTATTGTCAAGACTTTGGTTCATTATCCCGCTCTATTTTGTGATGACGCAAGTGTTTCGTAAAGATGCTGACAATGCAAGAAAATACATCGTCTATTACTCCATAGCACTCTGTGTAGTAGTGGTTTACGCACTTGTGCGCCACGCCAAATACGGCATTTTCGACGAAAAGATTGCCCACTGGTCGGCTAACCCATTCTACAAAGACCACACATCGTACGGAGCAATGCTGGCATTCTACATTCCGCCAGTTATTGCATTGGTTTTCTGTAAGATGTTTACCTCTCGGAAACGGTTTTTCTATTTGTCATTACTTGTGCTGCTTTTGGCTGGCATTGTGTTTTCTTATTCGCGTGCAGCCTGGGTTAGTCTGGTTGGGGCGTTTGGCATCTGGTGCTGCGCAAAGCTACACATAAAGTTCAGACTGATAGTTGCAGGGATAGCCGTTCTTGCAATCGGGTTTCTCGCGTTCGGCGATGCGCTGATGCGCGATATGCGCTCTAACAATCAGGACTCGTCAACTGATTTGGCCGAGCACGTGCAGTCTATCAGCAATGTTTCGACCGATGCGTCGAATCTTGAACGCATCAACCGCTGGAACTGTGCGTTGCGAATGTTCTCAGAAAAACCTGTTTTTGGCTGGGGACCAGGAACTTATATGTTTTACTATGCACCTTATCAGATGTCGTATGAGCGTACCATCATCAGCACCAACGAGGGCGATTTGGGCAATGCACACAGCGAATATCTTGGTCCGTTGGCCGAAGAGGGATTCCTTGGACCGCTCACGCTTTTGGCTGTGATGGTTGCGACTATTATCACTGGTTTCCGTGCCATCCGCCGCACCCGCGCCAACCACCCGATGCTCTATACTATTGGCTTGGCCGCCATCATCGGACTGTTCACATACTATTTCCACGGCGTGCTCAACGATTTTCTCGATACCGACAAGGCTTCGGTTCCGTTCTGGGGCTTCACTGCGCTGCTTGTGGCGATAGATGTTTATTACTCGGAAGATAAAAGCAAAACCGAAACGGCTGATGCTAAATAAGTTGGCAATTCTTTAAATCTATAAAAACACAGAAACCACGGAAGCAAAACTTCATGTGGTTTCTTTTTGAATTCTGTGATTGCAGAGTTGGCGTTGGTTAATTCTTCAGACTCTCACGTAATTGATTCATCCTTTCATCGTTGATGTTCAGCGGACGGCCTTTAAGTTGCAGGTCTTCACGCACGCGAAGGCCATCGGGGGTGATGGTCTCGTAGTGTGGAATGCCGCTGAATTGAAACAATTCCTGCAAGCGCACAAATTCATTGTGTGACACGCAGACGGCTTCTTCACCATCGAGCCACTCTTTCACATAGTTTTTATAGTCTTCGCTGCCGCCGGGCACCGATTCTTCGGCAACAAAAATGAGTTTTACATCGGTACGTTTGGCGATTTCGGCACGTTGCTGCTTGCTGGCTTGAATTGCACCACGGCATGGTCCGCACCCCATTCCCCAAAAATCGAAAAGCAGGAACCGACCCGGATAGCGAGTGTTGAATGAGCGGATGAAATTTGCCGCAGAGTTAGATGCTGGCAGCGCCGATGCGGGTTCGGTTTTGGCAAACTGGCTGGCAATGTAGAGTTCTGCCTTATCGCGGACAGTTTGATTGGTGAAATATGGAAGATTCATTTCCATTGTCTCGCGATTCTTTCCTCTTGGGTTATACAAATACCTTAAAACACAAATCTGCGCCATCAAGTTGTTATGGTCGCAGCCCATCAGTTTGCGATACGCGGCATAAATAGTGTCCAATTCATCTTTGTGAGTTGTCCCTTCTGCCCAATTTGACCAAAACCTAAATCGCACATTATCAATCGGTTTTGAAAACTCAATGTAGTTCTGCGCACTTGAATAACGATCCGATACCATCATCAGCGGATTATCAAAATCGACACTTTGCAACAACTTGAAATTCTTGAAATTGCGTAATGAATTATATTCTGCAGTGTCGGTGATGTTGTTGACAAAATCTTCATAGTTGCTGATAACGACCATACCGTCTGACGGTTTCATCAGTGCATTATCGCGTGTTAATGCGTAACTCATAAAATCACTGACAATTTCTGCTTGAATTTCGGCCAAAGCCAATTGCATTTCCATTGGTGTGAAGTGGTTGCGGCGGCCAATAATTGCCAGGCGGAACACCAAATCGTTCCAGCATTTTTCAGCCAGTTTTATCTCTTCTTCAAAATTGCCGTTGAACATATATAATTGAGTGCCCCAGTAGGCTGGTATCAAATCCGCTTTCAGCCAGCGTTCGACTTGTTTGCTGCTACCGTTGTTGTAAAAGCACTCGTATTTGCCGTACTGGTTTTTGCGTACGGTGATGTCGATTGTCTCGCCCGGGCAGGCATAGAAATCAATTTGGTCAAAATCGGCATTTTTATTGTTGGGTGCCCAAAGCGACTGCCTGACAGGATGGTTAACTCGGAACCGGTTCTCAAACGAGCCGTCGGCTGCAATTTCAAATCCAGTTACCACGCTTTTGTTTTTCTCTAGAACATCATAGAAATAACATTGCAACGATGTGAGTCCGAAATCTTCGGCATTGTAGCCTTCTATTCGCCCGCGGATGGTTATGGTGTCGGTTGTGAACCAGTTGTCGGGCACGGTGTATGGGTTGGCTGCTGCAAGTTGCTCGAATGTCGGCGTGTTCTGCTCAAGTTTTTTGTCGTGAATGCCTAACAGTTTGAAAGCACGTCTATTATCGCCTTCAATGAAATCGAACAATTGCACTTCTCGCGAAAGCGGTTCAAAGTTCATTTTGAACTCTAGTGCATTAGAATCAGATTTTTGTATTACTTCGTCGAGTTTGATTCCTTCTACCGAACGCAGCGAGTAACGCTTGCCAACTTCGTCTTTCAAGTAACTTTTAGATGAATAGAGAAATCCTGCGCCAGCTGGGAAATCCATTCTGAACCAGATGGTTGTGGCTGTGTCGGTTGTTACAACACGCGTGGCTTTCAGGTTACCTGGTTCAAGATTCAGACAACCCATCGATTCGGGCGATTCAATAACGTCGTTGCGGCTGCAACTTGCAAGTGAGAAAATGCTGATGGTGGCAGAAAACGCCAATGCGGCAGTGATAATGGTTTTGTTCATTGTGGTTTGTGTTTTGTATTACTTTGATTTTAAGAATGTAATGCCAAATATAATGATTTTGGCATTATTTCAATAGTTAGTCATTCAGCAATTTTAAGTGCTTTGCCCTAACCTTGAAACCACTTGATTGTATGTTTGTCAATATGTCGGCGACTATCGCTTTCAGTTCAGATTTGAGTTCGGGGTAATCGGTAAGCCGACTGGCAATCAGCGACATACAGTTAGCTTTCACGCCGATGGGCTCGTCGGGTGTTTCGAGCATTCGAAAGCAGAAATCGACAATCGGACCATCAAATTTCTGCGGAACATCGGTGAGCATCAGTATTTTACAGGCGATGCGACGCATTCCGCTGAATGTGAATCGCGGAAGGGCGGCAACAAGGGCAGGGATATGCGGCAGCAGAATATTATGGTGCGCCGCGGCCACTTTCTCGAGCGCCCACAAAGCCCGCGCAGCCGTCTGGCAATCAGCGTTTAAGGCAATATCAACCAAGTCGGCAATGCGTTCGGCGTTGGTGCCAGCCCAGTTGGCAATAAAATCGGTGTTGGCGCGCGACGCTTCGGCTTCCAACTGCGCTATAAGTTGCTGATTCATTGGGCTGGAATCCAATTTTTGAGCCTGTTGATTTCGTCGGGCCAAAGAGTCTCGTCGGGTGTTTCCAGAACGAGCGGAATGCCGTCGAAACGCGCATCGGCCATAAGCATACGGAAGGCGTTCTCGCCCAGGAAGCCGCTGCCGATTGACTGGTGGCGGTCGACTCGGCTGGCGTGACCTTTCATTGTGTCGTTAAGGTGCATTCCGCGAAGATATTGAAAACCAATCACATCGCTGAATTTCTGCCACGTGCGGGCAAAGCCTTCTTCAGTCTTCAGGTCGTAGCCAGCGGCATAGGCGTGACACGTGTCGATGCAGACACCAACACGCGATTTGTCATCTACCTTACTGATAATCTGTGCAATCTGCTCAAATGTAAAGCCAAGATTTGTCCCCTGGCCAGCCGTGTTCTCAATTACGGCCGTCACGCCCGACGTTTTTTCGAGCGCAATGTTTATCGATTCCGAAATAAGCGCAAGACACTCATCTTCAGATATTTGTTTCAGATGGCTGCCTGGGTGGAAATTCAATCGGTCGAGACCCAACTGTGCGCACCGCTGCATCTCATCAATGAACGACTCGCGCGACTTCTGCAGCCCGTCGGGGTCGGGATTGCCAAGATTTATCAGGTAACTGTCGTGCGGCAGAATCTGCTTTGCGGTGTATCCGTATTTGGCGCAATTCGCCTTGAAAGCGTCTATTGATGCGGGTTCGAGCGGTTTTGAAAACCACTGCCGCTGATTTTTTGTGAAGAGTGCGAAAGCCGTTGCGCCTATCGCGCTGGCGTTCAGCGGCGCATTCTCAACACCGCCCTGCGTGCTCACGTGAGCCCCGATGTACTTTGTCATAATCTTCGATTTTGCGGCAAGATATGAATTATTGGATTGTCGGCAAAGCGATATTTTGTTTCGCACAGACGACGCAGATAACACTGATTCACACAGATTGATTTATGGAAATTGACAATAAACGATATGGCATTCACAAGAAAATCATATTTTTATTGAATAATCTAACCATACGAGTATGAAAAGTAAACTTATTGGTATATTGCTATTTATGTGTGTATTAATCCCGACTCACACCATAATGGCGCAAAGTCAGGAATTGCTAATAATTCAAAAAGCCGATGAATTGATGAATTTGTTGGTTCCGAAAAGAAATAATCGAGATTATGTTTGGTTTAAAGATAGCATTTTCGATATTTTTTCGGTTTTAAACAACCTTGAATTGCAGCCAAAACACAAATTAAACATTGATTTACCAAATATGGAAGGATTGGGCGACGTCTCACATATATGGGTTGCAAACGACAATGGGAAAAGAGATGACAACTACTTAAAATATGTTAAACTCAAAAGCATAACAGAAGAAAGTTGTTGGGAATGGTTCTTGTTTTACTATATGAATAATATGATGCCTTCTTTCTGGCACGGTGGTGGATATAATACTTATGAAATGTTTTATTCTGAAAAACAATGGGAAAAACAAATTGACCGCTTAAAAGATTCTTTTGTCCCAGATAGCAGTATGGCAGAATCTGAAAAAAATGCCAACCTTTTATCTGAATCCAAGTACAACAAA
>CAMHPA010000025.1 GCA_946186925.1 uncultured Bacteroidota bacterium | reverse complement strand
ATAAACTTTTTTTCGAAAAAGTTAAAGGGATTTATATTGATATTGAATTAAATATCACCTTAATAAAACGATTTTTTCGTTGCTATAAATATATGAATATTTTATTCGATGGTGCTGAAATATTGTGCGGTGCATAAAAAAAGCGGAATTGCATCAGCAACCCCGCTTTCCGGTTATTACAAATGTGGTTCTACTCAAAACTAATCCAATCCACAGCAACATTCTCACCTTCAACCAGTTCCACAAACACATTGTGAACGCCTTTCGGGTTCTTTGTCTTTGTGCCAGTAATCTTTAACGAGCCGCTTGTCTCGATTCCGACAGGGAATTTCAGAGTCGAGAACTCGCCCACAACAGGACCGGTTTGGCTATCGACGTGCACGCGGACGATGGTTTTCTTTGCGGTATTGAATTTGGCTTTTATGGCAAAACTTGCCAGGTTGTCGTTCTGCCCGAAATCAACGTCGTCATACTCAACCCAGTCGCCCTTCTTGCTGAAAATGGCTTCCCAGCCTTCAAAACGTTTGGTGGTGTCGGGGTCGTTGGCATACACAAAATCCACTTTCACGCCGTCGCTGATTTTGCTGTAGCGGTCAATCTGAATCTTGTCGGTTGCCTTGGTGATGCCCACGCCGCGCACCGTCATTGTAACGGGCTTAATGGTGCCGTCGGGGTTGAATTCCAGTTTATCGATGCAGGCCGAGCGGTTTTTGTCGAAGTTGGGCGACAGGTAGTTGTAGTGATAGAACAAGTACCATTGGCCCTTGAAGTTGATGATTGAGTGGTGGTTGGTCCAGCAGTCGGGGCGCTCTTCCATAATCAGGCCTTTGTACTCGTAGGGGCCCATTGGGTTCTTGCTCATTGCGTAGCCGAGTGCTTCGCGGTCTTTCACAACGTACGGGTAGGTCAGATAGTAGTTGCCGTTGTACTCAAACGCGAACGGGCCTTCCGCTTGGCGCGATGGCAGACCTTTCAGGCAGTTCACGCCTGTCATAACAAATGAGCGCGGTCCCCATTTGACGGTGTCTTTTGGATTGTCGTCGGCCAACTCTATCATATTGTCTTTCAGTTTTGCACAGTTGCCAGCACCCCAGAAAATGTAGTTGTTGCCGTCGCTTGCCTGAAGCACGCACGGGTCGATGCCGTTGATGCCTTCAATGCTCTTTTCCAGCGGTTTGTACGGTCCTTCGGGTTTGTCGGCTACAGCCACGCCCACGCCGAAACCACGGCCCTGCTTGCTTGCGTTGGGGAAGTAGAAGTAGTATTTGCCGTCTTTTCCCTGAACGCAGTCGGGCGCCCACATACTATAAGCCGTCGGGTTGCCCCAAGGCACGTTTTTTTGGTCGAGAATCACGCCGTGGTCGGTCCAGTCGGTCAGGTTTTCCGACGAGAAGACGTGATAGTCGTTCATACAGAACCAGTCTTTGCGCGGATAGTCGTAGGCCGAAAGCGGCGAAATGTCGTGCGACGGGAAAAGATAAACCTTTCCGTTGAAGACGCGCGCCGTCGGGTCGGCCGAGAATTGGTCGCGGATAATCGGGTTTTGGGCCGAGACGCCTTGTACAAGCAACGCTGCGAGCCCCATTGTCAAGATGTGTTTCATATTTCCTAATTAGATTAAATTACGAATCGCAATGCAAACGCATTATGCCGCAATATTTGAAAAAATGCCGTCAGGGGGGCTAAAAAAACGATAAACGGGCAATTGTTATAGACGCCAACGCAATCATTGAATAACCGAATCACTGAATAGATTAATCCTTCAATCCTTCCGTCAATGTCTTCACGGCTTATAATGCGACGCATTCAGCACCATTTGGTAGTCGTTTTCGCGCATTAGGTCCTGAATAGTGATTTTCGGATTGTGCTTCAGGTATGATTTAATAATCTGATAGCCAATCCATTGGCCGACGCCGCCAGGCGATTTCTGCGAGAACGATGATGTGAACGGCGCGGGCGCAATCATTCGGGTTATTTCCTTCACCGATGTGCTGAAAAGAGCGTCTTTCTCGACCATTGAGAGCCACATTTGCTGTTCGTTGCGGCCGCACCAGTCGAGTTGTTGCCGCGTGTAGCCCCATTTCAGCGTGTCGGGGGCGTCGGGCAGCAGTGCGTCGAGCAGAACGTGAACCTTGCCGTAATAGAGCATTTGCGAAATCATATTGTCGTCTTTCGGGGCGTACTCAAATTCGGTCAGACACAAGGCCAGCACTGCGTCGGTGGCCACTTTCTGCGGGTGCATATTGCGCTGCAGATAGACCGGCGTGCGTAGCATTTGATAGTATTTGTGATTGACCCCCAGATATTTATCAAGACTGATACTGATGACGCCCGAGTCGGCAACAATGTTCTGATTGAAGCCTGAAATATGCGTGTAAATTGTTGGCAGAGTGATATTTGGAAACAATGCAGCCATTCGCGCCCACGCTTCCGACAGCTCTTTTTGGCAACTCAAATTTCCGATGCCGAAAATGCGGCTCACTTCGCGGTACGAGCCGCGGATGTCGGGGTCGGTCAGGAACGAAGCCAGTTTGCGGTCGTAGTTCAGCTGATTGGTGCCACCAATGCAGATAACGCGCTGATTGTAAAGGTCGAAGAATCGGCCGTATTTCTGTTCCATTTGCGGAACATACTGCCAGATGCTATCGACAGGAATGGCAAACAAATCCTGCTCAAATCGCTGAATTTCAATGTCTTTGTATGTGCCGCTGATGTCAACGCCCTTGCTGCCGCACGCTGCGGCCAGGAAACTAATGGCTAAAATCTTGATAATGTTCTTCATAACTTGCGGCTATTTGTAAAAATTCATTTCGTCAATATATTCCCACGCCTTTTCGGGCACAAAGAAACGCACGTCTTTGCCGCTTGCAATGCTTTGGCGGATGAAACTCGACGAGATGTCAATCTGCGGTGCGTCAATCAGTTGCACGTGCGGGTGCGTGTGAAAATCGGTTCGGGGGCAGTTCGGACGCGGGTAAACAATTATCCGATAATTGTTTAGCAGCAACTCGTAGTTCTTCCACTTGTGCAGGGTGGCCAGATTGTCCTCGCCCATAATCAGTGTGAACTCGTGGCTTGGGTGCTGCTCGCCCAGATAAGCCAGAGTATCAATGGTATACGATGGCTTCGGCATTCGAAACTCAACGTCGCAGGCGCGGAACTTCGGAAAATCGCGCAAAGCGAGATTCACAAGGTGCAGACGTTGGTAGTCGTCTAAAAGTTGGGCGCGCTGCTTGAGTGGGTTTTGCGGGCTCACAACAAACCAAACTGCCTCAAGGTCAGTGTATTCCACAATGTAGTTGGCCAGTGCCAGATGCCCAATGTGCACGGGATTGAATGAACCGAAGTAGAGCCCGACCTTCATTGCTAACGGTTCAGAAAATCAGTCACTTTGGTGTAAGCCTCGCTGCAGGCCGTTTCCAGAACGTCGTTCACAATGGTGATGTCGAACTGATTGGCGTAAGAAATTTCCTCTTCGGCCTTGGCCACGCGGCGTTCAATCTCTTCGGGTGCGTCGGTGGCGCGGCCCACAAGGCGGCGGCGCAACTCCTCAACCGACGGCGGCATAACGAAAACCGACAGTGCGCGGTCGCCGAATTTCTTTTTCAGATTCACACCGCCCTTCACGTCAACGTCGAAAAGCACGTGGTTGCCTTTGCCCCAGATGCGCGTCAACTCGCTTTTCAGCGTGCCGTAATAGCGGCCAGCGTAAACTTCTTCCCACTCCACAAAGTCGTCATTATCAATGCGTTTCTTGAACTCTTCGGCGGTCAGAAAATAGTAGTCGACGCCGTTTTGCTCTGTCCCACGCGGCGCTCGACTGCACGCCGAAACCGAAAATTCCAACTTCAAACCCTTTGATAATAAGTACTTTACGATGGTTGTCTTGCCCGAACCCGACGGTGCCGAAAATATCACAATCTTTCCTTCGTTCATAACTAATTCATTTGGTGTGTTTTAATTGTTTTTCTCTAACCAAACTAATCCAAATTCAATCCAAAATTCTGTTCAGTTTGGGTTCGTTTGGTTAGAGCCTTTTCCGTGTTTTTCGTGTGTTCCGTGGTTAAAAAATCACAGCACATTCAGTGATTGTTCCTTAATCTTTTCCAACTCGTCCTTCATACAAACCACCAGTTTTTGCATTTCAGAGTCGTTGGCTTTCGAGCCTAAAGTGTTGATTTCGCGGCCGATTTCCTGTGCAATGAAACCCAACTGACGACCTGCGGCCTCCTCGTTCATTGAGTCGAGAAAATACTTGCAGTGGTTGGCCAAGCGCACTTTCTCCTCGTTGATGTCGAGTTTTTCGATGTAGAAAATCATTTCCTGCTCAAGGCGGTCGCGGTTGATGTTCTCAAGTTTGATGAACTCTTCAAGGTCGCCCTTGATGCGCTCTTTGATGCGGTCGATGCGCGGGCGCTCATACTGCGGTACTTGCGCTAAATAGTTCTGAATGTTGCTGATACGCGTCGATAGGTCCTTCGCCAGAGCCACGCCTTCCTGTTTGCGGAAAGCCACCAGTTGGTCGGCGGCGTCTTCCACAGCCTTGATAATCAGCGCCCAATCGGCTTCGTCGAGTTCGTCGCGGCCCGTTTTCATTGCGTCGGGCAGGCGGATGATGGTCGACAGCAGTTCGGGGCCCGTCTGAATGCCCAGTTCGGCGGCTATCTTGCTCAATTGCTGATAGTAAGCCTTCACCACGTCGGTGTTGATTTCGGCGGCGACGTCAACGTTGTTCACTTCAGTGTAGATTGAAATGTCCACTTTGCCGCGTATCAGTTTGTTAGCCAATATGTTCCGAATTTCCATTTCCTTCTCGCGATAGTCGTTCGGAATGCGGCTTGTCAGGTCGAACTGCTTGCTGTTCAGGCTTTTGACTTCAACCGTTAGTTTTTGATTTTTGATTTCGCAGGTTGCTTTTCCGAAACCTGTCATTGATAGTAGCATATCGTTGATTTTTAAATTGTTACCTATTTATCTCGATAAAAGTTTGATGCCCCGCGCCATAATGACCACGTCGTTGCGCAGTTGGTAGTCTTTGGCGTAGAAAAGGTCGGTTTTCTCGCATTGCTCGGCGGTTGCGCTGTCGCCATACTGAATGAGGGCAAGGCTCAGCACGCCGCTTTTGATTTTCGGCAGCACGGGGTTGGCGCTTCGGCCCGAGAATCCCACCCAGGTGCGTCGGCCTGTCAAAACACTGAAAATGTTGCGGTAGAGTCGTCCAGGGTGTCCGCTAACGAACCACAAAACAGGCGACGCGGCCAGCAGCACCACTGCCGCCAGAATGTCGAACGTGCGCTTGTTGCGGACGTTCTGTGGCTTCACTATCGTGTTGAAATTCACCGTGTAAAGGTCGCCAGCGGTGTCGATTGAGTTGCTGCCGATGATTGACAGACTCTCGGGCGGCGCAATCTTGAAGTGCACTTCGTTGCCGTCCAGTTGCAGCATTTGCCCGATGATTTGCTGCGCGGTCATATCGGCCGAACAGAAAATCAGTTCGTCTATCTTGTTGATTTTCACTATTTCGGATATTTGGCTGATGTCGCCGATGGCCTTGCGGTCAGCCTGCCCGTTGGGGTTGATGAATCCTGCGTATTGGTATTTGAGCGATGATTGGTTCAGCACTTCCACCACGCGTTCGGCTTCGGCCTGCGTGCCCACCACGGCAATGTGCGATTTGCGTCCCATATCGAATTGGAACCTTGACGGCCAAATGACGCCAACCAACAGTCGGAACGCATTGATTGCCAATAGGCTGAATCCCGTTCCGAACATTATCATTGCCCGCGAGAAACGCATATTTTCGGGCAACAGCGCGTAGCCAATCAGAATGACGAGCGTTCCAGCCACAATTCCGCGCGAGACGGAAAGCGGTTTGGCCTTGCTCTCGTATCCGCCTGAATAGTAGATTGATAGCGCCCAAATCAAAACGTAAATCGGCGCCACAATCGTGAAAAATTCCGTCGGGAACGTGTGCCCTTCAAAAATGTAGGCCGACCATTTTGTGCCCAGCAGCGCCATTCCGCCGTACATTATGGCCACGTCGGCCAGCGGCAGTGCGATGCGTTTTGCAAATCGGCTCACAATGGCCAGAAAAGCGCGGAAATAAATAGCGCAATTTATTGTGAATGAGAAAATTGCTGCATTGCGGGCGCTCAAGTTCTTCTGCGCGAAAATCGACATTGCGTTGTAGAACATTCGCACGTAGTTCACGCTGCCTTTTTTGGTGCTCTCGCCCTTGTAGTGGATGATGCGCGTTTCGGGGAAGTAATAGTTCTTGTATCCGCCCTTTATAATCCTGTACGACAGGTCGATATCTTCGCCGTACATAAAAAAATCTTCGTCGAGCAGGCCCACCTTGTCGAGCGTTGTGCGGCGCAGAAGCATAAAGGCGCCAGCCAGCACGTCCACTTCGTTCACGGCGTCCTTGTCCAGGTGCCCCATATAGTATTGGTTGAACCGCCGCGACTTCGGGAACAGGCTCGACAGCCCGAAAATCTTGTAGAAAGCCACCATTGGCGACGGAAATCCGCGCTTGCTCTCGGGTAGGAAATTGCCCTTGCCGTCAATCATTTTCACGCCCAGGCCGCCCGCGTCGGGGTGTGCGTCCATAAAGGCCAGCGTTTTGCTGAAGGTGTCTTCTTCAATCAGCGTGTCGGGGTTGAGCAGCAGCACATATTCGCCCGTCGATTGGCGGATGGCCTGATTGTTGGCCACGGCAAAGCCCGTATTGCGCTTGTTCTCAATCAGTTTCACCTGAGGAAACTTCTCGGCCACCATTGCGCACGAGCCGTCAACCGAGTTGTTGTCAACCACAAATATCTCGGTGTCAATACCTTGCGCGGCCTTCAGAACCGAGTGCAGGCACTGTTCCAGAAAATATTTCACGTTGTAGTTGACAATAACGACCGAAAGTTTCATAGCCCGTTTTTAACCGTTGCGAAAATACAGTTTAATTTAAGATTTGGGAATTAGGATTATAAAAATAACCAAACAGCCAACTGCCGTAGGGGAATGTTTTCCCTCTGTGACGCTCATACTATCTAAAAACTTTGGAAATAAAAAAGGGGGGAACAAGTCCCCCCATATTTGAACTTCCACGCCGTGGCCAGAAGTTCCACGAACTTAATCGGTACTGACCCGCCTTTCAAGACCGAAGGTCTTTCCATTATGGGGCATTACAAAAATGCAATATTTTTTATTGTTCACCAAATCGTTTTCATACCGCAAATTATTGTAGGTTTGGACCAAAATCGAGAAAAATGGATTTGAAGAAACTTGAAATTTTGAGAAATAGTAAGCAATTGATAGAATACAGTGTTGTATAAAAAAATAACCGCCCGAGGGCGGTTAAATTTGTGGGTCATTGGCGATGTCGCTTTCGCAGTTACGCCGTATCACATTGCAAAAATGCAAAAAAAAATCATTGAATTTCAAAACTCTTGCCAAAAATCTTGTCAGAAGACTACGCTTTTTTAATGCAATTAAGATTTGTGAATTTAACGAATGTTTCGTACATTTGAAAGAATCCTTGTCTAACCTAATAGAAATTAAAATGGAAGAATTAAGAAAGAGGTCTCTCATGCTTGCCATCTGGAATCTTGGCGTAACGGTACTGGTGTCTATCAATATCATCACATTCTTTGCCGGAAAGAATCCGCTCGTCAACCAAACTGACATGAAAGCGTTTACAGCTTGGAACTGTGTAATGTACGCGGTATTACTCCCCTTCCTGTACTACCAATGGTTCAAATTCTTCAAGGCGATGAATGATGCATATCCTGATAACGATATCCTGAGGCATACAATCAGATTAGGCAGCATAGCATATATTATTTACTCTGCAGCATCAGCAATAGGGCTGTTTGCAACCGTATTTGATTCATTCATAGTAACGCCCGATATTTTTGGATGGAACACCAATTCAAGTGGAATATTTCCTAAAAATGCAGTTGGAGAGCGATGCAACGATCTTATTACTGGTGCCGGATTACTCATGGCAGTTATGTATTATTTCCTTTGCAGACAGGTAGAGCCCCAAAGCAAGATGCGTGTACTTACAATTATCCTGGCACTAGAATTACCTCTCACAATGATTATCTCTTTAGCCATACAATCCATCACACTGATGACATTTGTAAATGCAATCTTTTGGATAACCGAGTTCCTATTCCTGATGCAGATATACAAGGGATATGAGTTCGGGAAACCGAAAGAAGAAGTTTCTGGTTTTGCATAATGAAAATAATGAGACTTTATTCCCCAAAAATCGCAGCAATGTCCCGTTAGGGACTATATATTGGTAGAATGCGTGGCCCAGCCCGCCCCCGCGTGCCGTCAGGTACGCAACCTTGGATTCATTTGTGCGCGGTTTTGTTTGTTGGTTCGGTTTTTGGAAGATTCGGATTGTGCGAGTTTAAAAATAGTGAGATTTTGTTATGTTCGCAAAGATAAAGCATAAGATTATGGAGTACACCATTAGCGTACATAAAGACGAAGCAAGCGGTTGGTATTGCGGCCAGTGCGTTCAAGTGCCAGCAGCAATTTCACTAGGCGCAACACTCGACGGACTTATGGATAATATGAAAGACGCAATATCAATGATATTGCAATATAACAAGGATAAAGTACGGCAATCCAGCGGAAAAGTCTTTTATAGAAAACTCGCCGTGGTATGAAGCGGCAGAAACTCATACAGCATTTGATGCAAGACGGCTGAGTGTTAGCGCGCGAAGGCGCAGGGTACAGCATTTATATCAACAAGTCGGGCGGTCAAACAACCGTTCCGCGCCACCCCGACATTCCTGATTACACGGCGAAAACCATTTGCCGACAATTAGGAATCCCCGATGTAGGGCATAATTAATACGAAAGGCAAACGCCGAGCTATTGAAGTTAACGTAGCGCTCAACCCGCTCAACACTTACCGCTAATCGCTAACCATTTAAACAAATCTCTTTTATCTTTGCCGCAAAAATTAAGGATATGAATATCGATTTCTCGAAAAATATCGGTCAGGTTCAGGCAGTTGTGCAGGATGGCCGCACTCTGAAGATTTTGCGCGTGGGCTTTGTCGATGCCGATTGCGTTGCGCGGATGGAATCCGAGCAGAACGTTTACCTGCTCAACGGCGGCCGCCCCGAGCTGCTCACCAGCGGTGAGTATAACAAACCAGTGGCAGTCAGCTCGTTAACAGCCAATGCCGACGGCACTGCAGTTGTAATCAAGGCCACACCCGACGGCTCAACCACGGGTGCCGACTCGTTTATGGGCGAGAAAAACATTGCCGACCTTGCGTTTCTCTCTTATCTTCAAGACTTTATCGAGCGCCGCAAACGTGAGATGCCCGAAGGCTCTTACACCACAAAGCTGTTTACCAAAGGCGTTAACAAAATATCGCAAAAGGTTGGTGAAGAAGCAGTTGAGACAATCATTGAAGCCACCAACGGCACGCAGGAACAGTTTCTTTACGAGAGTGCCGACCTAATCTACCACCTGATTGTGCTGCTCACCGAGAAGGGCATTCGCATTGAAGACCTTGCCCGCGAGCTCAAGGCGCGGCATAAGGAATAGAACACAGACGCAAACAAAAAACGCAAACACAAACGCAAAGCTGTGGTTTTCATTCGCTTTGCGTTTTTTTTGTTTCATTCAAATACTTTTTTCTTACATTTGGTTATTCTTTTAATAACTAAAAACTAAATTATTATGAACAAACATCTAAAGCACATTATGTGCGGCGCGTTTGCAGTAGGTTTGCTAGCATCGTGCACTCAAAAATCCAAAACTTTTGTTGTTGAAGGTTTTGTTGACGAAGCAATCACCGATTCGGCCTACAACATTTATGTCGGTGACAAGGATTTCCGAATCAATGTACAAAATCCTGCCGCCGTGGTTGTTGTGAAAGACAAAAAGTTCCATTTTGAGACAAACGTCGACTATCCGACGTATATTTATATTCAGGCGATACTTCCAGGCGGCGTTCCTTGTCAGGCCTTTATCAATCTTATTCTGGTGCCAGGTGAGACGGCCAAAATATCCGTTCACAATGGCTATTTCGACCTCGATGGCAGCAAATTCTATCAGGAATGGAGTGGTTTCGACAAATTTTACGAGCAAAGCACCGCGCGTCTCAGCGAGTTGAGTCACCAGCTTCAGGGCCAGGAATCGCCTGACGAGGAGCTTGTTAAAGAATATTTCGCCGCACGCGATTCGCTGGTTGGGAATCTTATCGGCTACACCAAAGAGCACAACAGTGAGGAAGGTACCGTGATTTACGCTTCAATGTCGGGTTTCACTTCAATCAGCAATTTGTTCGACACAATCGCTGCACCCGAAATCAAGACAGGGCGATTCGCCAATTATATCGATATGCGCATTAAAAGCGAAGCTGAATCGGCAAAGCGCCGCGCCGAGGCCGCGGAAAAGGAGAAGGCCACAGCCGTTGGCACAATGTTCACCGATTTTGAGGTTGAGTGCGATGGAAAAACGCAGAAACTCTCTGATTTTGTGGGCAAAGGTCAGTATGTGCTGGTCGATTTCTGGGCAAGCTGGTGCGGACCGTGCCGTGCCGAGATTCCAAATCTAATTGATGTTTACAATAAGTATAAAGATAAGAATCTCAATGTTTTGGGTATTACAGTGAGCGATAGGGTGGAGGATAGCAAAGGCGCCATTGAGGAGTTGGGTATCAACTATCCGCAGATTTTGGGCGAGCAGAGCACCACAGCCGCCGACCTTTACGGCGTGATGGGCATTCCGCACATTATTCTCTTCGGTCCCGACGGCACAATCCTTGCCCGCGACCTGCGTGGCGAATTGATTGAAATCGCTGTAAAGCAGCATCTTGGACTGTAAGATTTAAGACATACACTAAAACAAAAAGCGCGGTGCGAATCTTTATCACACCGCGCTTTTTATATTCTTAACTCTAACTCTCTCAACTATTCCGCCCTGACAATCTCAGGAATATATGTTTTCGACGGGATGGTGAGCGGAATCGACTCTGTCGAGACGTTGCCAGCATCCAGGCCCCAAGCCGAAACGTCGGTCAGGCCCATACGCTTGAGCGGGTAGTAGAGCGTGAGCACCAGCCGCTCGCCAAACGACAGGTCGGCCTGCTTGGGCACGCGGCGCTCAATGTGGATGATGCGGAAATCGGCGGGGATGTTGTGCTTCCGCAGTGACGGGTACGAACTGCGAAGGTCGAGTCCTTCTTCGCCTAAATGATTGACAACCTGCTTGAAATAGTCGTAGATGCGCGGCTGCATCTTGAATCCAAGGAAGAAATCGATGCGGATGACCTTGTTCGGCACCAGGTGCTCAACCTTGTACTCGAGCGTGTAGGGCGTGTCGAGAATATCGACGTGCAGCAGCCAGTAAACGTCGGCGCGCTTCGGTATTCGCCTGATAATGCTGTCGATAACCTTCGCTTCAATGTCGGTCTTGAAGTTGGCGTGGGTGGTATAAACCAGATTGGTGGCGTATTTCGGCAGCGTTTCGTCTTCGCTAATATCTTTGATTACAGGCAGATAGTCACCGATTTTTGCAAATGTGATGAATCGGTTGCGGATGCGGCGGCCAGTGTGCAGAATCACCATTATGAGCGTGAGCAGGGTGGCCAGCATTGTGGTGAACCACGCGCCTTGGCTGAATTTGTGCGCGTTGGCCACAAAGAACGAGCCTTCGACAATCAGGTAAACAGCCGAAAACAGAACGATGGCCCACAGCGGCTTGTTTTTCTGCCGCAGATAGACCACCACCAGCGTCGATGTCATCAGCATTGTGATGGTGACCGTGAAGCCGTAAACGTTCTCGAGCGCGGCCGAGTTGCGGAAGTGGAACACCGAGAACAGGCAGCAGCCGTACACAATCCAGTTGATGGTGGGCACGTACATCTGCCCGATGACCTGCGACGGATATTTGATGCGGATTTTCGGCCAGAAGTTGAGCGATATGGCTTCGCTAATCAGTGTGTATGAACTAGTTATCGATGCCTGACAAGCCACAATGGCCGCCATTGTGGCCAGCACAATGCCAATCGGCAGGAACCATTCGGGCATTATGGCATAGAACGGATTCACGCTGCCGTCGATGCTGTCGGCGTTGACGATAATCCACGCGCCTTGGCCCATATAGTTCATTATCAGCATTGTTTTCACGAAAGTCCAACTTGCCTTGATGTTTTTGATGCCGCAGTGGCCAAGGTCGGTGTAGAGCGCTTCGGCGCCAGTGGTGCAAAGGAAGACGGCGCCCAGCAGCAGAATCCCCGACGGGTGGCTTGCCAGCAGGCGCACGCCGTAGTAGGGGTTGAAGGCTTTCAGAACCATCGGGCAGTCAATCAGGTTGACAAGTCCTAGAATACCTAACGTGCTGAACCACACCAACATAATCGGGCCAAACGACCGCCCCACGGTGTTGGTGCCAAACTGTTGGATGAAAAACAGGAAAGTGATGATTATCACGCTGATAGCCAAAACGGGCAAGTGCGGATTCATTATCGACAGACCTTCAACCGCCGACAGCACCGTGATTGACGGCGCAATCACACCGTCGGCCAGCAGCGAGCAGCCGCCAATGATGGCAATGATGAACAGTTTGCGGTGGTTCTTTCGCAGCAGCGCAAAGAGCGAGAAAATGCCGCCTTCGCCGCGGTTGTCCGCCTTCAGCGTTATGAAGACGTATTTGACTGTGGTTTGCAGAGTTAGCGTCCAAACAATGCACGACAGCGCCCCAATGATGGTGTCGGCCGTCACATCGCCGATTGATGCCAAAATTGCCCTGAAAACGTAGAGCGGCGATGTTCCGATGTCGCCAAAAATGATGCCCAAGGCGACAATGGCACCCACCAAACTCAAATTCTTTATTTGGCTCGATGAACCTTTCATATATTATTGTGTTTCAATCTGATTCCCCCAAAATAACGCAGATTTGCGTCTTGTTTTCGGTTGCAAATATAATTTGCCGAATTTCATTTTGCTTTTTGTCCGCTCTATTTTTGACGAGTGGCGGATGAGGAAGTTACGATTGCGATGGCATTTCGCTGATTATGTTTGTTTTATGAGTATGGAAACGATTCCGTTTCGGTTGCTGCTTTGTTCGCTTTCCGTATAAATCTGGTTGATTCTCTGATAAATTGAAAATCAAAACTGTACGGCGTGCACAGATTCCATCAAAAAATCAATGGCTGAATTGTTCTGTTGAAAAACAGAAAAAAACTATCTTGCGCCGCAAAATTTTGAATGTAAGTGTGTGTTTAACAATGAGTTTAATCGGCACACGTATTGTCGAATCTAAAAAACAGGTTGCGTTTTGAGCAGTTTTTTCTACCACGTTGGTGATTGGTTCGCAACGGCGGTATCATTTATAAACGGTTTGGTTTGGTGTCCAGCGCTGGTGGTTTTGTGTTTGGCCGCGGGGCTCTATTTCAGTTTGCGCACGCGCTTTGTCCAGGTGCGGCGGTTTGGCGAGATGTTCCGCCTGCTTTTCGGCGCAGCCAACAACGGCAAGCGGCGCGTGGGCATTTCTTCGTTTCAGGCGTTTGCCTTGGCCTTGTCGGGACGCGTGGGGACGGGCAACATTGTAGGTGTTGCCACGGCCATTGGTTTTGGCGGTCCAGGCGCCGTTGTATGGATGTGGATTATCGCCTTTTTCGGTGCGGGCACAGCCTTTGCCGAGGCCACGCTGGCGCAAATCTACAAAGAGAAGCACAACGGACAGTTCCGCGGGGGACCTGCGTATTATATCGAAAAGGGGCTGCACAGCACGTTTTTCGCCTGCCTTTTTGCGGTGTTCACGGCATTGGCCTGTGGCGTTTGTCTGCCGCCGCTTCAGTGCAACGGCGTGGCCATTTCCTGCGCCCGCACGTTCGGTCTTGAGCCGTGGATGATAGGCGCGGTGGTGGCTCTGCTGATAGCGCTGGTCATTATTGGCGGCGTGAAGCGGATTGCCCAGGTGGCACAGATAGTTGCGCCGTTTATGGCCTTTATCTATATCGTTCTTTCAATTGTGGTTCTTGCTGTCAATTACGATGTTGTACCTGATATGTTTATGCAGATGCTGCGCGGGGCTGTCGGTGTAAACCAAGTTGGCGGCGCCATTTTTGGCACGACAATCGCAATGGGTGTGAAACGCGGAATTTTCAGCAACGAGGCGGGGCAGGGCACAGGCCCGATTATTGCCGCGGCAGCAACCGTGAATCACCCTGTCAAACAGGGACTTGTACAGGCGTTTTCGGTTTATATCGATACGCTGCTTGTCTGCACCGCCACAGCCTTGATGATTTTGGCCTGCAAAACCTACAACATTATCGGCACGGTGCAGACCGCGCCCACGGGCGAAACCGTTGTGACCTATCTTCAGCAAAACGCCAACGCCCCCGCGGGCGAGCCAGGCGTGTTTTATACTTCTTCGGCATTGGGCACCGTTGTGGGGCTGAAGGCGGGCGACGTAATTGTGTCGGTGGCGCTCTTCTTTTTCGTATTCACAACCATTATGGCCTATTACTATTACGCCGAAACCAACCTTGTTTACCTGTTCAGCCGTTGGCGCCGTCGCCGAAACCGCCCCGAATTTTCGGAAGATGACTGCGCAGCCAGCGACAAGGGCGAGCGCCTGATTATTTGGATATTGCGATGCGTCACTGTTCTGACTGTGTTTGCGGGTTCTCTGTCGGGCAGCGGCTCGGTGTGGACGTTGGGCGACATTGGCGTGGGGCTGATGGCTTGGATAAACATTTTGGCCATACTGCTGCTGTCGTCGCAGGCGCTGCGTGCGCTCAACGATTACGAGCGGCAGAAAAGCGAAGGCCGAGAACCTGTTTTCCACCCGCAAGAGTTCGGTATCAGCAATACCGATTTTTGGGAGGAAGAGTAAGGTGTAAATGGTTGACTGATAAATATATTTAAGTCGGGTATTCGAATGTAACCGAATTTATTTTGTCAACCGTTGATAGTGGCAAAACAGCAGATTGCCATTCTCATCGCGTAGGTGGAAGCCGTTTCCGCCGCAGTAGCGGAACATTTTGCAATTGGCGCAGATGCCTTTCTTCATCCACGAGCGGTCGCGGAATTGTTCGAATTTGTTTTGCCAAACACTCCAAAAATCGTCTTTGTAGATGTTGCCTTGCGAATAGTTGGCGCGGATGCTTGGGCAAGCCGAAATTGAGCCGTCGTGCAGTATGGAGCCGACGGTTATGCCAGCATCGCAGTGAAAGAATGTGTCGCGGACTTCGGCTTCGTAGCCACCCAGAAATCCTTCGCAGCCGTAACTGACTTGTATGCGTCCTTCTTTTCGGGTGTCGGCAATGAAATTCATCAGGCGGGTGAACTGCTCGTCGGAAAGTTGAAGTTCGGGATTTTCAGCCGCGCGCCCGACGGGAAAAATCGTGAAAATCCGCCAGCGTTTCACTCCAATACTCAAAAGATATTCCTTGAAATCAGTCAGAGTATCAATGTTTTGCTGATTGGCACAAGTGACAACGTCCCACACCACATCGTTGGTTTGTGCAAGCAGTTTGATTGCTTCGGTTGCCTTTTGAAAGCCGTTTGGCACGCGGCGCAGCCAGTCGTGGGCATCGGCAAAGCCATCGAGACTGATGGTTGCGGCGTGAAGGCCAGATTTGCGGAGAGATAGCAGACGCTTTTCTGTCAGCAGATAGCCGTTGCTCACGATGCCCCAAGGGTAGCCGCGGCGGTATAGTTCGATGCCGCATTGCTCAATGTCGTTGCGGACAAGAGCTTCGCCGCCAGTGAAAATCACAAGCACCTTATGCGGGTTGACGTGTGGGGTGATTGTGTCGATTGTCTTGAGAAAATCGGCCACAGGCATATCTTTAGCGGCAGCCGATGCCTTGCAGTCGCTTCCGCAGTGGCGGCAGGCGGCGTTGCAACGCAAGGTGCATTCCCAGAAAATCGTCCTCAACGGGTGTTCCCGCACAGTGTCTTTCCTGGCAAGTCGGGTTATTTCAAGTGCTAATTTTTTGCGGAGAGTGATTCTCTTACTTGCCATTCTTTTCTTTCAATATGAAATTCTCGGTTTTTGTTGCTTTGCCATCAAACCATTGGTCGTCGCGTTTTTTTCTCTTGAAATCAGACCTTAGTATGTATCCTTTGATGGTGTCGCTTTCATATTTTCCATTCAAATCGTTGGCAATAAGTGTGTATTGAAAATCTGTTGCCTCTGTATAGGTGTCTTTAAAAGAGAATTCACCCTTATGGTCGGTTATCATCGTAAGGCTATCGAGATAAGGATTGTTACTGCTGAATGATACTCCTACGTTTTCAATTAGTTTCTCGCCATCCGACACAGTCCCTTTTAATTCGAATTCCGCGTAGGGTGTGCCGTATGCACAACAATTAACCAATAAATCGCATCCTGTAAAACCTAATAAAGTCAATAGTGCTTTAAGAACTCGTCTCATAAAATGTTGATTGTTAAGGTCTCTTTTTAAGAGCGACATTCACAGTCTTTTCGGCAGAACCGGAGCACCAGTGGTCATTCTTCTTTTTGCCAGAAAAATCGCTCCGTACAAGATTAACTTCAATTGTATCGTTTTGGTATTTGTTATTCAAGTCGTTTGTGATTAGTTCACAGCGTAGAGTATCGCCATCCCAGCCACCATAATCTCTGCCAGATAGTTTAAATTGCCCTTTAGAGTCAGTTTTGCAGGAATCAGTCGTCCATATTATATGATGAAGTTTCATCTCTACATTTTCAATGGCTTTTTCACCGTCAGTAACGGTGCCTTTCACAGAAAATTCAACGTATGGCGTTCCATATTCCTCACCACCATTTACAATATCATCACACCCAGCAAAACCCAAAAGTCCAAGCAGACAGGCAAAAATCTTTTTCATTTTTATTAGTTTTTCAAGTTGTTATGCAAAGTTGCGTCTTTTGGCGGATTAAAGCAAAGGAAAAATTACAAAAAAAGCCGACTTCCAAGTGGAAATCGGCTTTTACTATTTTGATTCAATCAATTAATGATTTCTCAAGTTCCATTTTGAGTTGTCGCTCTTCATATCGAACTTGCCGAGACCAACGGTGCTGTCGCCAGTTGAAACCAGAACAACTTCGCCTTCAACGCCAGGAGCCTGTTTCGGCATCAGACGGTAGGTTCCGTCAGTCAGTTGGTCGATGCGCCAAAGTTGTGTCTCAGCGCCAGTGTACTCCGATGCGATAACCTCGTAGTTCGGGGCTGCGGTCAGAGCGCGGTTGGTGCCTTCAATAACAATCTTGCAGTATGCGCCGCCAAGGAAACCTTCCTTTTCGGGAAGAGCCACAATGCTCCATTTCTGGTGCGGGCGGGTCATATAGTCGCCTGCGCGGACAGCAACATCGCCAGCAGGCCAATTCGCTTGAACATCTTCAAGTTTCTGTGAAGCAACAGGTTTGATAGGAGTGGTGTCGTTTCGACCGAAAAAGCCACGCATTGCCATAGGCATACGAACAAAGTCAACAGCCAACTCAAGAGCATAGCCGCGGCGCTCCGACTCAATCTCATAAACACCGTCTTTCAGCAGTTCGCCTGCATACGGCCAATCGTTCTTCCACAAAAGTGGACGGATGGCCAAAGTGCTACGTCCGCCAAAATCAAGATCAGCCTCAAAGTGGCACGACATCTTCTCAACGCCTTCCTCAACAATGTAGCGTCCGAAGTGGCCAGGGCCCATAACGCGGTCGTGAGCGGCAATCACCATGCGGCCACCGCCTTGCAACATATCGCGGCCCATATTGTCAAGATAAGGACCAGTCACCTTGCGTGAACGGCCAACAACAATATTATAGGTAGAGTTGGCGCCGTCGCAGCAAGTGCCGTGAGTACCAAGCAGATAATACCATCCATTGTTGTACATCAGGTCAGAAGCCTCGCAGTCGATGGCGATGTTGATAGCCTCGTTGCCTTCAACGCGTTTGCCAGTTTTGGGGTCGAGTTCCACCAAACGGATGAATCCGAAATAGGTACCATACGACAGCCACAGACGGCCATCGGTCGGATCGAGAAGCAGACCTGCGTCGATAGCGTCGCAGTCCTCGTCATACTCCGACGATGCAACCACAATCGGGTCGGTGAACTTGAAATCAGGCGAATTCGGGTCGAGAGTCTTGTTCCACATTGTAACAACAGTGCCTGCGTGGCCGCCGCCAAGGCCACCGCCAGTGGTGCTGTAGGCAATCAGATAGCGGTCGCCGATTTTAAGCGCGTCAGGTGCAGCGCCGCCGCCCGGGCGTACTGCGCCGCCGTTCCATGTCCAGCCGTCCTCTGAGATGAGGCCGCCTTGGCCTGTTCCGAATGTGTAGTATTTCCCGTCGCACTCAACGATTGTTGATGGGTCGTGGATGAAAGGTTTGCCAATCTGTGCGTTTGCATCTTTCGCTGCCAAAGCAACTGTCAATGCGCAAACGCCTAAAGTTATAATCGGTTTCATATTATTTTTCATTATTTTGATTTTCAATTACTTGTTGGTGATAGTGATGTTCTTGACAGGTTTGCCTTCGAGATCGAGGAAGCGAACGCAGAAGTCGCTCATACCAGGACCGTTGATAACGGCACCGCGCAAGATGTTCTTGCCTTTCTTGAGGCTGATGATTGGCGAAACGCAGTCATCGACAACCATACGGCGGTCGCCCGAGAGGAGAAGAACCTCTTGGTCGTTGAGCCACCACATTGATGCCGAGTTAGAGCCGACAGCCAGGCGGACAGTCATATCCTCGTCGCAGTTGATAACTGTAACAGCATGGAAAATAATGCCGTATCTTGTTTGTTTTGTGCCTGTTGCAAAGCGATAAAGTTTGACGTTGTAGAGTTTGCTGTCGAAAGCGTGCCAAACCAAAGTCCTTTTTTCCCATACAGGTTCAGGCATTTGGAAACCCATCGGTGGGCGCGGGCCGTCGAATTTGGCTTCGGGCTGAATCTGAACGGTGGCCTTAACCTTTTCGCCGTCCTTCGGAAGGGTTTTGTACTGATTTGGATAGTACTCGTGGGCGAACGCATCGCGGAGGTAACTGTCAGTGAAGACGGTGTTGCCGCGGTTTGGTTTGCCGATTGGGTCAAGCAACAGCCAGCGGCGGATAAAGCCCTGGTCGTCAGGTTTCATCGCATCGGCAGTCGATGGAGTGAAGTAGTTGTCGATGCTTGGTCCACTTGGCACAGCCTGATTTTGATTCTGCGGTTGTGCACTGGCGTTGTAGGCCTGCGCGCCGATGATGGCCGCCAGACCAATTGCCAACAGAGTTGTTTTGTGTTTCATGATATTTATTGTTATGTTTTTATTTCAGACCGTTATTAGTCTGTGAATGCAAATAACGCAAAAATGAATGGTAATTAATATTATTATTGGTCGATAAAATCAGGTTTTCAATCGAAAATAGAAAGCCCCGAAGCACAAATGAGATCCCAACGTTCGCGTGTGAGTAGGTTCATGTGCGCCGTTCGCACATCGCCCATCAGCGGAACTTCAACATTTTCGATAGTGTGGTGATAGATGAATCCGATTTTCTCCTGCGCGCGTTTCGATTTTTGGTTGCCGTCGTAGTAGCCGCACCAAACGGCGGTGGAGTTGAGGTCGTCGAAAGCGTGGCGAATCAGTCGGAGAGAGGCTTCTGGCGCATAGCCGTGGCCCCAGTGCGGAACGCCAATCCAAAAGCCCAGCTCAACTTCGGTTTCGCCAATCGGGGCAATGCCGTCGCCGTTGAACAGCAAGCCGATGCTGCCAATCGGGCGGTCGTCAGATTTTAGTGCTATGGCATAAGTCTCTGGTTTTGAGAATACTGCGCGGATAATCTCAAGGCTGTTTTCGACACTTGTGTGCGGCGGCCAGCCAGCAATCGGGCCAACCTGCGGGTCGCGGGCATATAAATATAGGTCTTCGGCGTCGGCATCGAGCCACGGACGCAGAATCAGACGGTCGGTTTCAAAAGACATAATCGGTGTTTAAACAATGTTTAAAAGTGAGCGAATCGGCAACCTCCGATTCAACTGCAATTTCGGCAGAATATTTACTTTTAGCAAACAAAAATAGCGGCCATTGCCGATAATATGCTAACCGCAGGCAGACCGATTTTTGAATCAGATAAAATATTGATATGGAGTTAATTGGAAAATTAGAGGAGGTTCGTGCCGCCATTCAGCGCACAGCAACCTTCACCGTAAGGGAATTTGTTCTTGAAGTTGAAAACCAGCGCAACGCGCAGTGGAACGACCACATTTTGTTCCAGGTGTCGAATAACAACGTGGCCTTGCTCGATAATTTCGCGGTTGGGCAGATGATTAAGGTTACGTTCGACATTCAGGGCCGCCGCTGGACGGGCCAGGATGGCACTCAGCGCGTGTTCAACACCTTGTCGGCGTGGCGCATAGAGGCTGCCGATGCCGCACAACCGATGGCTGCCGCTCCGCAAGCCGCAACATCCGCACCTGCAGCACAGCCTTCGGCTGCTCCCGCTCAACCAGCCGCGCAGCCCGCTCAAAACAACGACATTGCTCCAACGGATGACCTTCCGTTCTAAACCGCAAGGAATGTCAACATCGCTGAAACAGAGGATTTTAAACTGCGAGTCGGGATTCTTGTTCTACGGTCTCACGCCCCCGAAAGCCGCAACAGGCGAGGAGAGGGTGCGTGAGATTGCCGACAAGCAGATGGCGCGCGTGCGCAGTCTGAACGTCGATGCGCTCATTCTCTATGATTTGCAGGATGAGTCGTCGCGCAACGCCAATCCACGCCCGTTCCCGTTCAGCGAAACGCTCAGGCCAGACGCTTACAGTCGTAACTATTTGGCTGATTTGCAGTTGCCGAAGATAATCTACAAAAGTGTGGGCAAATATTCGTCTGCCGAATTTGCCGATTGGGTGCGCACGGCCGACAACGATTTGTCGGTTTTTGTGGGCTCGCCTTCAAAAACACAAGCTGACAGTCTCACTTTACTTGATGCCTATCGCATTAAAAACGAGCAAAATACGAATATGGTTCTCGGCGGAGTGACCATCCCCGAGCGCCACCATTTGAAAGGCGATGAGCATCTTCGGCTTTTCAGCAAAATCGATGGCGGCTGTCGGTTTTTCGTGTCGCAGTGCGTTTACAGTGTCAACCAAACGCTTGATTTTCTGTCGGATTACTATTACACCGCCAATGAACTTCAGCGGCCGTTGGTGCCAGTTATTTTTACTCTAACGCCTTGTGGCTCAACTAAATCGCTCGAATTTCTTGATTGGCTCGGAATCGATGTGCCGCACTGGTTGCACAATGACCTTTTGCATTCCGAAAACATTCTCCGTCAGTCGGTAGATGTGTGCCGCCAAACTGCTGCCGAAATCATTGATTTCTGCCGAGAAAAGCGTATCCCAATGGGCTTTAACATTGAAAGTGTGGCAATTAGGAAAGAGGAAATCGAGGCGTCGGTTGAGTTGGTGAACGATGTCAGAAAGCTGCTCTCGCGGTAGATTTCTTACTTCTCCAGCTTGATTCTCACCGCCGCAAACTTTCGCAAACCATCGTCGCTCAGGCATTTGCAGGCTTCTTCATAACTTGCGGCATTGTCGACAATGGTGTCGAACATCTGCCAGCGGTAGCCCGACAGCAGCGATTCTTCAACCCAATATGAAAATTCGGTGTGCGGATTCAGGTATTCCAACTTCTTCATTCTCAAATACATCGGCAGACCGTCCGACACATCGCGCCAGGTGTCGGCAAAAGCGTAGTCGAACCGCTCGGCGGGCATCTGCTTTTCGGCGTACTCAAAAGCGTCGGCACAAACAATCCTAACCTTTTCAGGGTGAACGAATTGCGGCAGAATGTGAGTCTTGAAAAGTTCAATCACGTCTTTTGAGCGCTCAATAATGGTTATGCTCTCAACATTTGGCTTTAAATGAACAAGATACGGATAATACCCCATTCCCAGCCCGAATGTTGCTACCTTTCTGCGGGCGGCCTCAACGGCAAATCGGATTGTAGCTGTCTCGTTGGGCTTGATAGCCATCCACTCGTGGCCGTCCTCGTGAACGGCAGGATAACTGAAATCGCTGTCGAAGAAGCCGATACGCTGAATTTCCTTGAAGTCGGGGTCGAGAATCATCTCATCGCAGACAAACGCCTCGTAGGCCTTGTAGTGCTCGTATTTCAGTTCCCAGCGGCCAAATTTCACGTTCGGAATGCGGATATTTTTGTAGTACGGGTCCTCGGCGTAGGCCTTGGCGTCGAGTTTGACAACCGAGCGGCGGAAATATTCGTCGAGCAGAATGCGGTCGTCGGGGTTCTCGTCGGGATTGAGCCCGCAGAAACCGCTGAGCAGCGCGGTGTAGATTGCCTCGTCGGGCAGCAGGCCGCCAGGGTTCGACTCATCCATCAACTCTTTGGTTATCAGGCACGGATTTTGGTCCAGATAGTCGCAGAGCATCCACGCGTAATCGTTGTTGCGTTGGCGGATTCGCTTCAGTTCTTCAATTTTGGCCTTGTCGCTTTCGCTGAGTATCTTGCTCATTTCCAAATGGTTCTCAATTAGAAATTGAACACGGCCGCTACAATGAAGCGGTAGTTTCCGACGTTGTAATCCGACTCGTAGTGATATTTCCCACCGTCTTCGATTTTCTTGCCATAAGCTGCGTTGGTGTACTCAACTTCGGCAAAAAAGTTCAGATAATCAGACGGATAGAATCCTACACGTGGTTGCACACGCCAAACGTACTCAATGTCGAAACCTCGTCCATAAACTGTGGCATAGCTTTCAATCTCGTCACCGAAATTGTTGTTACGGCCGTAGCCTGCAAACAGTCCAGGGCGGCAGACGCCTTTGGTGCGACCTAAGTCAACCCAGAAGGTTGTGGTACCGAAGTTGCTGTATTCATATTTTTCCACATTTTGTTTTTCAATGTAGCCGCCCATCAAGCCTTGCTCAACAAGATTGTCGCCATAGATTCCTTGGAAACGAAGGCTTAACTCGCTGACATTCAGCTTTCCGAAAACAGAAACGGCGGTCGAACCGATTTTTGTGTCGGTTTTGTACGTTTCTTTACCATCTGTGCCATTGTGTGGAAAATAGATATCGACAGACGTGCGCGGCTGAAGCAGAACGTAGTTGACCATCGCGCCAAGATAGAGTTTCTCGCCGCGGAAGCAGAGTTGTGCGTTCAGTTCGGGCAGGCAACTGTTGCGCAGGTAGGCGGTGCTGCCGCCGTCGGGGCCGACCGATTTGTTGTCGAGTTGGAAAGCGGCTATTCCGCTCAACTCAAGACTGCCAAAGTATTGAGTATAACGGGCTTGCACGTAGCGTGAGTACGGGTGGAACGGAATGCCCATATTGAGCGGACGCGTGCCAGGCATCACTTCGTGAGCCACCATCGGGTGCCAGTACTGTCCCAGCAGCAGGTTCGACTTCTGCCAGCGCATATTCAGATAGGCGTGGCGCAGACGCAGCATATTGATTCCGTCGTTGGTGGCGCCAGTGAAATCGCCTTCCAGATAGCCGAAAATTTTAGCGTTGAGCGCATCGGGTGCATTGATTTTCAGACCGATACGTGCTGTAATGGCAAGGGCATTATTGCTCGGCTGAGCGTTAATGTCGTTGCCTTCGGCATCGAGCACTTTTGGGGCGGGGTAGAAAAGCATCTGCTCTTCGCGCGCGCTCACCACTTCGCGGGTGTCCATATAGAACTGCGGGTCAACAAAGCCGCTCATTTTGTAGGTCCATTGTGGTTCTTCGATGCCGTTATCTTGCTGAGCCAATGCTGGTTGAACCGTCAGACAAACAGCTATTGACAAAAGTTTGAGTTGTTTCATATCGTTTTATTTGAAAATGCGTGTAAAGAAAAAGAAATTATTGTTTTGAATGAATTAAACCCAATGTATTCTTCCTAAATTATAGTCAAGATTGTTATCTATTTCGCCGACATATACTCACCCACCCACTTTGTGTCCTGCATATCCTTCAGCAGGCGGATAAGGTTGTCGCCGTAGATGACATCACTAAGAAAATTCATTCCGTATTGCGACAGAATCTGCATCTGACCTTCGGTGGGCACGCCGTTCTGTCCGCCCCAGCCAAGCGCCTTCGATTCGCCGAACGGATATGTGGCGTAGCGCAGTTTCCATAAGTCTTTGAGCGTGAGTTGGTCGATGCCTTCGGTTTCAAACATATCGATGCGGTCAGGATTGGCTTTCGAAGGCTCAGCACCGCCAAACTGACGAAGAAATGTCTCGTATTTGATAAAACGCACGGTTGGCTTGCCTTCGTACGGTTGGCAATGGATTCCGTAGGTAACAACCTCAAGGCCAGCCGTGGGCATCAGGCTCACGCAGAACGAATATCGCGCCAAGCGGAACGCTTCGGGGTTGTCGGCGCCTTTACGCATCAGCACCTGCGCATTCGCCGAAAGGCCAACCATAACCATCAGTACAACAATCAGTTTCCTCATATCTCAATCGATTAAAAACGACACCGCGGCCAGCACAATCAAGATGCAGCCCGTGAGTGTCTTTTGGTGATGCTCGAAAATGTGCCAGTTTAGGCGGCTCAGGCCTTTTGTGCCGATATAGACGAGCGTTAGCATAGTGCTCACTGTAGCAACAAGATAGATGGCCGATGTAACCAGAATTCCGCGCCAGCCAAACACGCCCGCGGGCAGAAAATAGACCTCAAGTTCGATGCAAGGCGAGAAGAACATCGCCACAACCATTGAGCCGATGACGGCGCGCTTGGTTTTTGCCTGCCGCGCACCGTCGAAATGGTCGTGATGGTGATGGCCGCGCCCGACAAAATCGGAAACAATGAAAATGACACCCAAAACGGCCAGAACGGCGGGCGCCACCCAGTGCGTCAGTTCGGCGTGGCTGCTCGAGAGTTGGAATCCCGCAAGGCCAATCAGAATGCCGATAATCACAGTGCTTGCAATGTGTGCGGCGCCGATGAGCGCGGTGGCGTGCAGCGTCTCGCGCATTGTCCAGCGCTCGCTCTTACCCACGGCCACAATGGGCAGCCAATGGTTTGGAATGGCGGCGTGGACAAGGCTCAGCAGCAAACTGCCCGAAATAATCTGCCACATTCGCTATCAGAATTTTAAAAGAAAATCAAAATCTTCGTCAGGCTCAATCTCGATGGGCTGACGGCCATTGATGAACAACCGCAAGTTGTTCTTGCCCACATAACGGACGTGCCCGCCCTCGACGTTGAGCATACAGCCTTCGCGTAAGCCCACAACGGTCGATTTCGGGTTGGCGGCCAGATACTCCAGAATGCGCTCCTCGCGCGTTTCGCCGCCGTGGCCTTCAATCTGACGGTCGGTGTAGTGCGGATTGATTTGGAACGGCACCAGCCCGAAGGTGTCGAAGCCCAGCGGGTCGACCACGGGCATATCGTTGGTTGTCTGCATTGTAGGGCAGGCCACGTTGGCGCCCGCACTCCAGCCCACGTATGGCGTTCCAGCCTTTACACAGCGGCGCACAGGCTCAATCAGGCCGTTCTGATGCAGGTGGCGCACCAGATTCCACGTGTTGCCGCCACCAACCACAATTGCGTCGGCTGTCTCAACGGCTTCCACCTGATTTTCAAACCGATGTATCGATTTCACACTCAAACCGAAATCGCGGAAACGGCGGTTGACCTTGGCCTCAAAATCGTCGAAACTGAACGTTACGGCGGCGTACGGAATGAAAACGATGTTCTGCCGCCCGCTCAAAAAGCGCGCAATCTCGTCTTTCGAATACTCCAGAAACGGCTCACCCGCCATTGTTGAATTGCTTATCAGAAGAAGATGCATATTCATTTATAGATTAATTGATTAACTGATTGATAAAATGAAAAAAACTCTTTTTTCTTACTCCTTATACTCAAACTTGCACCCTTTGAACGCATCCTCGCCTACACTCGTAACCGATTTAGGAATGCTTACCGATTTCAGTTCGCTACAATCGCAGAACGCGCCATCTTCTATGGTTTCCACACCATCGGGAATAATGATTGATGTTAATTTGCTGCATCCAAGAAAAGCCTCCTCGCCAATAACTGACACCGAATCGGAAATCGTTACCGATGTCAAATTACTGCAACCAATAAACGTGAAATCACCAATGTTTTTTACGGAAGTAGGTATTGTCAAATCAGTGATTTCTTTACCATTAATGAACAGATGATGGGCGTAGAATAGTGGATTGGCCGTGCGTAGATGAAGATTTTGCGGAGTAAAACGAGTTATAGGAATTATTTCCATTACATCATTATCCATTGGCGTAATGTTGTTTCTGCTAAAACCGTCATCTGCCTGACCAAAACTAATATTACATAGGCTCTGAATACTAGCATATTCGATTCTTGACAAGTTTTCACAATCATAGAATGCTTTTTGGCCAATGTTTGTAACAGATTGGCCGATTTTTACTGATACCAATCCAACACAACCGCTGAACGTACTGTTTCCAATATTTGTTACTGAATTGCCGATTTTTACTGATGCCAAACCACTGCAATCTGCAAATGCACTACTACAAATATTTGTTACAGAATTAGGAATTGTTACTGAAGTCAAACCTTTACACCCCTTGAACGCACTGTTTCCAATATTTGTTACTGAATTGGGAATTTTAACTGCAGTTAGACCTTTACAACCAGAAAATGCATAATCAAGAATTATTTCAACTTTATTAGGTATCGTGTATGAACCCTTTTTACCTGCGGGAAAACATATCAGAATGGTTTTGTTTTTGTCAAATAAAACACCTTTCTCTGTCGCATATATAGGATTGCCATTAGCCACATTTATTTCTTTCAGATTACTACAATCATCAAATGCAGTATAACCAATCTCTGATACTGAATTAGGAATATTTATTGATGTTAGTTTTTGGCAATCATAAAACGTATTTGTACCGATACAAGTAACAGAATTAGGAATAGTCACAAAAGACATATTTTCACAAGATTCAAACGCGCAACTGCCTATTCTCGTAATATTATTAGATATGGCTATTGATGTTATATTTTTGCATTTATAGAATGCAAAATTACTAATACTTGTAATGTTGTAAGTCAGGCCATCGTTTTCCACGTTCAATGGAATCTTGATATCTCCCGTAATAGAGTCATTAACGCTACTAACAGAAACTTCGTGTTTTACTGAATCAGTTATTGTGTAAGCAAGATTGCCCACAACAAAATCATAATCCTGCGCCCACGCCTGCCCCGCAAACGCAACAGCGGCAAAAAGTGTCATTAGTCTTTTCATAACATCTTGATTTTTGTTTGTAAAAATACAAATAATTCTGCTCGGTCTATTGTGGATGCGGCTTCCTTCAATGCTTCAAAAATACCACCTTATCACAACGCGTTTATTTTTAACAAATTACAACCAATTATCACATTTTTATTGGGGAAAGCCTAACTTCTAACTTCAAACTCATAACTCTCTAATTCTAACTCTTAACTCCTCCCTGTCACCTCACTATCTCCATTTTGATGGTCACAGCCTCAATCGGCCAGTCGCCATTGTCGGTTTTTACGGCGGCAATCTTGTCGATAACTTCCAATCCCTCAACCACTTCGCCAAACACCGTGTGCTGCCCGTCAAGGTAGGCGCAACCGCCCACCGATTTGTATACGGCGCGGGCTTCGGGGCCGATTTTCACGTTGTAGTTGAACTCGGTGCCGTTCAGTTCGCCGTCGGTGTAGGTGGTGCCCTGAACAATGAAAAACTCAAACGGCGACGAGCGTTTCTCGGGGTTGTTCTCATACTCGCGCACCATCGACAGGGCGCCGCGCTTGTGGATGTTGCCCTCGCGGAACTCCGCAGGCAGCGTGTATTTGCCGATTTTCTCCTTCACCGCGCGCCGCTCGTAGCCGTCGGTGTCGCCGCCCTGAATCATAAAATTATTGATGACGCGGTAAAACTCCGTGCCGTCGTAGTAGTGTTCCTTGATAAGGTGGATGAAATTGGCGCGGTGAAGCGGCGTGTTCTCGTACAACTCCACCACCATTGTGCCCTTCGACGTGACGATTTTCACCATCCGTTCGGGATTCTCGCGGCCGTATTTGGTGAGTTCCTCAACCACGTTGTCCTCCGTCAGGCGGACTTTTTTGGGCTTGGCTGCCTTTTTGGTGCCTTTCGGCGATGCCGTCTTCGGTTTCGTTTTTTCGGTCTGCGCCGATGCCGTTTCCGCTTGCTGCTGTGGTTGGCCTTTCGGCGATGGCTGACTTCCGCAAGCGCATAGCACCGCGGCCAACACCGTGCTAATCAACACCTTGCCGATATTTATCCTCGTCCTCATCGTTCAGTAGGCTTAAATAACTGTTGTAGCGGCTTTGCGCGATGCGACCTTCGGCAACAGCCTGTTTCACAGCACATTTCGGCTCGTGAGTATGCGTGCAGTTGTAGAATTGGCAGTTGGCCGACTCGGCGAACATTTCGGGGAAATAGTGCGCCATTTCGTCCTTCATTTCGATGGTGCCAAAGCCCTTAATTCCAGGTGAATCAATAATATAGCCGCCATTGAGCAGCGGGTGCATTTCGGGATAGGTAGTGGTGTGCGTTCCGCTGTCGTGCGAGTCGGAAATGGCCGACGTGCGCAGTTCAAGGTGGGGATTCAAGCGGTTGGCGATAGTCGATTTGCCAACACCCGAATGGCCCGCCAGCAGCGATAGTTTGCCGCGCGTGAGTTCTTCAATGCGGTCGATGCCGATGTTTTGCACCGTCGAAGCCTTAACGCACTCATAACCAATCTTTTCGTAAACGGCAATCAGTTCTTCCATTTCGGTGGTCTGTTGCTCGTTGTATAAATCTATCTTATTGAAAACCAAAACCGAAGGAATATTGTAAGCCTCCGCCGACGCTAGAAAGCGGTCGATGAACTGCGTGAACGTGCGCGGACTCACGAGCGTCACCACCAGAATGGCTTGGTCGATGTTGGCAGCCATTATCTGCGCCTCCTTCGACAGGTTTATCGACTTGCGGATGATATAGTTTCGGCGGTCGTCGATGCTGTGTATCAAACCCTTACCCGTTTCGGCGTCAACATCAAACTCCACCACGTCGCCCACCGCCACAGGATTGGTTGTGCGCAGCCCCTTGGTGCGGAACTTCCCGCGTATGCGGCACTCCACCACGCTCCCGTCAGCCTTCCTGACCAGATACCAACTACCTGTCGATTTTGTTACAACTCCTTTTTCCACAATTATGTTTGTTTGATGGGCAAATATAGGTTTAATATTGTTTTATAAAGCGGAGAAGCACGTTCTACACAGCAATAGAATTTTTTTTGCTGAAAAAATCATTTTGCATTTGCGAAAGTCAATATTGGTTGTACCTTTGCACCGCTTTTTCAGGAAAGCTCTTGAATCAGTAGCTCAGTAGGTAGAGCACATCCCTTTTAAGGATGGGGTCCTGGGTTCGAGCCCCAGCTGGTTCACCAAAGCAAAACAATGAAATCCTCAAACCGATTGGCTTGGGGATTTTTTTATTGACTATTGGCATCGCTTATGTTCGAAATCGACGGAAAACTAGTCAGTCTTGATGTGATTGAAGAGAAATTCTTCTGCAACCTGACCGTGTGCAAGGGAAACTGCTGTGTGCAAGGTTCATCGGGCGCGCCGCTCACCGATGACGAGACGCAGATTCTCGACCGCATTTTTGAGACCATCCGTCCGCGGCTGACGCCTGAAGGCGTGGCGGCCGTTGAAGCGCAGGGCAAATGGATTATCGACCGCGATGGAGACAAGGTGACAACGCTCGTCGACAACGGGCCGTGCGCCTACGCCGTAAATGACGGAAAAATTGTGAAATGCGCCATCGAGATGGCTTGGCGCGATGGCGAAGTCGATTTTCAAAAGCCCATTTCGTGCCATCTCTATCCCATCCGCATCAAGCGCTGCGGCGACTATGACGCGCTAAACTACGAGCGCATTCCGCTCTGCTTCGAAGCCACCGAAAAAGGCGAGCGTTTGGGCGTTCCTGTCTATAGATTCCTGAAAGAGCCGCTGATACGCAAATACGGCGAAGCGTTTTACGACGAACTTTGCCTTGTGGCCAGCGAATGGAAAAAGCAGAAAGGCAGATAGGACTACGGACAACTGTCGGTAATTTGCATTTGCAAATCATTTATTCCATATTTGCAAGTCATTTAACACATTTTATATGAACAAGATAATTCTAATACCACTGTGTCTCGTGCTTTTTTGCTGTTCTAAAAATGATGACGACACAATTGATAATCAAAAACTCCAAAACACTATATGGATTGATGCTAAAACAGGAACTGATACATTACGATTTACAGAAGACCTATTGTTAAGAGGGCCAAGAGATTATAGCGGGCAACAAATGGATTTATGCGGACACCCCTATTGGGGCATTTATTCATACTCTTTAAAAAATAATTTATTGCTTTTAGATTGGGAAGGTGCAGAGAAAATTTATTTTATCAAACCTTTTGAATATAAAATATCAATATGCGATAACACGCTTATTATCAACAATTTTATTGATTGCTACTATCCACGGGGAAAATTCCAAACAGACACTTTTTTATTGATAGCGTCCAATTGTTCTAAAGAATTTATTGAAGGATATTTGGTCTTGGATAATAAGTTGGTTGGAACGTGGATAGAAAAAAATCCCGAAATGTTCGATGGAATTATGGACACTATAGTTTTTACCAAAGATGCATTGGTAAAAAAACACATCGTTTTTGATGGTTGGTGTTATTCGGCAATTTCAGATACAATTGTTTTTGGAAAAGATGGGAAAGAGATAAAATGTGCATACACTATTTCCAACGACAATGAATTGACTATCTACAATTTTATAGATAGATTAATAACACAGGATGTGAAAAATATGCAATTTGTTAGAATCGAAGAATGATTGCCTATTTGCATTCGATCCTTCGATCCTTCATCCCGATAGCTATCGCACTTCAATCTTTCAATGATTGACTACACCGTCAGTCTGACTTGAGCGTGTGCCTCAACAACGTTAATCACATAGTCGCCCAACTTCTCGCAGTCGCAGATGATGTCCATATAGTGGACGCCCATCTGATAATCGTACTTCTTGTCGTTGATGTCGAATATGTTGTTCTCTTTCAGGCGCGAACGGAAGGTGTTAATCTCGTTCTCGATGTTGAGCGACTGAACGGCGAGCACAGTGCCTTCGGTATCTTCAATCAGCTTAATCATTTGAGTCAGAGCGCTTTCCACTAGTTCAAACATATGCTCAATGTGAGCATACTGCTCGGGTGTGAAATCTTCCTTCGAATCGAACTTGTGCTTGATGACGCGGCTCATATTGTAGTTGCTGTCGCAGATGCTCTCAATTTCCGAAATCTCGCGCAGCATCGACCTGACTGTCGATTTGCCTTCGGGGCTCAATCGGCCTTCAGCCACGTTGTTCAGGTAGTTGGCAATCTCGATTTCCATATTGTCGCTGATGCCTTCGTACTTCTCAATCCGCGAGTAGAGTTTCGAGAATTCGTTCACATCGTCGATGTGCAGCAGCGTTTTCACAAAACCGAACATTTTCAGCGACCGTTCGGCAAACAGATTGATTTCCTTGCGCGCTTCCAGAATCGAGAGTTCCGAAGTCGACATCATACCGCCGCTGATAAAGCGCAGACGGATGTCGTCGTCTTCTTCCTTGTTTTTGATGACGCGGCCGATAAACCTTTCAAGCGGTTTGATGAACCAAATGAGCAGCATCACATTGCAAAGGTTGAAAGCCGTGTGGAAGCCCGTCAGAGCGTAGGTTACGCGAACTGACGCTTGCGCGATTTCGTCGGGTGTCTGCGGCACAAAATCGGGGTCGAAGCCCACAACGTGGCAGACCATATTCACAAACGGATGGAAGATTATCAGAATCCAGCAAACACCGAAAAGATTGAAAATCAAGTGTGCAAGGGCTGCCCTTCGCGCTTGTGTGCTTGCGTTCAGAGCGGCAATGTTCGACGTTACGGTTGTGCCGATGTTCTCACCCATTACAAGCGCAATACCTTGATAGATAGGCAGAACGCCGCTTGAGCAAAGTATAAGGGTGATGGCCATAATTGCCGCCGACGACTGCACGCACATTGTCAGGAATCCGCCCAGAAGCAGGAACAGCAGTGTGGTCCAGAAGCCCCAGTGTCCGCACGAAGCGAAGAAATTGATAACCGTTTGGTTGTGCGACAGGTCCATTTCAACTGCATTGGCGCGCAAAGTGGTGAGTCCCAAGAACATAAATGCAAATCCAAAGACAAACTCACCAAACGATTTTGTTCCGTTGCTCTTCATAAACGACAGCACAATGCCCAAAGCGAAGAGTGGGTAAACCACGCTCGTCATATCGAACTGAAAACCGAAAATGGCCATCAGCCAGCCCGTGACGGTGGTTCCGATGTTGGCACCCATAATAACAGCGATGGCCTGCGTCAGAGTGAGCAAGCCAGCGTTTACAAAACTTACGGTGAGCACGGTAGTCGCTGTTGACGACTGCACGGCGGCCGTGATGAATGTACCTGTGAGCAGGGCCGTGAAACGGTTTTTTGTCATTGTGCCAAGCACGTTGCGCAGGTGGCCGCCAGTGAGTTTCTGCAAGCCTTCGCTCATCGTCTTCATACCGAACATCAGCAAGGCAAGGCAGCCGAGAAGTTTGAAAATGGTAAGAATCATCCTTTTAAATCATTGATTGACAGTCAACAAACTCGCCGTCGCGCATCGGTTGACGCCATTAGTTACCGTTGGCAAATATAAGCAGACAAATTTTTTTGCCGAAAAAATCTTGAATTAAAGTTTGATGATTTAATGTTGGATTTCTGACAGCGGACAAGATTTGGTGAATCGTTGAATCGTAATTCGTAATTCATAATTCGTAATTCAAAAATCCTAATTTCTAAATCCTAAATCCTAATTTCTAAATCCTAAATTTCACATCCCCACCAACTCAAACATCGCCCGATAGGCGTCGGCTTTCTTCTCAAGCGCCAACGGGTAAGCCCTTGAAGTTGAAGGCATTCTGAAAAACCGATAGCCGCGTCCGCCAATGGTTAGCGCGCTGAACGAGCCCACTTTGGGTTTCGGGCATCCGTAACGGTTGACAATGGCATCGGTGGCCTTCTCGCCTGTGGTTACAATGGTGTGGCAATCAGGAATTTGGCTCAACAATGCCGCCAAATCGGTCGGCTCAACAATTTCAAGAAATTTGTCCGATGCGTTGTCCTTCAGCCGCCTGACAGCCGATGCTGTGTCGAAAATGGCAATTCCCTTTTCGGTGCAGAACCGCACAACTGCTTCATAATCAAAGCGTCGTTCGTCGGCAATCACAAATCGGTTCTTGTCGGCATAAAAAATAAGCCCCAACACACGCCACATATCGTTTTGGAAATTCGGGTAGAAAAAATCCATCGACCAACGCGCCCGCGGCGGCGGAAAACTGCCCAACATCAGCACTTTAGCCGACGGCGGCAAAAAAGGTTTCAACGGATGGCGCTCAATATCGCTCATTAGTTTTTTTGCCGAAAAATAATTCTTTTTGGCTTGCGTGCGATTGCTGCGGTTTCTTAATTTCGCTCTATGATTTTCAAACTCGACAACCGCATTGCCTTCCCCGACCCGCATTTGGGCGAGCCCGACGGACTTTTTGCCGTTGGCGGCGACCTGTCGGCCGAGCGGCTGCTGTTGGCCTACTCGAACGGCATTTTTCCGTGGTACAGTTTCCGCAACGAGACCATTATGTGGTTCTGCCCGATGACGCGGTTTGTGATTTTTCCCGAGAAGGTCAGAATATCGCACTCAATGCGTAACGTACTGAACAAGAATATTTTCACTTGCACCATAAACAAAGATTTTGCCGCAGTGATTCAAAACTGCTCAACCGCCGACGGCCGCTCCGAACAAGATGGCGCCTGGCTCGGCCCCGATATGATTGCGGCTTACAGGCATCTGCACGACATCGGCTTTGCAGCAAGTGTTGAAGTCTGGCACAATGACCGACTTGTGGGCGGACTCTACGGCGTCACCATCGGGCATTGTTTCTTTGGCGAAAGTATGTTCTCTCTTGAACCGAACGCATCGAAAATGGCGCTCATCTTTCTTGCCAAAACAATGGCCGAATCGAAAGGCTTATTCATTGATTGTCAATTCGAAACAGAACATCTGAAATCGATGGGCGGCGAAACAATCAGTTATGATGAATATATGGCAATGCTGAAAGCGGATGCTTGATAAAAAACGGCAACAACCTTAAACACAGACTGTTGTCTGTACTGACAGAAACAGGGACAACTGATGACGTTCGATGTCGTTAGTTTGCCAAATTGGAAAAGTGTAAGAAAATACGCCAAAAACCATTGGAAAAGTGTAAATAGTTATGGATTTTTTATTGGAAAAGTGTAAGGTAAAAACAGCAACAGTCTTAAACACAGACTGTTGCCGTTATTAAACACAATAATTATACTTTTTCATTTCTTGAATTTGCATTTGTATAAGCAATATTTCCCGTTCGTGTCCATCGCATTAACAAACATATTTTTAGACTTCTCGTTATAAGAAACATTGCTTATAAAACTCAATTTGTCTCTTGATTCTTGTGTCTGGCTATCGTGAAATCGGTGGTCTCAATCCATTGGATTCCTCCTTTTTTTTCAAATTCCTCTCTTGAGATATGTCCCCTTCCATTATTGGCAAAAATGTAATTATCTGTTTGGCCTGCGAATCCGAAAAAGATGTCGAAATCTTTCATCAAGAAATCTTTATTTTCTTCGCGCACTTTGTTGTCTTTGAACTTGTCATC
>CAMHPA010000024.1 GCA_946186925.1 uncultured Bacteroidota bacterium | reverse complement strand
TCATCGCCACCAGCGACAGCACAACCGCCGAGGTTGTCATCACTCCTGAAATGGTTAGCGGCTTCAACCCAGACAGTGCTGGCGTTCAGACCGTTACGGTTGCCTTTGAGATTGACGGCGTGGCTTACACAACAACGTTCGATGTTGAGGTGAAAGATATTGCCAAACCCATTGACGCTGAGGTCGTTATCAGCCAAATTGAGTACACCGTTGGCGACAGCCTGAAACTCGATGGCGGCAAAATCGTCATCGCCACCAGCGACAGCACAACCGCCGAGGTTGTCATCACTCCTGAAATGGTGAGCGGTTTCAACCCCGACAGCGTTGGCGTTCAGACCGTTACGGTTTCATTCGAAATCGACGGCGTGGTTTACACCACCACATTCGATGTTGAGGTGAAAGAGGCTGCGGTTATCGAGGTTGTGGCCAAGTCGATTGCAGTTAGCGCAAAACCTGCCAAAGTTGAATACAAGCAGGGCGAGACTCTGGATGTGACTGGCGGCAAAATCACCGTCACCTTCAGCGACAACACCACTGCCGAAGTTGAGCTTAAGGCCGATATGGTCAGCGGTTTCGATGCCGACAAGGTTGGCGAGCAGAAACTCACTGTCAGCTACACCGTTGACGGCGTAACACTTACCGCAACCTTCGAGGTTACTGTTAAGGCTGACGACACCGCAATCAGCGAAGATGAGGCCGCTGCCGTGAACATCTACGCCTACGGCAACACCATCGTGGTTGAGAACGCCACAGCTGACATCTTAGTCTTCGATTCAATGGGCCGCATGATTAGCCGCGTGGCTGCCAATGCCGACCGCACCGAAATTCAAATCGGTATGACAGGCGTTTACATCGTCAAAACAGGCACCACCGCCAAACGCGTGATGATTAATGATTAACGGTGAACGTTAAATGATTAATGATAAACGATTAATATTGATCTGATTAAATCGGATAAAATCGGTTAGAGATAAAAACGTAGGGGCGAATAACAATTCGCCCCTATTTTTTTTGTTGCATGCCCTAACGGGCAGAAATTATTAAAAAATTTATAGGAAAATTATTCAAAATCAATTATTTGTGAATTTTGTTCGATTTTTAAAACAAATTTTCTAACAATTTCTCGCGAAGCGACACCACTACTTTTTAGGATAAATTCGGGTTCGTTTGGGTAGAGATAAAAAACCGTGCATCAATCAAACCTCCACCACATCGGCAGGCAGCGGAAAATCGCGCAGAAACTCCACTTTGCCGCCATCAGCCATTTTGCAGCAGAAATGGCTCAAGCCGTTTGTAACAATCAAATGCCCGACGCGGAGCCGCAGGTTGTAGGTGGCAATCTGGTCAAAAACCTTCTGATTGATAGCCACTTGCGGTGCCTTGCACTCAACAATGAGGCTCGGCTTGGCCTGACGGTTGAAAATCACCACATCGCAGCGTTTCTGCAGACCGTTGTAGGTTATCGGGTGCTCCGAGGCCATCAGTCCCAACGGGAACCCCAGCGTCAGAAGGTGCTGGATAATATTCTGCCGCACCCACTCCTCGGGCGTCAGCGCAACAAACTTGCGGCGCAGCGGGTCGAAAATCTGATTCTCGGCCTGTTTGACGCGAATCAGTTGCGAGTAGTCGGGTAGATTGAGTTTGTCCATAATGCAAAGTAAATGCAATAGCCGATTCGAATCTCACGGCACACAAAAAAATCCAAACTATTTGTGGCGGTTTAGGCTAACACCCCTATATTTGTGAAAATATCGTCAAAAAATGATAACACAGGCTATATTAATATTGGTGTTGCTTCTGTTCGCATTCTTTTTTGCGGTGATGGAGGTTGCTTTTGTCTCGGCCAACAAATTGCGGATTGAGCTCGACAAGAAACAGAACAGCCATTTTTCGCAAATGATTGAAATGTATATCGATAAGCCCGCCCAATATTACTCCACAATGGCCATTGGCAACCTTCTGGTGGTGGTTTCGCTGGCCATGGTTGTGGCTGGCCAGAACGATGTGTGGCAGATGCTGCCGCTGAATGCTTTTGTCATAATTGCTGCTCAGATGGCGGTGGCGTGCCTGCTCTACCTTTTGGCCGATGAGATTCTGCCCAAGATGCTGACTTTTCACGAGTCGAGCAATATGTTGAAAATCATATCGATACCCGTATCGCTGTTTTATTACATGTTCTATTTCCTTTCGAAAATCACCTATCACATTTCGCGATTCGTATCGAACCGACTGACGAGCAAGAAGATAAGCAGCGACGATGCGGTTTACTGGGGAGCCGTCAATTGGGATTTGCTTGCCGACGAGATGGTTGCCGAGACGAGTGAGGAGGATGAGTCGCACGATGTGAAACTGTTCCGCAACGCCCTCGATTTTTCCGATGTGAAACTGCGTGAGTGCATGGTTCCGCGTCCCGAGATTGTGGGCATCTCAATCGATGAGTCGATTGATGAACTCAAAAAACTGTTCATCAGCAGCGGACTTTCGAAAATAATGGTTTACAAGGGTTCCATCGACAATGTTGTCGGGTTTGCTCCATCGATTTCCATGTTCCAGCATCCTGCCAACATTGCGGCCATCACGCGCAATCTGCCCATTGTGCCCGAAACCATGCCAGCCAACAAACTGCTCACACTTTTCATCCAGAACCACCGCAGCATAGCCCTTGTGGTTGATGAGTTTGGAGGAACGTCGGGCATTGTTACAATGGAGGACATTCTGGAGGAGATTGTGGGCGACATTCAGGACGAGCACGACAAGAAGCGCTACCGCGAGCACCGTTTCAACAACAATCATTTCCAGTTCTCGGCCCGCCTCGAAATCGACTATGTCAACGATAAGTATGACCTCGACCTGCCAGTGTCGGAGGAGTACGAGACTTTGGCAGGACTGATTCTGTCGCACTATGGCGCGATTCCCAAAGTGCAGGACGTGGTGTCGTTCGGCAAGTTCCGATTTACCATTCTGCGGGCGTCAGCCACCAAAATTGAATTGGTGGACCTTGTTGTTGAATAATGCCACAATGCTTCTTCCAACACGCAATTTTGGTGCGTTTGGTTTGAAAATGTTGACGTTGCCGCGACCAATGTGGCAATCAATGATGATTAAATGACAATGCTGTAACTATGTAATGTATTGATTGTCAGCAAAAGACGTCCAACGTTGAAAAAAAACCTTTTTCCTATGCCGTTTCTAAAAATTACTATCTTCGTAGCCTAAATTTTTGAAATAAACCTTAAAAAATAAACAATGGCAACATTACAGAAAATACGTGATCACGCCGGAACACTGGTTACGATCATCGTCGCTTTAGCCTTGCTGGCATTCATCGTTGGTGACCTTTTCAAGGCCGATGGAACTTTTGGAAGCTCAAGAAACAATGTCGGCTCAATAGCCGGAACTGACATCCCCATCCAATACTTCCAGGCCAAAGTTGATGAAAACACTGAGATCTACAAACAAAACACACAGCAAAATTCTTTAGAATCAGCTGTTTACGATCAAATCCAGGATCAAACGTGGGAGCAGCTTATTCGTCAGTATGTTATCGACGAAGAGTATGAGAAAGCCGGAATCAACGTAACACCCGACGAGCTGATGGATATGGTTCAGGGCAATTTTGTTGACCCTCAGGTAATGCAGATTCCTATCTTCCGCAACAGCGAAACTGGTGAATTCGACCGCAACCTGGTTGTTCAGTTCCTGAAAAACATGGATTTGGACCCATCGGGACAAGCCGCTTCTTCGTGGGCAGCCTTCGAAAAAAGTCTTGTACAAAACAAGAAAGACCAGAAATTCATGTCGCTCGTAGGCATGGGTATGTACGCTACTGGCCTTCAGACTCAAAAAGAATCGAACGACAAAAACACCAAGTACGATTTCGACTTTGTTCAGCTGCGCTACAGCTCAGTGGCCGACTCACTTGTGAAAGTTACCGAAACCGACTTGAAAAACTACTACAGCAATCACAAGAAAGATTATAAGCAGGACGAATCGCGCGACATTTACTATGTTGTGTTCCCGATTGTGGCTTCAGACGATGACCGCCAGAACACCATCAAAAGTGTTGAAGACCTGAAAGGCGAATTTGGCAGCAAAGACATCGACGCCATTGAGCAGTTTGTAAACCTCGAGTCGGAAATCGCCTTCAACGGCAAATATCTTGCCAAAGAAGACCTTTCGGAGCCGATTGCCGAATTGTTCGACGCCGCTGACAACACCGTTGTTGGACCGTATGAGGAGGGCAACTATGTGAAGATTGCCCGCAAGCTTGGCAGCGCCAAAGTAGCCGACTCGGTTGAGGCCCGCCACATTCTCATCCGCCCGTCAGCTGATTTAACTGAAGATGCCGCAAAAGCAAAAGCTGACAGCATTCTGAACGCCATCAAGAAGGGCGCTTCGTTCGCCGAAATGGCTGAGAAATTCTCGGCCGACGGTTCGGCACAAGACGGCGGCAACCTTGGTTGGTTCACCGAGGGCCAAATGGTGAAGGAATTCAACGATGCCTGCTTCTTCGGCAAAAAGGGCGACCTTGTACTTGTGCAGACTCAGTTCGGTTACCACGTTGTTGAAATCCAAGACCAGACCAAACCTTCGCAAAAGGTTCAGGTTGCAATCATCGCTCGCGAGATTTCGGCAAGCAACAAAACAGTTGACGCCATCTACGCTAATGCAAGCCGCTTCGGCAGCAGCAACCGCAGCTTGGAGGCCTTCCGCAGCAATGCCGACAAAGAAGGGTTGACTCTGCGTACCGCAAACATCAAACGCAACGACCGCCGTCTGGCTAACTTCGACAGCCCGCGCCAAGTTATCCGCTGGGCTTACAAAGCTGACCGTGGCGACATATCAGAGATTTTCGAACTCGACAACCAGTTTGTAATTGCAATGGTTTCCGGCATTCATAAAGAAGGCTCAGCTTCGCTCGACGAAGTGCGCAGCGACGTTGCTCGCCGCGTTCTCATCGAGAAAAAAGCTGAATACCTCATTTCGAAACTCAACGATGCAAGCGCTGGCGCTTCAACTCTTCAGGCTGTTGCCGACAAACTTAGCGAGCAGGTGAAAGAAGCCAAGAGCGTAACATTCTCTTCATACTCTGTTCCGACAGTTGGCGTTGAGCCGAGTCTGCAAGCCGCAATGGTAACACTGCCCGAGCAAAAAATCAGCGCACCGCTGAAAGGCAACAACGGCGTTTACCTGATTCAGGTTAAGCAGGTTGTGAAGCCAGAGAACGTTGATTTGGCCCGCGAGCGCGAGTTGCTGCAACGCACCAATATGTCGAGAGCCGGCTATCAGGTTCTGTCAGCTATTGAGGCTGCCGCCGACATTGAGGACAACCGTTCGAACTTCTATTAGTAGATTGATTAAAATCGCCATAAAAGGTTGGGCATTGTCCAACCTTTTTTGTTTCTTTAAAATCCGTTATTGGCGGCCACAATTATCGGCTGTCTGACGTTTTCTGACAACAATTAAAACGCAATAGCAATGAGCAAAAAAGTAGCATTAATCACAGGCATAACAGGTCAGGACGGTTCGTTCCTGGCAGAGTTTCTTTTGGAAAAAGATTATGAGGTTCACGGCATTATGCGCCGTTCGTCGTCGTTCAACACGGGGCGCATTGAGCACCTTTACCTTGACGAGTGGGTGCGCGATATGAAGCAGAAACGCCTTATCAATCTGCACTATGGCGATATGACCGACTCGAGTTCGCTTATCCGCATTATCCAACTTGTGCAGCCCGACGAAATCTACAATCTGGCCGCGCAGAGCCACGTGAAGGTGTCGTTCGACGTGCCTGAATACACTGCCGAGGCCGATGCTGTCGGCACGCTGCGTCTGCTTGAGGCTGTTCGCATTCTCGGTCTTGAGAAGAAATGCAAAATCTATCAGGCGTCAACGTCGGAACTGTTCGGCTTGGTGCAGGAAGTGCCGCAGAAAGAGACTACGCCGTTCTACCCGCGCAGCCCGTACGGCGTGGCAAAGCAGTACGGTTTCTGGATTACGAAGAACTACCGCGAGTCGTACGGAATGTACGCCTGCAACGGCATTCTGTTCAACCACGAGAGCGAGCGCCGCGGCGAGACTTTCGTCACCCGCAAGATAACGCTGGCTGCCGCACGCATTGTGCAGGGCTATCAGGACAAACTCTATCTGGGCAACCTGAACTCACTGCGCGACTGGGGCTACGCCAAGGATTACGTTGAGTGTATGTGGCTGATTCTGCAGCAGGAAAAGCCCGACGATTTTGTGATTGCCACGGGCGAGTATCACACTGTCCGCGATTTCTGCACGCTGGCGTTCAAGACTTTGGGCGTCAATCTGCGCTGGGAAGGCGAGGGCGTGAACGAAAAAGGTATCGACACTGCCACTGGCAAAGTTTTGGTTGAGGTTGACCCGAAATATTTCCGTCCGGCTGAAGTTGATCAACTACTTGGCGACCCCACCAAAGCCAAGACAAAACTGGGCTGGAACCCACGCAAGACAAGTTTCGAGGACCTGGTGAAGATTATGGTTGAGCACGATATGAAGTTTGTGAAGAAGATTCATTTGAAGGCGAATATGGAATAATAAAATCTAACCGATTCAATCCGATTTTATCCGATATGGAATTGTTGGAAGAATATACCAATAGTAAAAAAGATACCCTGGCATATAAAGTGATAGGGTGCGCTATGAAAGTACATTCTAAATTAGGACCTGGGCTTTTGGAATCGGTATATAAAAAGGCTTTATTGATTGAATTGAAAAAGCAAAACATAAAGGCTGAAAGTGAAGTTCCAATAAATGTCACATACTGTGGCGAAGATTTAGGCTTGGGTTTTCGTATAGATGTTTTGGTAGAAGACATTTTAATCCTTGAATTAAAATCGATTACCACCTTTGAAACTACCCATTACAAGCAATTGAGCAATTATCTTCATTTGGCAAATAAACCATTAGGCTATCTGATTAATTTTAATGTTGACGAACTTGTTATAGGAATAGGATTTGAAAAAGTACGGAATTTTCAATATAAAGGTGATGTTCCTAAATGGTTGTACTAGAATTATTTCGGATTAAATCGGGTAAAATCGGTTAGAAACAAAAACAAATCAAAATATGGAAAAAGAATCAAAAATCTACGTAGCAGGCCACCGCGGAATGGTGGGTTCGGCCATTGTGCGCGAGTTGCAGCGGCAAGGCTACACCAATATAATCACCCGCACCCATAAGGAACTCGACCTTTGCCGTCAGGCGGATGTTGAGGCGTTTTTCGCGGCCGAGAAACCCGAATATGTTTTTCTGGCGGCGGCGAAAGTGGGCGGCATTGTGGCCAACCAAAGCGCTCTGGCCGACTTTATGTATCAGAATATGATACTGGAAATGAACGTGATACACGCTGCCTGGCAGAACGGCTGCAAGAAACTTGAGTTCCTTGGCTCGTCGTGCATTTACCCGCGAATGGCGCCGCAGCCGATGAAGGAATCGTGCCTACTGACGTCGGAACTTGAAAAAACCAACGAGGCCTACGCTTTGGCGAAGATTTCTGGCCTGAAATACTGCGAGTTCCTGAACCGCCAATACGGCACCGACTATATCAGCGTGATGCCGACCAACCTTTACGGCCCCAACGACAACTACCACCCCGAGCACAGCCACGTGCTGCCCGCGCTGATTCGGCGCTTCCACGAGGCAAAAGTGTCGGGTGCGGCGTCGGTAACCTGCTGGGGCGACGGCAGTCCGCTGCGCGAGTTCCTTTACGTTGACGACCTTGCCAACCTGTGCGTCTTCCTAATGAACAACTACAGCGGCAACGAAACCGTCAATGCGGGAACGGGCAAAGAGTTGACAATCAAAGCGCTGACCGAACTTGTGGCAAAAGTTGTGGGCTACACGGGTGAGATAAAATGGGACACCACGCGCCCCAACGGCACGCCGCGCAAACTGCTCGATGTGTCGAAGGCCGAAAAACTTGGCTGGCGCTACAAAACCGAACTCGAGGATGGTATCCGCCTGTCGTATAACGATTTTTTGAATAACCCGATGAGGGCAGAGAGGTGAAAGGTTGAGAGGGTTGAGAAAGTTGAGATGGTTTAGAAAGTGAGGAAACTCAACAGTGAAGCACTGAACTTTCTCAACAGCGAAGCACTAAACCTTCGTAACGAAAATAACTGATACAAAACAAATTAAATATACAAATATGAACATTGCGATTGTAGGAACGGGATACGTCGGACTGGTGTCGGGCGTTTGCTTTGCCGAGATGGGCATTGATGTGACTTGCGTCGATATCGATAGCGCTAAAATTGAGCGGCTGAAGCAAGGCGAGGTGCCAATCTACGAGCCTGGTCTCGACGAGATGCTGCTGCGCAACGTGGCGGCTGGACGTCTGCATTTCACAACCGACCTTCGCACCTGTCTCGACAACGTTGAGGTGGTGTTTTCGGCCGTGGGCACACCGCCCGACGAGGACGGCAGCGCCGACCTGCAATATGTGCTGGCAGTGGCTCGCACTTTCGGGCAGAATATCAGCAAATACACCATTCTGGTGACCAAATCGACAGTGCCTGTGGGCACGGCGCAGAAGGTGAAAACGGCCATTCAGCAGGAACTGGACAAGCGCGGTGTTCAGGTCGAATTTGATGTGGCTTCGAACCCCGAATTCCTGAAAGAGGGCGCGGCCATTAAGGATTTTATGGGTCCCGACCGCGTGGTGGTGGGCACCGACAGCCCACGCGCGCAGAAGATTATGGCGCGGCTCTACAAGCCGTTTATGCTCAACAGCGAGCGAATGATTTTCACCGACATTCCGTCGGCCGAGATGATAAAATACGCCGCCAACTCGATGCTGGCCACCCGTATATCGTTTATGAACGACATTGCCAACCTGTGCGAACTTGTTGGCGCCGACGTGAATATGGTGCGCAAAGGCATTGGCAGCGACACCCGCATTGGCCGCAAATTCCTTTACCCTGGCTGCGGCTACGGCGGCAGTTGCTTCCCGAAGGATGTCAAGGCATTGATAAAGACCGCCGAACAAAACGGCTATCAGATGCGCGTGCTCAAGGCCGTTGAGGAAGTGAACGAGCGGCAGAAAGCCATTCTTTTCGATAAACTCAACAAGCGATTCGATGGAAATCTGAAAGGTAAAACCGTGGCACTGTGGGGATTAGCCTTCAAGCCCGAAACCGACGATATGCGCGAGGCACCCGCCTTGGTGCTTATCAACAAACTGGTTGAGGCGGGCTGCACCGTCAAGGTTTTCGACCCTGTGGCGATGGACGAGTGCCGCCGCCGCGTGGGCGACAAGGTGCGCTACGGCAAGGATATGTACGACGCCACCGTCGATGCCGACGCGCTCATTCTGGTGACCGAGTGGAAAACGTTCCGAATGCCGAGTTGGGAAGTGCTGGCGCGCTCAATGCACAACAAACTGGTGATTGACGGCCGCAACATTTACGATGCCGCCGAACTTGCCGAGTCGGGATTTGAATATTGCAAGATAGGCTGATGAACGTACTCGTAACAGGCGCCGCTGGATTTATCGGGTTTCACCTTGCCCGCCGCTTGCTCGAGACTGGGCACACGGTTACGGGTATCGACAATCTGAACAGTTATTACACTGTCAATCTGAAAAATGCGCGGTTGTCCGAGTTAGGTATCGATGTCAGCAAAATCGATGGCGGACAGCCCGTTAAAAGTACTGTATATCAGCAATTTGAATTTATAAAACTGAATATTGAAGACCGCGAGCGACTGCCGCAAGTTTTTGAGCGCGGGCGGTTCGATGTGGTTGTCAATCTGGCCGCACAGGCTGGAATGCGATTCTCAATCGATGAGCCTTTCTCGTTCATTGACAGCAATATAATTGGTTTTACCAACGTTCTTGAATGTTGCCGCCACAGCCAAATCAAGCATTTGATTTACGCGTCGTCGAGCAGCGTTTACGGCAGCAACACCAAGGTGCCGTTTGCCGAAACCGACCGCACCGACAACCCCGTCAACCTGTACGCCGCCACCAAGCGCGCCAACGAGTTGATGGCGAGTTGCTACTCGTCGCTCTACGGCATACCCGCCACAGGGCTGCGTTTTTTCACGGTCTACGGCCCGTGGGGCCGCGCCGATATGGCCCCGATGCTCTTTGCACGCGCAATCAGCAGCGGTGAGCCAATCCGCGTTTTCAATGGCGGCGACCTTTTGCGCGACTTCACTTATATCGATGACATTATCGACAGCCTGATGCTGGTGCTCACCAAACTACCTGAAACACAAGCCGATGGCCGCCGACACAAGGTTTACAACGTCGGCTGCTCGTCGCCCGTGCGGCTGTCCGATTTCATTGCGTTGCTCGAGGACGTGCTTGGGCGCAAGGCCGAAAAGCAGATGCTGCCGATGCAGCCTGGCGACCTTTATCAAACTTTCGCCGATTCGTCGGCCTTTGAACGCGACTTTGGATTCCGTCCGAAAATGTCTGTGGCAGAAGGTGTTAAGCGCTTTGCCGAGTGGTTCAAATGGTACAACAGCCAAACGGTTTAACTTCGGAACTATGGCACTGACGGTTTACTTTTTCGGGTCGCTGCCGAATGGCGTTGAGCCCTACTACGGCGGCGGCGAGGTGGGCAACAAACGCACCGTCGATATGCTGCGCCAATTTGGCTTTAAAGTGCGGATTGTCAGAAAGTTGCGCTGCAGGCTTACGGCTTCGCAATTTGTAAAACTGATAACCTATCCGTTCCGTGCCGCAATCGGGGTTGGCGCGTTTCTTGGCTTGCTTTTGTTCGGCTCGCGCAAAGCGATAGTGCACATTTCGGGGTTTTACGGTCCGACAATCTTTTTTGAATACATTTTGGTTGAAGCCGCCAACTTGTTGGGTTACAAGATTATATACGAAATGCGCGGCGGCGGTGCCGAAGCGTATCACAATAGTGGCTCGGCCATTTATCGGTTATGCTTTGCGCGAATTGTCCGCAAAGCGAAGGTGATTTTCTCGCAAGGCGTTGAGAATGAGCCGCTTTTGAAGTCGATTTCCGACACGCCAATCTTCTACTATCCGAATTTCGTTGAGGCAAGTTATCTGCTGTCAGCATTGCCGCAAAAGCCTGAAAACGTGGTTAATCTGATATATTTCGGCCGCATTGAGCCGCAGAAGAACGTGAAACTGATTGTCGAGGCCGCAGCCATTTTGCAGAAAAAAACGGATATCTCGCTGACAATCATTGGAAAAGGGCAGCACGGATACGTGAGCGAGGTGATTCGCCAAATGGAACAGACGCTCAAGCCTGGCACCTACACGTTCATTTCGGGCTACGCTCGCATTGGCATTCGTAACATTCTGCTCGACAAGCATTTCCTGATTTATCCGTCAACGCTTGCGCGCGAGGGGCAATCGAATTCCATTACCGAATCAATGAGTTGCGGTGTGGTGCCCGTTTCGAGTCCGCAGGGATTCAGTCGCACTGTTGTCGGCAACGACCGCCTGATTGTCAATGAATTATCGGCGCAAGCCTATGCCGACCGCGTGCTTGAAATCCTGTCCGACGGCAGTTTCAATGAGTTGAGCCAATTTGTTTACGAGCGCATAAAATCGAACTACACGCAAGCGGTGATTGAGCCGAAGTTGCGCGAGCAGTATGAAATGATGGCAACAAGTCTGTAATCTTTTCCCTCACCACTATATGCCAAATAATTTTTCGGCATTTGCTGTTGTCCGAGCGGCAACCTCTTCAATGCTAATTTGCTTTATATCAGCCAGTTTTTGAGCCACAAACGGTAGGAAACTGCTCTCGTTGCGTTGTCCGCGATGCGGTACCGGCGCCAGATACGGGCAGTCGGTTTCTAAAATAAGGTGCTGAATATCAACATGTTCGACAACTGTCGGCAAATCCGACTTTTTGAATGTCAGCACACCGCCGATACCGAGCATAAAACCCATATCGATGGCTTGACGCGCCTGCTCAACAGTCCCTGAAAAGCAATGGAAAACTCCGCGCAAACGACTGTCGGCAAGAGGTTCGAGTGCCGCAATGGTCTTCTCGATGGCGTTGCGGATGTGGATAATCACTGGCAGCCCCAACTCTTTGGCCCAGCGCACCTGCACGGCAAAAGCATCGAACTGCTCGCGCTCAAAGGTTTGGTCCCAATAGAGGTCGATTCCAATCTCGCCAACAGCGCAAAAACCGCCCTTTGCCAGCATTGCCTCAACCTCGCCTAAAGCAGCCTTGTAATTCCCATTGACCGATGTTGGATGCAGCCCGGCGCAAGGGAAAAAGTTTTTCGGGTAGGCAGCGGCCAAGTCGAGCATCGCTTGGCGCGAAGTGGCGTCGATGTCGGGCAGAATAAGCCTGTTCACTCCAGCCTCAAAGCACCGTTTGACGGCCTCATCGCGGTCAGCGTCAAACTCCTCGGCGTAGAGGTGCGAGTGTGTGTCGATGAAGTCCATTGTGTCTTGAGTAAAGTGTAAAGTATAAAGAGTAATGAATCAAACGTTTATGGATAGAACCCCCGAATTTTGATTCAATCCTTCAATTATTCAATCCTTCAATCCTTACACATTGAAGCGGAAGTGCATAATGTCGCCGTCCTCGGGCTCATAGTCCTTGCCCTCGATGCCGATTTTGCCGGCATCGCGGCAGGCCGATTCTGAGCCAAGTGTCACATAATCATTGTATTTGATAACCTCGGCGCGGATGAATCCCTTCTCAAAATCGGTATGGATGATGCCGGCGCACTGCGGTGCCTTCATTCCGGCTTTGAACGTCCAGGCGCGGGTTTCGTCGGGACCAGTGGTGAAATATGTCTTGAGATTCAGCAGTTTGTAGGCGGCTTTGATGAGTTTTGCCACGCCCGGCTCCTCAAGACCAAGGTCGCTCAGGAACATCTGGCGCTCGTCGTAGCTCTCGAGTTCGGCAATGTCGGCCTCAATGGCAGCGCCGATAATGAGCACGTCGGCGTTCTCGCCCTTCACAGCCTCCATCACCTTTTCAGTGTAGGCGTTGCCGGTTTTCACCGATGCCTCGTCGACGTTGCAGACGTAGAGCACCGGCTTGTCGGTGAGCAGGTTAAGGTCGGTGAGCAGCTCTTTTTTCACTGCGGCGTCAACCTCAACGGTGCGAGCCGAAAGGCCTTTCATCAGCGCCTCGCGGTATTGGGTGAGCAGCTCGAGCTGTTTCTGCGCCTTCTTGTCGTTGCCCACCTTGGCGATTTTCTCAACCTTCTGGATTCGGCTCTCAACTGTCTCAAGGTCTTTGAGTTGCAGCTCGGTGTCGATAATTTCCTTGTCGGCAATCGGGTCAACCGGAGCGCCGCCCTCGCGGACAATGTTGTTGTTGTCGAAGCAGCGCAGAACGTGGATTATGGCGTCGGTCTCGCGGATGTTGGCCAAGAATTTATTGCCAAGCCCCTCACCTTTGCTGGCGCCCTTTACAAGGCCGGCAATGTCAACAATCTCGATGGTTGTTGGGATGATGCGCTTCGGATTGTCGATGGCTGCAAGCTTGTTCAGTCGCTCATCGGGCACGGTGATGACACCCAGGTTAGGCTCGATGGTGCAGAACGGAAAGTTGGCCGCTTGCGCCTTGGCGTTCGACAGACAGTTGAAAAGTGTTGATTTGCCGACATTTGGCAATCCTACAATACCACATTGAAGTCCCATTTTGTATCGATTTTAAATTCGGCGGCAAAAGTAGTAAAATTTTGTAGGGACGAGGTGCGCCGCATCCGTTAAAATGTGGTTTCGCACCGTGCGCGTCCTCCGCCTGAAACAACGTATCCGATGGCGGTCTGAAAAAACATCATAGGGCCACAAAACCGCGAAAAGACAATTTTCAAACAAAATCGAAAAAGAGAGTTTCACATTTGAAAAAAATGTTGATATTTATTTTTTGGTTTGGCGGCGGCTCCGGCAACGGGAAAATTATGCCTCCGCCTTTGTGAGTAACGACAAAATAGAAGTTTATGAAAGTCAGAATCCGCCTAAGTTACAGGGTACTAGCATTAGTGCTGGGCACTGTGTTTGTGGTCATATTTTTTGCCGCACGAATCATCAACAATCAGTTCCGCGCAACGATAATTGAGACGGCCGAAAGGCGCGACGCCGCATTGCTCGAAGATATTTCGACCACCATCGCCAACATTTCAGATGGCGAATACAAGAAACTTTTAACCCTGAAATCGATCATTGAGTCGAACCTTGACAGCGACTACTCTGAAAACGAGAACATCTACCGCAGCCTGGTCAAAAAACTCTGCAGCAATGATCCTATGCTCGCCATGTCGTGGTTAAGTGTCGACGGCGGCTACGCAAGTGACGAAAATGACCGCCGGCTTATCATAAAATCGGAAAACACATCATTTGGCGTTGAAACCAAAAACACAGTAGCCTATTACGACTCCGACAACCTTGACGATCCGTACTACGCCGCCACCTCGCAAAATCAGGCTCTGCTAAGCGAACCTGTCACATTTATGCAAGATGCGTCAGTCACAAAAAAATACCTGAAAGCTTCCATTGTCTTGCCGATTGTGAAAGACGGCGAACCCATAGGTGCCTTGGGGGCCGATATGAACCTCCACAGCTTACGTCTGAAAATCGACTCCATCTGCTCGGCATCGAACAAATCTATTGTAGTACTCTCAAAAGGCGACATGATTTTGGACTACAACAACCCCGACCTGATTGGTCTGCAGTTTGCAGAGATTGACACCGTTATATCGAAAGCCGACACCGCAAACTCAAAATTGTTCACTATTAAAGATGCACTTGGCAACGACAGCATTTTCTGCTCCACACTCTCCGTCGACCCGGCCAATCTGGGCAACACCTGGAAACTAATTGCCACCTCATCAATCAACGAAATAAACGCGCAGATATCCGCCTCGCTGACATTTGTGTCCAAAGTAATATTCACTGGCCTCGTTCTGCTGGCCATTATTATCTTCGCCCTGTCAATCAAGATAGTGACACCAATTAAAAAAGTTAACGACATTATACAAAAACTGTCGTTAGGGCAAGTGGACAACGCCCTGAAAATGGATGTCGACAGCAACGATGAACTTGGACAGATGGCAGACTCATCGAACAAAGTAGTCAACGGATTGCTGCAAGTAACCAAATTCGCCGAAAATATCGGTAACGGCAACTCCGACTACAAATTCACACCGCTGAGCGACAAGGATGTACTGGGAAACGCCATTATTGAGATGAAAAACAGCCTCGACCACGCTAAAGAAGAAGAAAACCAACGTCGCGAAGAGGAGGGCCAACTCAACTGGGCATCAAACGGCATCAACCTGTTCAACAAGGTGTTGCGCGTCGACAACAACAACATGCAGAACCTTAGCGAGGAAATCATAAAAAACCTGACACTCTACCTCGATGCACAAATGGGCGCCTTCTACGTGGTGCCCGGCGACCGCGAAGGAGTTGAACTCGTGGCTCACATCGGTTTTGACAAAGAAAAGACCTTCAATAACGGCTTTGTGGAGCCTGGCCGCGGGCTGATCGGGCGCGCATATCTGGAAAAAGAGACCATCTTCATAAGCGACATCACACCGGATATTGACAAAATAGGGTCGGGACTGGGACACGCACTGCCTAAATCGGCACTCATCGTACCGTTGCTATACAATAAAGTATTGACAGGCATTATCGAGATTTACTCGTTCAAAATTCTGCAACCCTACCAAATATCATTTGTGGAAAAACTGGCTGAAAACATCGCGTCTACCATATCAACAGTGAAAATCAACGGTCAGACGGCACAACTGCTCGAAAAATCGAAACGGCAATCTGAGATTCTGGAGCAACAGGAGGAGGAAATCCGTCAGAACATGGAGGAGATGCAAGCCACACAAGAGGAATCAACACAAAAAGAGGAGGAACTGACCACTATGATCTCTGGTTTCGGATCGGTATTACCAACTATTCACTACGACACCAACCAGCGCATCATCGACGTGAATGACGAGTTTGCCGCATTAGTTAACACCAAGCGGGAGAAACTGATAGGGAAACGGCACAAATCGGAACTGATTATGGATGAGCAGGAGCAGATCAAGCATGAGAAATTCTGGCAGGAACTGCTGAATGGCAACACCATGGAAACCGAAGAGCTGTTCCATAACGGCAAAAAAGAGATATGGTTGTCAGAGCAATTCGTGCCAGTGTTAGACCCCGATGGCAATGTTGCCGAAGTAATGGCTATCGGGTGCATCATTAACGAACAGAAAGAAATTGAGAATCAAATACAAATGGTTCAGGAGGGTGTCATTCCCGAAAAACTGAAAAAGAAAATCAACGTTAAAAACACTGAAGAAAAATCGCAACTCATCGACCTGACAAATCTGAACATGGTTTACAAAAACGATGCGACGAAAATAAATGACATACTGAATCACTATCAGGTGCAAATTCCTGAGCAGATAGCCGAAATGGACATCTTGGTTAAAGACCGCAACTACAAAAGCCTTAAAATAATAGCAAAATCGTTGAAAACAAAGCTCAACTACTTGGGAATAAAACAGATGTACGATGCGGTTGATTCGATAATCAAACTTATCGATGAGGACAAAAATCTGACAGCCATTCCCGGCCTATTCAAGCCGATGAAATCTATTTGGGATTCCGCCGGCGCCGAACTGGCTGATATTCTGAACAAAAAAGCGTAACACCTAAAACTCACGACAATGAACTTCAAGAAACGCATACACAGAAAAATGATGTTCTACTTTTTGGGAGCATCACTATTAGTATATTTGGCATCACTCGGATATGTAGGCATTGAGGTAAGAAACATCTCAAAAGACATGATTGGCTCCGACCTCCAGCAAAAGTCATATGACTTGTCTAATAAAGTTAAGGGCCTGATAGAAAGCAAAGCAAAGATTGTCGAATCGCTTGCCCAGACAATGCAGGAGTTCGAAAGTCTCGACGAGAGCGTTCGCCGCCAGACCTACACAAAAATGCTACGCCATGTGATTGCCGACAACAGCGACATTCTGTCGATATGGTCAGTTTGGGAGCCAAACTCCATCGACTCACGCGACGCGGAATGCGAACTGGCCGAAGACGCCACCGCCACAGGAAGCTATTCGCCCTCGTTCTACCGTCAGGGCGACGAGATCAAGGTGGAAGTGAATTCAAATATGCCCCCATACGATAAACCATACTACACCATTCCACGCGAGACAATGAGCGTGGCTCTGCTCAACCCCTACCTCTACAGCTACAAAGCCGACAAAAAAGACTCGGTACTCATCACATCTGTGATAGCGCCAATATCACTTTGGGGCGAATTCCTTGGCGTCGTGGGCATCGATTTCTCCTTGGAATATGTGCAGAATTCTGTGTCGGTTTACAAAACCAATGCCGAAGAGCAGATTTATCTGATTGCTGAAGACGGCAACTTCATCTTCCACCCCGACCAAAATCTTGTGGGAACCCAACAAACCTTTGTTGCTGACTCTGTGCGCGCCACCATAGCCGACACAATGGTTATCACACATGGCAAGAAACCGACCATCAGGGTGATGAAACTCATTCCTCTGCTCAACACCCATTGGGATCTGATCACCACATTACCCATAAAAGTGGCCTACGCCGAAGCCAGCAAATCATTCTTCAATGTGATATTACTAATTCTGGCAGGCTTCGTGATTCTCTCGATAGTTATTTCGATGGTGGCACGAAACATCTCAAAATCAATAGTAAACATCAATAATAAATTGGCCGGCCTGTCGCTTGGCATCATCGACAAAACTGACAACGGACGCAAGAAACTTGAGAGCGAGATCACCGACCTCGACCTTTCGCTTGACAAGCTGTTCGATAGTTTGCAGGCATCGGTCGATTTTGCGGGTGAAATTGGAAAAGGCAACCTCAACGCCGAATACCATCTGCTTAGCGACGACGATACACTCGGATCCTCTCTAATAACCATGCAGAACAGCCTTATCAAAGCCAAAAAAGAAGAGGAGAAAAAGAAACTACTTGACGACCAGCGAAACTGGGTTACACATGGTCTGGCAAACTTTGGAGAAATTATCCGCCAAGATAACGACAATATTGAGGACTTTGCACTAAATCTGCTATCGCAACTACTTAAATATGTTGACGTTGTGCAGGGCGCCATCTATTTCAAAAACGAAGACAAGTACAGCGATGAGGTGAAATTTGTAAACAAAGCCGCCATTGCCTACGGCAAACAGATTATGCTCGACGCCGAAGTGACAGAAAAGGACGGCATCTTCGGACGCACCATAACTGAGAAGAAATACATATATCTGGAGGACATTCCAGAGAGCTACGTAACATTCACGCAAGGCAAAAAAGAGGCACAAAAACCACGCAATCTGCTGGTTGTGCCAATGATTGTGAACGACGAGATTTACGGCATCATGGAACTTGTGTCGTACAACCACTTTGAACAGTACAAAATTGAATTCATAGAAAAACTATGTGAGAACATAGCCTCTGTAGTGTCAAGCGTCAACACCAACATTCACAACGCCCACCTGCTTGAGCAATCGAATGAGCAAGCCGATGAACTTTCGCAACATGAGGAGGAGATGCGCCAAAACCTTGAGGAAATGCAAGCCACACAAGAAGAGGCTGCCAAGCGTCACGACACACTCAACTCTCAGCTGATGGCCTTCTACAACGGACTGATGGTTGCCGAAATAGACACCGACGGCAAACTTATGAACATGTCGAAGAAGATGATGCGGTTTTATGGCATCAACAACGAAAGTGTTGAGGGAATGGCCTATGTGTCGATTGTGGCACAAGACGACGCATCTCGCGAGAAATTCAAAGATTTTTGGGCAACAGTATTATCCAGCGGAAAAGGCCAGCGCAAAATGCAGGGAAGCATTTTCGGAAAAGACACATATGCTATCGAATATTATAAGGTTATTTACAAAAACGATGAACCATACCGCGTGATAGTAATCTCAATAAGCAAGATGCGCGAAAAAGATTTGGCCGACCGTCTGGCAAGCGAGTTGCAATCGTTCATGCAAGAACACGGAATGGATAAAAATGAGGCATGAGAAAAAACAAAGCCATAACCTATAAGGTGAATTGGCATATTATAATGCCTCTTGTATAAAAAACAGAACTGACGCTGTATTACCACGTCCGATTTTTATAGAAGTTTTTTAAAAAAGAACTTCAAAATGGCGTATTTTGCATATCTGCCTTATATTTGCACGTTTGAGAAACAGCTATGGACAAGGCAAAAAAGAAAAAACAATTTTCGGAACTCTACCGGATAGCCATTCTTAACGACCGTACGCTCAAAGAGTTGTGGTGCGCAGTGTTGTCGCTGCGCAGCCTTATTATCGTCATCAGCATTGTGGTGGTGCTGCTAATTGGCGTCGGTATTGTGCTGGTCAACTTTACGCCACTACGCGAGTACGTGCCCGGCTACCCCAGTGCCAACGAACGGCAGATGCTGGTAGATAATTTTTTGAAAGTCGATTCGCTCGAAAGGGCAATGTCGCAGGGTGAGCTCTACTTCGACAACCTGCACAGCATCCTTGTCGGGAAAAACACCAAAAGCCATTTTGTTGACAAAGATTCCATTAAAAAGATTGATAACAAGATAGCACCAATCAAACTTGATTCATCGCTCTACCGGCAGATTGAAGACGACCAGTTCAACGTGCGCTATGTTGAAGATGAAACGGTACTGCCTACGGTGCTGAGCACCATCAAAATGCATTTCTACTGCCCGCTCAAGGGCGACATCACCAATCCGCACTCGCCTGAAACGGGCCACTACGGAATCGACATTGTGTCGAACGCCAAAGACCCCATTCTGTCGGTGCTCGACGGAACGGTGATTATGGCTGGATGGACGCTCGAGGCGGGATATGTGATTATTGTGCAGCACCGAAACAACATCATCTCGCAATACAAGCACAATTCATTTCTGCTCAAAAAGATAGGCGACCACGTGCGGGCTGGCGAGCCGCTTGGCATCATTGGCAACACGGGCGAGTACACCACCGGGCCGCACCTGCATTTTGAGTTGTGGCAGAACGGCACGCCGCTCAATCCAACCGACTACATAATTTTCTGATACATAATGACTAAACATATTGCAATTCTTGGTTCGACAGGCTCAATCGGCACACAGACGCTCGACGTGGCACGCGCCCACACCGACAAACTTACGGTTGAGGTTCTGACAGCCGGACACAACGCAAAACTGCTTATTGAGCAGGCGCGCGAGTTCAAACCGAACGCCGTGGTGATTGCCGACGAGACGAAGTACGCCGAGGTGCGCGAGGCTCTGGCCAACCTTGACATCAAAGTCTGGGCAGGCTCGAAAGCCATTGAGGACGTGGTGCAAATGAGCACCGTTGACACTGTGGTGACCGCAATGGTGGGCTACGTGGGGCTCTCATCGACCATCAAAGCCATTGAGGCTGGCAAAAACATCGCCCTGGCCAACAAGGAGACGCTTGTGGTGGCCGGCGAACTGATTACCGAACTTGTTGCAAAACACAAAGTTAAGGTAACGCCGGTTGATTCGGAGCATTCGGCCATCTTCCAATGCCTAGTGGGCGAGCCTGAGGTGGAGAAACTGATTATCACCGCTTCGGGCGGACCGTTCCGCACAAAATCAATCGACGAACTGCGCACCGTAACGCCGCAGCAGGCGCTGAAGCACCCCAACTGGAATATGGGCGCAAAAATCACCATCGACTCAGCGTCGATGATGAACAAAGGCTTGGAAGTGATTGAGGCTCACTGGCTTTTCGGCATTCCGTATGAGCAGATTGAGGTGACGGTGCACCCGCAGTCAATCATCCACAGTATGGTGCAGTTCATCGACGGCAGCGTGAAGGCGCAAATGGGCCTGCCCGATATGCGTCTGCCAATCCAATACGCGCTGAGTTACCCCGACCGCTGGCCATCGACGTTTGGCCGCATCGATTTCAAAAATCAGCAGCCGCTGACGTTTGAGGCACCCGATTTGGAGAAGTTCCGCTGCCTGGCGCTGGCCTACGAGGCTCTGGGCAAAGGCGGAAATATGCCCGCCATTATGAACGCCGCCAACGAGGTGGCTGTGGCCGCCTTCCTGAAGGAGCGCATCGGCTTCCTTGACATTGCCGCAACCATCGAACGGACTATGCACGCCATCGCCTTCGTCGGCAAACCGACCTACGACGATTATGTGGCAACTGACCGCGAGGCACGGAGGTATGCGGAGGGGCTGGTTTGAGAATTTAGAATTTAGAATGTAGAATTCAGAATAAGAGAGAGTTAAAAGTTTATAGGGAAAGAAGTTGAGGAAGTTTAGAAGGTTGAGAAAGTTTAGATTCTAAACGGCGAAGCATTCAACATTCAGTTAATCAATTAATCAGTAAATCAATAAATAAAAGATATGGAAATCATTGTTCGCATTGCCCAACTGCTTTTGAGTTTATCGATATTGGTGATATTCCACGAGTTCGGGCATTTCATCATCGCGAAAGCGTTCAAAACACGCGTCGAGAAGTTCTATCTTTTCTTCGACCCGTGGTTCTCGCTTTTCAAATTCAAACCAAAAAACAGCGACACGGAGTACGGCATTGGCTGGCTTCCGCTGGGCGGCTACGTGAAGATTGCCGGAATGATTGACGAGAGTATGGACAAGGAGCAAATGGCTCTGCCGCCCAAACCCGACGAGTTCCGCTCGAAACGGCCGTGGCAGCGGCTGCTGATTATTGTGGCAGGCGTGGTTTTCAACCTGATAATGGCAATGGGAATCTACGCCGGAATACTGTTCACGTGGGGCGAGGAGTATCTGCCTACCGAGAATATGAAGTACGGCATTGTGTGCGACTCGGTGGCGCTGCGCTCGGGCCTGCAGAACGGCGACAAGGTTATCAGCGTCGACGGTGAGCGGGTTGAGAAAGCCACAGCCATCACTGCCTACATTCTGCTGAACGAGTCGAAGACCATTCAGGTGGAGCGCGACGGCCAAGTGCTTGACATTCAGATTTCTGACAGCATTGTTCCGCATCTGCTCAAGGGCGGCACGTTCATAGCACCACGTATGCCATTTGTGGTTGGATTGTTTTCAGATGATTCGCCTGCCAAGGCCGCAGGAATGCAATTGGGCGACAGAATCGTGGGCATCGACACCATACGGACCGAATTTTTTGACGAGTTCAAAGCGGCCATCGCCAACTATAAGGACACTACCATCAGTATCAATATCATCCGCGACGGGCTGCCGCTGACGCTTGCCGTGACCATTGGTGACACTAGCAAGATTGGCGTTCAAGGAACATATGACGGCATCTTTGAGTTGCGCAAGATTGAATACGGCTTTTTTGCCGCCATTCCGGCCGGAGCCAAAAAGGCGTTTGTGGTGGCGCGCGACTATCTGAAGCAGTTCAAACTGATTGTGAAACCCGAAACCAAAGCCTACGAGTCGCTTGGCGGATTCATCGCCATTGGCAAGATTTTCCCCGGCACGTGGGACTGGTACTCGTTCTGGAGTATGACAAGTTTCTTGAGCATAATGCTGGCGGTGCTTAACATTCTGCCCATTCCGGCTCTCGATGGCGGCCACGCAATGTTCATTCTTTACGAGATGATTACCCGCCGCAAACCGAGCGACCGCGCTATGGAGATTGCACAATACATTGGCCTAATTCTGCTGCTCACACTGCTCATCTACGCCAACGGCAACGATATTGTGAAATTGTTCAGGTAGGATTTAGAATTTAGGAATTAGGATTGAAAAATTAAGGTTGACATGGTTGAAAAAGTCTAGAAGTTAAGAGGTTAAGAAGTTGAGAATGGTTTGTTATCTAAACAGCGAAGCGACTCAACTTCTCAACAGCGAAGCGACTCAACTTTTAAACAATTCACCGATAAAACAACAATCTAAACATTTACCCCTTAACTCTCACCTTTGACAATGCCGCAACGATTCGACCATAGCGTTGACCAATACATTGAGGAGCACACCACAGCCGCGAGCCCGCTACTCAACGAACTTGAGCGACAGACGTACGTAAAAATCCTGCGTCCGCAAATGGTGGCTGGACACCTTCAGGGTAAGGTTCTGGAAATGCTCTGCCGAATGATTCGTCCGCAGCGCGTGCTCGAGTTGGGCACCTTTACGGGATATTCGGCGCTGTGTATGGCCGCCGGAATGCCCGAAGGCTCGGTACTGCACACCATCGACGTGAACGACGAACTGGAGGATTTCACCCGCTCGTTTCTCGACCGCAGCCCCTACGCCGACCGCATTGTCTATCACCTTGGCGACGCGCGGCAGATTGTGCCCACACTGGGCGGCGGTTTCGATTTGGTTTTCATTGACGCCGACAAACGCGAATATCCTGAATATTACGATTTGATTATCAATGAGGTGCGCACTGGCGGCTTCATCATTGCCGACGACGTGCTCTGGTACGGCAAAATCAACGGCGACACCCCGCCTGCCGACGCCCACACGCACAGCCTTCAGCAATTCAACGACACCGTGCACGCCGACCCGCGGGTGGTGAATGTTCTGTTCCCAATCAGGGATGGGTTGATGGTGATGCAGAAAATCAAGGAGTGATTGATTGAATAACTGAAGGATTGATTTACTGAAGGATTGAATGAAAGAATTACGAAATTTCAACTTGTTCAACCCGTTAAACTTTAAACCTGTTAAACTTTATCCCCCTAAACCATTCACTCATCGGGTTAAACGGTGCGGTTCACCGATATAGCCTTTCGGAACACGCACAACCACAATACTTTTGCTTCCGCAAACAAAAAGGTGCGCAACTGCAGAACATTTTTTCGTTTGCGTTATCAATAAACTTATTTTTAAACCGTAAAAAATTAGAATTATGGAAAATTATGAAAATGTAAGTCGTCGTCGCCGCTTGTCGTGGGGCATTGTAATGATTGTTGCTGGAGGTTTGCTATGCCTGCAGTTTGCCGGATTGCTGCCAAACAGTCTCTATCAATTGCTTGTCTGCTGGCAATCGATATTTCTGGCATTCGGATTGGCCGAACTCATTCAAGGTAAATTACGCAATAGTTTGATATTCTTAGCCATAGGCATTGTGGCCAACTACCACCGCTGGGTGGAATTCATCGGCACTCTCCTACCCGAATGTATGCCGCATGGAAATCAAATCAACGCCATTTTCTGGTCGGTTTTGTTTGTTGGTGTGGGCTTGATACTGATTTTCACCAAACCGCGCCACAACAATCATTTTAAAGCCGAAGGCGGTTTTGCAGCAAAGCACGGCCACATTGAGCAAAACGTTGATACTGACGGCCGTATCGATTACAATTTTTGCTTCAGCGGAAGCGAGCAGGTGTTTATGGAGCCCGTTTTCCGTGGTGGCAATATCAAAGCCACATGCGGCGGCATTATGCTCGACCTGCGCCACACCACACTGCCTGAAGGCGATACCACGCTCAACATCGATGCCACTTGCGGCGGTTTCACCCTGAAAGTGCCAAGCGACTGGAAAGTTGTGAACCAATGCAGCTTTGTGCTGGGCGGCATCACCGACAAGCGTTTCGCCGTTGAAATGGACAACACCCGCCGTCTGATAATCACCGGACGCTGTGTAATGGGCGGTGGTTCAATCGAATAACCAATGAATCCGTTTCTGCGAAATCGCGCCACCACCATCGCCGCAGCCATTGTGCTTGCAGCCGTTGCCGCCTGCTACAGTGCAGCATTCGGCTTGTTGGCCATCCCGAGCGCCACGGCCTTGCTTGCCGATGGCGCGGTGTTTGCCGTTACATTCATATTTGAATGCATAATTGTTTGGAACATAATCAAATATGTGCTTCAGCCAATAGTCAATGGCTATTTCAACCAATACTTGATGATTGTCGGGTTCTTTGTTGTGGTCAGCATTGCAGGCATTGAATTGGCGGTCAACTATTTTATTGACGGAGAGAATCTTATTGCTTTTGCAAAGACACTGCCCGCACGAGGTTTGGTGCTGGCGTTGCTCTACGCCGCCGTTGTGCAATACTACAACCAAAACCTGAACGCCGATGACGAGCCCGACGACATTACCACCCAACCAACCGCCGAACCTTTATCGGCCCCGACCGAGCCAATCGACAAGATAACCGTGCGCAGCGGGCAAAAAATCAGTGTGATAAATATTGCCGATGTAAATTTCATCAAGGCCGATGGCGATTATGTGTCGATAGCCACCGAAGCCGGGCGCTGGCTCAAGGAGCAGACAATGAAATACTACGAGCAGAACCTGCCAATGGCCGATTTTGTGCGGGTCCACAGGTCGTACATTGTGAATGTGGCCAAGATTTCAAAAATCGAGCGTTACGGTCAGCAACAGCTTATCGAACTGCGCAACGGTGAGAAAATCAAAGTGAGCAATTCGGGGTATAAGGCACTGAAAGAGAGATTGAAGTTGTAGTGTGAGTGTTGGCTTGTCAATCGGCATTAAAAACTAAAAAAAAGAGACTGCCATCGTTGTATTTCGAGCAATCTCTTTTGTCGCGTTTACGGTCGTAAACTTTCTTCGACTTTACAATCCGCAGCGGCCGCGTCGATATCAGCTTGCCGTGCTGCGCGATTTCCCGTTCCCTGTCGGCCTTTTTAACGGCGTTTAGGTAATCGAGAAACCTTGGTTTTTCTTTCTTACCCATTGCTTTATGTATTTAGTTAATGCGATGCAAATTACGCGAATTTTTCAGTACACGCCATCAGCTTACCCCAAAATCTGCAAAAACGCCAACAAACTAACGGCAAATCTTATAGCTTTGTGCCTATGCAATCATTTGAAAATGCCAACGTTATAGAAAAACGATGAAACGAACCACGTTCATATCACTTCTTCTATTCACACTCTGCCAATGGGCTGCGGCTCAGCCTTTTGATGAGTTCCGCGCGCCTGTGGTGGGCACTCTGCGGGCCTATGTCGAAGGCGATGAAACGTCGCTTCCGGTCATCGAGCTCAACAGCGACGACCGCATTGTGGTTGAGTTCGACTGCCTGAAGAGCCGCATTCTCGACCTTGAATACAGCGTCACGCACTGCGACCGCAACGGCCAGCCGTCCGATTTGCAACCGTCGGAATACCTGAGCGGCTTTGCAGTGAATGCGGTTACTGATTACGCGCCGTCGTCGGGAACGACAACCGACTATGTCAATTACCGTATCTGCCTGCCTAACAGCGATGTGCAGATGCTGCTATCGGGCCGCTACAATGTGGCGGTTTTTATGGCCGGTCATCCCGACAGCATTGTGGCACAAGCGTCAATACTTGTGTATGAGCAACTTGCGGGCATCGAGGCCGAAGTGGCCAAACCCACAGGCAGCGTTAGCGAGCGCCACGCGCAAGACGTCAGGTTGAGCGTCGATTGCAGCGGACTGATGGTGAATGATGTTTTCAACGAATTGAATGTTAGTATTTTGCAAAACGGTTGCCCGTACACATCGCGAACCGATTTGAAACCGAAGCAGATTGTTGGCAACCGTCTGGTCTATTCCTATGCCGGCGACCTGCTGATGGCTGGCGGCAATGAGTTCCGCCGTCTCGACCTGCGCTATCTGCGGCAAGCGCCAATCAATTATAACAGAGTTGATTACGTGGCGCCATATTTTCACATCACGCCGCCCGCCGACGAGAGCCGCGCCTTCAAACCTTACTTCTCTGAAACCGACCAGAACGGACATTATATTATTTATGCTCAATCGGTTAACAATGCCGATGACCACTATCGCACGGCCGATTACGTTTACGTGCACCCCACGCTCGAAACCGAGCCCGTGCTCGATGGTGATGTGTTTGTGTGCGGCGCCTTCTGCAACTGGCAGCTCAGCAGCGACAACCAGATGCGCTACAACTTCGCCGCCAAGCGCTATGAAGGCGACCTGCGGCTCAAACAGGGCGTTTACGACTACATCTACGTTTGCCGCACCTATCACGATGGCAAAGTGGATATGGAACGCTTTGAAGGCTCACATTCGGCCACAGCCAACAATTATCTGTTTTTGGTTTTCTTCCGCCCGTCAACGGCTGATTACGAGCAACTTGTGGGCGCTGCTTGGATAGGGATGTAAGCCTGACGATGCGCTGTCAGTATTTGTAATCGTACCGCCCGGCTTCAATCTCAACCACAGGTCTGCGTCCTGTGATAATATCGTCAATAGCCTTTTTATCAATAAAATACAGAGTTCCTTTCATTGTGCAGCAAAAGAGTGTCCCGTCGGGCATTACGATGGGTGTCGAGAAGAAGCTGCCTTCGCATTTGATGCTGCCCAGAAGCCGCCCGCGAGTGGTGAGCAGATAGATGCTCTTGTCGATTCCGGCAATGGCGAAAACCGTGTCGTTGACCATCGCCGGCGACGAAACCACCTTTTTGCCAGTCGGCTGACGCTCAATGAGTTGGCCGCGGTTGTCGAAGCAATAGATGTAGCTGTCGAATGCACCGAAGACGATGTTGCTGTCGGGCGTTTGCAGAATCGAGCTGTGGATGCGACCGCCAACTTTGCGCTGCCAGAGCTCTCGGCCGAGCGTATCGACAGAGTAGAGCCGCTTGCCGTATGTGCCAATAACAACCTGATGGTCAAATGTTTTGGCGGGTTTCGAGTGCATAATCCAACCTTTGGTTTTAAGCTGCGCCTTCAGGTTGGCGTCGGCACCAATGATGCAAAGCCGCTTGCCGTTACCGCCGATGGCCACACTGCTGTCGCTCAGAGCCAGCGGCGAGCCGTGGATGATTTTTCCGCGAACGCGGGCGTAGTAGAGCGAGTCGGTCAGGCGGTTGTAGAACGCCACGCGGCCGCGGCTGGTGCCGAAAGCAATCACGTTGCCCAGCTCGACAGGCTCGGTGAAAATCTTGCCGCCGGGCTTAATCCGGCTCACAAAATTGCCGTCCTTATCAAGAAAATAGAAATATCGGTCGTAGCAGCCAATGGCAATCTGGCCGTCGGTGAGCTGGCGCGGCGTGGCGTGAAACCAGCCCTTGGCGGTGAACGAATTTTTCAATCGCCCCTTGCTATCAAACAGATAGATGGTTTTGTTATGCGACGCAATCACAAGATTCCCTTCGGCGGTGACAATCGGCGTTGAATAGAATTTGCCATCGATTTTCACAACCGTGGCATCGTCGCCGGCCATCGCGGTCAAGCCGAAAAGGGCTAAAATGGTTGTCAGTATGGTGCGCATTTGCTCGTTGTATTAAAGTTTTGCGGGTTTAAAATGCTTTCAGTTATTCAAATTTCAATCCTTCAATTATTCATCCCGATAGCTATCGGGGCTTCAATCAATTCCTACATCGGGTCAACATTCGCCATTATCATAACATTCTTGTATTTAGGCAGTTGCAAGAAGAAATCGATGGCTTGCTGCAACCCGAGTTTCGACTGCATTGTATCGGCTTTGCTCAGCTTGATGGTGATGTTCATCAGGTAGAGATTTTGAATGCGGTTGATGGCGGGCGTTGTGGGGCCGAGTGGCGTGATGCCGCCCACTTTGCTCACAAGGCCGAACAGCTCGCGCGCGCCGTCCTCAACGGTTTGGCGGTCGCGGTGCTTGAGCGTAATGTAGATGAACCGGCACACGGGCGGATAGAAAAACTGCGTGCGCTCGGCCATCTGCGTGTCGTACATCGCCTGATAGTCGTTGGCCACCACCTGGCGGATGATGCTGTTTTCGGGGTTCGATGTCTGGATAATCACCTTGCCAGTCTTGTCTTTGCGCCCCGCGCGGCCGCTCACCTGCGCCATCAGCTGGAAGCTGCGCTCGTAGGCGCGGAAATCGGGGAAGCTGAGCATATTGTCGGCGTTCAGAATGCCCACAATGCTCACGTGGCCGAAATCGAGACCTTTCGACACCATCTGCGTGCCAATGAGTATGTTGATGCGGCGTTCCTGAAAGTCGCGGATGATGTTCTCGCCGCCGTGCTTGGTGCGTGTTGTGTCGGTGTCGAGCCGGGCGATGTTGGCTTGTGGGAAAATTTGTTTCAACTCATCCTCAATGCGTTCGGTGCCGAAACCTGCCAGCCGCATTGTGCTCTGGTGGCAGTGGTCGCACGTGGTGACGGCCGCCACCGAATAACCGCAGTAGTGGCACACAAGCCGCTCGATGCCCTTGTGGTAGGTAAGGCTCACGTCGCAGTGCTTGCATTTGGGCACGTAGCCACACTCGGTGCACTCAAGAAACGGACTGTAGCCGCGGCGGTTCTGGAACAGAATCACCTGCTCGTCTTTCGACAGCGCGTTGTCGATTGAGCTTAACAATGTCTGGCTGAAACACTGCTTCATCAGCTTTTTGCGGCGTTCGAGCTTGGTGTCAACAATCTCAATCTCGGGCAGCACCGCCGCGCCGTGACGGTGTGTCAGCTCAACCAGCCCGTAGCGGCCCTGCTTGGCGTTGAAATAGCTCTCAAGCGACGGCGTGGCCGAGCCCAGCAGCACCTTTGCCTTGTGTTGCATTGCCAGCACCACGGCAAGGTCGCGGGCGTTGTAGCGCGGCGCCGGGTCGAACTGCTTGTAGCTGTTCTCGTGCTCCTCGTCGACAATCACAAGGCCGAGATTGTCCATCGGCAGGAAAATTGATGAGCGGACGCCCAGCACAATCGGATAGGGATGTTCGCCGTACAATTGGTTCCGCCAAAGCGCCACACGCTCTGTTGATGAGTATTTTGAGTGATAGACGCCCACCTTGTTGCCGAAGTTGCGCTTGAGCCGCTGCACAATCTGCGTGGTGAGCGCAATCTCGGGCAGCAGATAGAGCACCCGCTTGCCGGCGCGCAGTGTCTCGTCAATCAGATGGATGTATATTTCGGTCTTTCCGCTGCCTGTAATGCCGTGAAGCAGAACGGTTTGCAGAGTCTCAAACTGCTTGTGAATCTCGTCGAGCGCCTGCTGCTGATACTGGTTCAGCTCGTTGATGCCCTGAATGCCGCAACTGGTGTCGGGCAGAAGTGTGTCTTCGGTATCTTCAATAATCAAACCTTTGTCAATCAGCGATTTCATCACTGTTGGCGTGGTCGGCACTTTTTCGAGAGCGATTTTCATCTGCACCGTTTTTCCGCGGAAAGCGTCGGCGCCCAGAAAATCGGCAATCCAACGCAGCGCCTGCCCCTGCTTGACGGTGAGCAGCGCTATTGTGCGGTTGAGCATATCGGCGTCGGCAAGGCGGTCCGACAGGCGCACAACCTTTGTCCGGCGCGGCTTGGCCGACTCGCGCACTTCCTCGGTTATCAGTGCGAAACCCTTGTCAACCAGCCGCTTGACTACGGCAATAATGTTTTTCAGCTTGGTGATTTTTGCCAGTTGCTCAATGGTGGCCTCCTCGTCGCGCGTGAGCACAGCAAACACCGCGCTCTCATCGCTGCCAAGCTGGTCGGCCGACGGCTCTTTCTCTCTCACCGGCAGCACTTTCGACTGGCTGTCGGGGCGCAGGCCAACCGGCACGGCGGCCTTATACACATCGCCGATGGGGCACATATAATATGCGGCTGTCCACTGCCAGAGCTCAAGCTGCTTGGGCGTGATGGTGGGGCGGTCGTCAGCAATGTCGAGTATCGATTTGATTTTGAAGCCCTCAGGCGGTGTTTCGGTCAGGCTGGCGATGATGCCGGTGTAGAGTTTTTTTTCGCCGAAAGGCACAATAACGCTCTGCCCCACGCGGGCGCGCTCCACCATCGAGATTGGAATCTCGTAGGTGAACGTTCCGGGCACGGGCACGGGAATGATTATCTGTGCGAATATTGCGCGGTTTGGCATTTTTTACTGATTGTAGGCGCAAATTTAAGGCTTTTTGTAAACGAGGAACAAGACTAATGAAAGTGGCATGACATGAAATTGACTGATGGTGCGGCCATTCAATGGTACTCCCTCTATAGTGATGTGTCTCTCAATGTTTTATCCATAAAATTTTTACGGAATCATGATGAACAAAAATTATTTTCGCATATTTGCACTCATAATTATGCCTTATTAATTAATTGTGTGGCGTTTCGACAAACAAATATTATTCCTTTATTAATTATCAATGAATTATTTAGATCTCTACATAAAATGTTTAATTGTTGAATCGGATAATTGATGTTAGGCACTAGGTTCTAGGCATCAGGTGTTGGTAAGGGTTGCACAAGTTTAAATTGTAGGGCTGTCGCACCGTGGCAGCCTATTCCAGTATAGCCAACAAAGGTTATCGGTATAGGAAAACACAGCCTTCTCACATGTAAATAAAGAATTTCAAGAATTTTTACGAACTTTGTATACAAACTGCACATATGATGATTGTATAATTTGTTTTTGACGCCTTTAAATTATTAAAAATCAACAACATGTGCAATGTGTATTTTTTATTAAAATTAATCCCGCCAACGGGTCAACGAAATTCTTTTTTTCTACATTTGTAGTTATGAAACCAAATTTCTACCATAGTAAATACAATTCTTTTGATGGGCTTAACATATTGAATATCAATATTTTACCCCCCCCTTCACATATTTTGTATCTCGTTAATCTTGAGAAAGATACAAGGATTGGTTTGTGCAATTTTCCCATTCTTAAATACATATCGTCATATTCCTGTATGGCTTCCGGCCGTTGTGCTCTACGTGTATTTTGTTTCCTCTGTGAGAATTTTAAAAATCAATAATAACAAACCAATAATTAAAAATGTAAAGCTATGAAAATAAGGAGCTTATTACTATCAATCATTGCCTCGATAGCCACCATGACAGCCAGTGCGCAACCCGAGGGTTTCAGTTACCAGGCAGTGGTTCGTAACGCACAGGGCGAATTGGTGAGCGACGCCAATGTAGGCCTACGCATCACGCTGACCGACGAGAGCGGCCGGCAGGTGATGTACCGTGAGACTCATACCGTCGTGACCAACGCCTACGGCGTGCTGACGGCGATAGTGGGAACAGGCAAGGCCGATGGCGGAGCGACGCTCGACAGCGTCGACTGGGCCGGCGGCAACGTGTGGATGCGCGTTGAGATAGACGCCGCTGGAGGCACCAGCTATACCGACATGGGCCTCACCAAGCTGCAGTCGGTGCCTTATGCATACTTTGCAGCCAACGGCAATGGCAGCGGCGACCGCGGTCCCCAGGGTCCGAAAGGCGACAAAGGTGACAAGGGCGACCAGGGCGAGACCGGAGCGCAAGGCCCGAAGGGCGACAAAGGCGACAAGGGTGATCCCGGCACAGGCCTCACCAACGGCGGAGGCTGGACAGCCGGCACGACATACAACATCGGCGACTACGTGTTTGCTCCGAGCAGCAGCAACCCGCAGGTTAACACCATGTGGATAGCGCAGAGCAACGGCATCAGCGGCAGCACGCAGCCGAAAGACGACGCCGCCAACTGGGTTGAGTTCACCGCACCCGCCGGACAGGACGGCACAGGCATAGCCAATGTGACGAAAGCCGACGACGGCAGCGTGACCTTCATAATGACCAACGGCCAGGCGTACACCTTCAACCTGAAGGGCGACAAAGGCGAGCAGGGCCAGCAGGGAGCGCAGGGCCTCCAGGGTGTGAAAGGCGACAAGGGTGACCGGGGCGAAGCCGGAGCGCAGGGCCCGAAGGGCGACAAAGGAGACAAGGGTGATCCCGGCACAGGCCTCACCAACGGCGGAGGCTGGACAGCCGGCACGACATACAACATCGGCGACTACGTGTTTGCTCCGAGCAGCAGCAACCCGCAGGTTAACACCATGTGGATAGCGCAGAGCAACGGCATCAGCGGCAGCACGCAGCCGAAGGACGACGCCTCCAACTGGGTTGAGTTCCAGGCGCCGGCAGGCGAGCAGGGTGCGGGAGTGGCCGATGTGGCCAAGGCCGACGACGGCAGCGTGACCTTCACAATGACCAACGGCCAGAGCTACACGTTCAACCTCAAGGGCGAGCGCGGCGAGCGTGGCGAGCAGGGTGTTCAGGGTGTCCAGGGCCAGACCGGCCCCCAAGGTCCGAAAGGCGACAAGGGTGACAAGGGCGACCAGGGCGAGGCAGGCCCGCAGGGTCCGAAAGGCGACAAGGGCGACAAGGGTGACGCCGGCACAGGCCTCACCAACCGCGGCAGCTGGACATCTGGCACTGAGTACAGCGTGGGCGACTACGTCTTCGCACCGAGCAAAGAGAACGACAACATCAACTCAATGTGGATAGCACAGAATGCTGTGGCATCAGCAACACAACCGAAAGATGACGCCACAAACTGGGTTGAGTTCCAGGCGCCGGCCGGACACGACGGTGTTGGCGTTGCCGGAATGACCAAGGACGACGCCGGCAACATGACCATCACCATGACCAACGACCAGACATACGTCTTCAACTTCAAAGGCGACAAGGGCGACAAGGGTGAGCAGGGTCTCCAGGGTGAGCAAGGCCCGGCAGGACCTCAGGGCCAGGCCGGTGAGAAAGGCGAGCCGGGAGCCAAGGGCGACAAGGGTGACAAAGGCGACCCCGGAGAGGCCGGAGCGCAGGGCCCGAAAGGCGACAAGGGCGACAAGGGTGAGCCGGGCACAGGCCTCACCAACCGCGGCAGCTGGACATCCGGAGCACAGTACAGCGTGGGCGACTATGTATTCGCACCGAGCGCCGACAACAACAGCGTGAACTCCATGTGGATAGCTCAGAACGCCGTGACCTCAACCACACAGCCGAAGAACGACGCGACCAACTGGGTTGAGTTCAAAGCGCCGGCTGGAGCCGACGGACAGAACGGCGTGGGCATAGCCAGCGTCACCAGCGCTGACGGTAACGTGACCATCACCATGACCGACAACACATCAAAGACATTCTATATGAAAGGCGACCGCGGCGAGCAGGGTGAGCAGGGCAACCCCGGCCGCGACGGCATGCAGGTGCAAGGCTCTGAAGGCCAGACTCTCGTTCACAACGGCACCACATGGGTTGCCACCGACCAGCTGTCGCTCAACAAGCTCGACGTGAAGCCAGCAACCACAACCGAAGATGCTCTGTTCGAGGTGAAAGACAAAGACGGAAATGTTGTCTTTGCCGTCTATCCCGATGGCGTGCACGTGTATGTTGACGCTGACGCCACCAAAGCAGCCCGCCGCACCGGTTTCGTAGTAACCGGACGCTCAGGCACAAAAGACGGTGAGGAGCAGGATTACTTTGCCATCAACGCCGACGGAACCAAAGTCTTTGTTGACGATGACGCTTCGAAGGCCGCACGCCGAACTGGTTTCGTAGTAACCGGACGCTCGGGCACAAAAGACGGCGAGAACACTAACTTCCTCACCATCAACGACGAGGGAACGAAAGTCTTTGTCGATGACGATGAAAGTAAGGCTGCACGCCGCACGGGCTTTGTTGTAACCGGACGCTCGGGTACAAAAGAAGGCGAGACTAACGACTTGCTGTCGGTGAACGATGAGGGAACAAAAGTCTTTGTTGACGATGACGAGAACAAGGCAGCACGCCGCACAGGCTTCGTGGTAACCGGACGCTCGGGCACCAAAGATGGTGATAACCCTAACTTCCTCACCATCAACGACGAGGGAACAAAAGTCTTTGTTGATGACGACGAGAACAAGGCTGCACGCCGCACGGGCTTTGTTGTAACCGGACGCTCGGGCACAAAAGACGGCGAGAATACTGATTTCATGTCAATCAACGATGAGGGAACAAAAGTCTTTATTGACGATGAACTTGACAATGGCAAGGCCGCACGCCGCACGGGCTTTGTTGTGACCGGACGCTCGGGCACCAAAGATGGTGATAACCCTAACTTCCTCACCATCAACGATGAGGGAACAAAAGTGTTTATTGACGATGAGCTTGATAATGGTAAGG
>CAMHPA010000023.1 GCA_946186925.1 uncultured Bacteroidota bacterium | reverse complement strand
GTTTAGGTGTTATAGTTTAGTTATGTCTAACACCTGATTAGTACTCACTTTTTTGTCCCCTCAAAATGAATAGTGCCAATCATACCGCCAGCGTGAAGAAAGGTGTAATCTAATGTCAGATTCCTGCCTTCGAATACGCCAGATATATCGCCAGCCACGGTATATACACCGTTCATACTTGAATAACCCTTGACATTAATAGTAATAGTTTCAGCATTTTGTTCAGGCTTGATGTTGCTTATAATCGCACCAGGATAGGCATATTTTTCGTCGGCACTATAAGTTACGGGCGATGCACTGTAGAATGTCGGCTCTAATACCGAAATGGTTGTGCCGTCGTTTGACAATGTGATTTCTGCCGTTTCATTGCCATTCGACACTACGTCAAACGGAATTTCTTTTCCCTCCGAATTAATTAAAATCATTGTACCAGTAGCCGAGCCAACGTATTCGCCTTCAATCGATTTGATTGTAAACGGTTCGCCGTCGTCGTCGCTGCACGCAGTGAAAGCCGCAATGCCCGCAATGGCAAAAATGACCAATAAATATTTTCTTATAGTATTTTTCATATTCAGTAATGGTTTAAATCATTATTAAAGAGTTTGATAAAGGCCGATGCACATTTTCCGTGCACCGTGCCTTGGCTTTAAAACTGTATTGAAAATGCTCACAAAATCAATATCCAGGATTGATTAACTGATTAAGAGATGTTTAGGTGTTATAGTTTAGTTATGTCTAACACCTGATTAGTACTCACTTTTTTGCCCCCTCAAAATGAATAGTGCCCACCATTTGACCAGCGTGCTTGAATGTGTAATCGAGCACCAGACGCTTGTCTTTGTATTCGCCAGCAATATCGCCAGCCACGGTGTAAACGCCATTCATACTTCCATAATCCTTGATAGCGAACGTGATAACTTCGTCGGCCAAAACCGCAGGGATGTCGTTTACAATGGCACCAGGATATGCGCCCTTGCCCACATAGAACGTTGGCTGCACAAGAGTAATAGTACCTTTGTCGGCATTGACCTTTATGGTCGCAACTTCAGTACCTTGCGGTGTCACGTCCTGACTGCTTTCGGAACCCGTTTGGCTGATGAAAACCATTGTTCCAGTAGTCGAGCCAATGTATTCACCTTCAATCGAGTTTAGCGACACTTCGTCGTCGTCGTCATTGCTGCACGCTGTAAAAGCCGCAATGCCCGCAATGGCAAAAATGACCAATAAATATATTCTTGTAAAATTTCTCATATTCTGTAATGGTTTTAAATGGATGTTTAAAAAGACTGACACACAGCGCGTTGCCGTGCGCCAGTCCTCTCTTGAAATACAATCAACTATGGAAAATCAATACCCAGGATTCTGTGCGATTCCCAAATCCTCGCCCTTCAGGCCTGTCGGAATCGGCTGACGGTAGTGGCGGCCCTTCACGTTGTTGTATTTGGCCACAAGGTGGTTGTGGATTTTGGTGAAGTAAGCCTCTTGGTCGGCGGTGTAGGTGTTGCCGAGCGATGTTTTCCAGTCGTCGGCAAAGTGCTTGTAGTTCTTCACTTTCTGCACCGACGAAATCAAATCTTTCCAGCGATAAGAGTTGAGAACCGAGAATTGCTCGTAGGTGAACTCGTAGTCCCACTCGCGTTTGATTTGGTCGAAGGTCGGGGCGGCAACAGTCTCAATGCCAGCGCGGGTGCGCAGTTGGTTGAACGGCTCAGCAGCCTCGCTGTTGCGGCCAAGTTGCACAAGCGCCTCAGCCTTGATGAGCAGCACCTCGGCGTAACGAATCTCGATGCGGTCAACCGAGTTGTGTGTAATCTCAATATTCTCAGCGTTTTCGTAACTTTGGTCAACACCCTTGCCGTTGATTGGTGTGTAAACAGGCGAGTAGTAGTTGTAGGTTTTGCCGTCCTCAGGGTTCACAATCTTGGTGAAGTAAGTCTCAGCCAGACGTTTGTCATTGGGCTGCTCAGCAAACCAGTCGTCGTAAAGGTTGTCGTCAGGAACCTCAGTGTGGTTTTGGCTGTAGCCGCTGCCGTTCTCACCGTTTTGGAACGGGAATGTCCACGAGCAGTGTGTTTGGTGGTTGCCCTGAGCGTCAAACTCGTCGCCGTCGTGGGCAATGGTGAACAGATGCTCGTTGGTGCCGCGCTTGTTGCTCTCATACTCGCGTCCCCAGAGTTTGTTGTATTCGGGGTCCAGAGCCAGTTTTCCGCTCGAAATCACCTTGTTAGCATATTCAATGGCCTTCTCAAGACGAGCGTCGGTTTTGCTGAAAGCGGGGTCGGTTTGCGTTGCCGCGATGGCAGCCACCTCGCTCTGTGTCAGCGGGTTATCGCCCCAAACCAGATAAGCGCGGGCCAGCAAGCCCTGAGCGGCCTGTTTCGACGGAATGCGCGGGTCGCCGTTGTAGTCGTTCAACAACTCTTCGGCAGCAGTGAAATCGCTGACAATCTGCTCAAAAACCTTGTCGATGCTCTGACGCTCGGTGGTTGAGCCGCCCTCTTCGGTGAACACAGGCACCTCGCCCCAAAGTTGGGTGAGTTTCAGATAGGCCAGCGCGCGCAGGAATTTAGCCTTGCCCACGGCGGCGTTGTAGCCTTGCTGACTTATCTTGCCAGCCTTCAAAGAGTTTGATACTGTGGTAATTGCCTCGTTCGCTTGCGCGATGCCAAGAAACAGATGGTTGAAAATTTTCACCTGATACCAGGTTGTCGGTTCCTGCTCAAAGCGGCTGTTCACGGGGCCAGCCTCACCCTCTTCGCCCTCAAACGAAGTCAACTTATTGGAATTCAGTTCGATGATGAACGAGAACGATGACGAGAGCGGCTGCCAGTGGCTGTAAACGCCGTTCACAAGCGAAATGGCGCTTGCGTCGTCGGCCACAACGTTGTCAAGGTCAATCTGATTCTCGTCGTCGTTATCCTCTTTGCACGACGAAAATCCTGCCAAAAGTGCTGATGCAATAACTGCTAAAAAAATTTTCTTATTCATAATTTCAAATGTTTTTAAATTGTTGATTTATTGTTTTTTAATTGCTTTATTTTAAGTTTTTCAAACCTCTGCTATGAACCACCCGATTCTAAACCGCCGATTCAATTGTAAAGTTTCCATTTCCTTGATATTTAATATTTTAAATGTTAATATTCCGTTTTATCTGTTTCAGCCCTTCGGCCAAATTGTTCATTGTTAATTGTTAATTGATAATTCTGTGTAAATCAGTGTATTCTGTGTCGTCTGTGCGAAAATCAAAGCGTCAATTTCACCCCCCCAACCACACTGCGCGAAGCGGGATAAACGCCTGAATCAGTGCCACTTGCCACTTCGGGGTCGTAGCCCTTGTAGCGTGTGGCGGTAAGCAGGTTGCTGCCCGTGGCAAACACCCGCAACTGCGCGTTGTATTCCTTTGGCAGCGGCACGTTGTAGCCGATGGTCAGTTCGCGAAGTTTCAGATAGCCAGCATTTTGCACATATCGGCTGTCGATGTGGGCGAACGGTCGCGGACGGCTTGCCAGCGGCAGCGTGTTGCCGCCGTTTTCGGGTGTCCACGACTCTTTGACGGTTGCCAGAACATTGTACGAATCGCCCGTCAGTTCGAGCCTGCGGCCCAGCGCGTTATACACCTTGTTGCCCACGCTGAACCCGAACGATGCCGAAAAATCGATACCTTTCCAGTTCACCTGCGTCGAGAATCCGCCAGTCAGTTTCGGCTGAATGCTGCCCAGAATCACGCGGTCGTTGCCGTCGATGCGGCCGTTGCCGTCGGTGTCCTCAAACTTCAGGTCGCCAGGCTGCGGCGTCTGACCGTTGATGGTTGGCAATTTGGTCACGTCCTCGCTGCTCTGCACAATGCCGCTGAACTTCAGCCCGTAGAACGCGCCCAGCGGCTCGCCCTTGCGCAGAATCTGCTGATTGTCAGAACCTTGAATCACATTATTGGTCGTTCCCATATCGGTGATTCGGTTTTGGTTCAATGCGGCGTTCGCCGATGCCGTCCACGACAGCCGTTTGCGCTCAACCAGCGTTGTGTTCACTGCCAGTTCAACGCCTTTATTCACCACATTTCCAACGTTTTGCAACTGTGTTGTCACACCTGTCGAGAATCCCACAGGCACGTCGAGCAACAGGTCGCTCGTTTTCTTGTAATAGATGTCGAAAACAAAGTCTAACTTATTGTTATACAGCCCCAAATCGAAACCCGCATTGTAACTTGCCGTTGTTTCCCACTTCAAGTTGTCGTTGGCCGTGTTCTTCTTCGCGTAACTGCTCGAACCGCTGTAAGAGCCTGTGGCATACGAAGTTGTGAAAGCGTAATCGCTAATTTCCTGATTGCCCACAACGCCGCCCGTCAAGCGGATTTTCAGGTAGGTCACCTTGCTGAAGGTGCTCATAAACGCCTCTTTATCAACGTTCCACGATAGTCCGAGCGATGGGAAATAGCCCCAGCGGTGACTGTGCGCAAAGCGGCTCGAATTGTCGGCGCGGAAAGTGGCCGTCAAGTTGTATCTATCACTCAATGTGTAGTTTACGCGAGCGATGAGCGAATTCAGTTTTGCCTCGCTAATGCCCGTCTGCGGCGTGTAGATGCCCGAGCCGTCGCCCAAGTTGTACTGTTTCAGCACCTCGTTTGTGAAGTGATTGGTGCGCACAACGCTGTTGGTCGATGTTGATGTCTGACGCGTGAAACCTGCCAGAAAATCAATCGATTGGCTGCCGCCCAAATCCTTCTGATAGGTGGCTGTGTATTCCTGCTGCCAAACGTCGGTCTGACGGTTGCCCGTGCCGCCCACGCCTTCAGTGGCAAGGCCCAGCGACGTGTACGCACCCGAAAAAGTGTTCTGCGTCAAGTGCTCGCTGTTCAGCCCGACCGACGCTTTAAGTGTCAGATTGCCAACCGTATAACTACCCCAAACATTCGAGAGCAGATAGTTGTTCAGGTTTTCGGCCACGCTTTCGCGAAGGTCGTAAACAGGGTTGGCCGCGTGGTCGCCGATGGCAAAATAGGCGTACTCGTATGGGTTGCTGAAATTGTAGTCGCCGTTGGCGTCATAAACCTCAACCACAGGCGGCATAAGCAGCGCATAGACGAAACTGTTGGTGATTCCTGCCGAGAATGGCGACGAGTTGAAAACCTGCTTTTCGGTGGTTGTCAGGCCGCGCTGACGGATGCGTCCGTAAGTTGCGTTCACACCGAAGCGCACCTGCTTGCGCGGTTCCCATTCCACGTTGGTGTGGAAGTTATATCGCTGAAAACCAGAATTTAAAACAATACCGTCTTGGTCGGTATAGTTGGCCGAGAAGGTGTAGCGGCTCTTGTCGCCCGCACCCTTCACGCTCAAGTCGTGCACCTGCTGAACGGCCGTCCGCAGAACGGCGTCCTGCCAGTCGGTGCCGCTGCCCAGAGCCGCAATCTGCTCGTCGGTGTAACCGCCCTTGTTGCTAAAATATTTCTTCTGAAAATCAGCCCATTCCGTCGCGTTAAGCAAGTCGAGTTTGTGACTCACGCGACTCAAGCCGATGCTGTATCCATAGACAATGCCGCCGAATTTCTCGCCCGCCTTGCCTTTTTTGGTCGTTATCAGAATCACGCCGTTCGCACCGCGCGACCCGTAAATGGCTGTCGCAGAGACGTCTTTCAGCACCTCAACCGACTCAATGTCGTCGGGGTTCACCGTCGAGAGCGGATTCAGACTGCCCTCAATCGAGCCCAGGCCCGTGCCCGCGTTGGCCGCGTCCTTGAAATAGATGAAGCCGTCAATCACGTAGAGCGGCTCGTTGCTCGCATTCACCGAGTTGCCGCCGCGGATGCGGATGTGGCTGTCGGCGCCAGGCTGTCCGCTGCTTGCCGTAACGGCCAGTCCCGCCACCTTTCCGCTCAAGGCCTTGTCAACCGATGGCGCCGCCGTGCGGCTGATGGCTTCGGCCTTGACCGTGGCCACGCTGCCCGTCAGTTGCGTGCGTTTCTGCGTGCCGTAGCCCACCACAACCACCTCGCTCAACTTGTTCAGGTTCTCTGTCAGTTGAATTTCAATAGGTTCCGATGCCTCGTACACGTCGATTTCCTGCGAGCGGTAGCCCACAAACTGAATAGAAAGCGTTAGTGGCAACTGCACTTTTGTTTTTAATGTAAAATAGCCGTCAAGATCCGTAATAGTGCCCCGTTCGTTGCCCGTTGTCGGCACAATGGTTGACCCGATGAGCGGGTCGCCCGTCCGTGCGTCGGTCACGCGGCCAGTTATAGTGGTGGTCTGCGCCGACGCCGAACTTGCTGACACAAAAGCAATTATAATTATGAGTAATATCTTTTTCATAGACAAAGTCCGAGTGAAAGGGTTGCGGACCGAGCGGTCCGCCCCTGTGTTCAAAAACTTTTATGATGTTGGTAATCAGACTATTCCTGTGCCAGGTCTTTCGATGGCAATTTCAGCAGGCCGTATTGGTGTAGATACTGCGCGCCGTTGGTCAGTGTCCACTGCACAAAATCGTTGAGCAGCGCGTTCGAGTGGTCGTAGGCGAAAGCCGCGTTGCCCACAGGAATCTCGCTGTAGCGTGCGTGCTCGAGCAGAGTCAGAATGTCGTCGAGTTGGCCGTCGGCCAGCACCTGCTCGCCCTGTTTGTCAAGGTCGAGCGGCAGCAGAGCGATGTCCTTCTTCAGTTGGCGGCTCTCAAGGTCGAAAATATTTGACAATGAGTTGATTGTGACGCCCCACGGGTCACGGCTCACGGCCACTGTCAGGTAAGAGTCGTCGCCCGAAATCTTCTTTCCGCGATAGTCGGCAGCCGCCTCGTCGAAGTGCTCGGCATAGAACCGCGACACCGACTGTTGGCCAGTTGCGGTGTAGATGTGGATTTTCTGCTCGGTGGCAGTCGGCTCGTCGTCCTCAAACAGGTCTTCAACAAAGAAGAGCGCCTTAATCCGTTTGGCGTTCAGGCGGCGACCAATCAGCCCCGCCGCTTCCGATTCTTTGGCCGTTACGGGCAGCACTGCGTAGCGTGCGAAGTTCACACCGTCGGCGGCGTTGCTCACAACCGAAAGGCTGTTCTTCTCACCCGCCTGCGCCTTGCCAGCCTTAAACACAAACTCAACGCCCGCGTTGGTCTTGCTGTATTCGTCGGCCCACTTCTCAACAAGCGGTTTAACCGAATTTGGCACGTGCACCGTAACTTGTTGGCTTTGAGCCGAAACCGATGCCTGAAATCCTAAAACTATTGCTATTGTATATATTATCTTTTTCATTGTATTTCGTTTTTAAAGTATTGATATTGTATTTATTAAAGATTGTTGTGGCCTTCGTTTCTGCGGCGCCACGGTCCGCACTTCCAATCTCACTCGTTGCAACAGCAACACATTCGCATTCGTTTTTCAATTGTCCTCATTGCTTTTTCCCTCGTTTGTTTTTACGATGCAAAGGTGCGGCAACATTCAAAACCGCGTAATCGCTTTGATATGTCATTTTGCATACCATACGTTGGTAAACCATATACCATATATTAGGTATGCGAGATTGACGCGGCGAAAAAAACGAGATGGATTCAAATAAAAATAGCGCTGAAAATCAATTGTTTTCAGCGCTTTATATTTGGTCAATATGACTGCAAACTACTTTTTGGCCTTCGGATACTCAATCCGTGTATGGTAGATGTTCTGCAGTTTCTGTTTGAAGATGCTTTTTATGGTGTCGATGTCGCGGAAGGTCAGGTCGGCGTGGTTCATTTGGCCGTGCGCAATCTTGTCGTCAACAATCTCGTCAACAAGCGGACCCACAACTTCGGGCGAGTAGTCCTTCAGCGTGCGCGAAGCGGCCTCAACCGAGTCGGCAAGCATAACCACAGCCGTCTCTTTCGAGAATGGCGACGGCCCGGGATAGGTGTATTTTGCGGCGTCCACATTATCGGCGCCATGCTGGCTCACCTCATTATTATAGAAATAGCGAACAACGTCGGTTCCGTGGTGGGTGGCGATGAAATCGATGATGCGCGGCGGAAGTTTGTAGGCTTTTGCCAGTTCTTCGCCCTTTTTCACATGCTCGATGATGATTGCGGCGCTCTCTTCGTTCGAGAGTGTGTTATGCGGATTGGCACCCACCTGATTCTCAACAAAAAATTGTGGTGCGCCAGTTTTTCCCACGTCGTGGTAGAGCGCCCCAACGCGAGCCATTAGCGGGTTGCCGCCAATGTTGCGGATGGCGTCTTCGGCCAGATTGGCCACCTGCATTACGTGTTGGAACGTGCCAGGCGCCTTCTCAGCCAGTTCACGCAGCAGCGGATGGTTGGTGTCGGCCAACTCAAGCAGCGTCACGTCCGACACAAGCCCGAATACCCGCTCGAACAGGAAAATCAGCGGATAAGTCACAAACAGAAATAAACCATTGATTATAAACCACATGTATGGCCGCAGCCCGATATTAGAGAACTGTCCTTCCTGAAGAAGCGATATGGCCGTATATGTTATTATGTACGAAGCAGTTACCAGCAGCACAGCAGAAAACAGTTGGCGGCGTTTGGCAATTCGCGACAGGCAGAAGATGGCAACCATTCCCGCAACAGTCTGAAGCATAATAAATTCAAAACCGCTCGAGATGAACAGACCGCACAAAATCACCGTCAGCGTGTGCGCGATGATGGCCAGATGACCGTCGTAGAATGTGCGCAAGATGAGCGGCAGAATGGCGAACGGCAGCAAGTAAGCGTGGCCTAGTTGCAAACGCATCGACACGCACATCATTCCAATCATCACAACCACAAGCCCCACCACAAAAAGCAAGTGAAGGAAACGCGTGAGAATGCGCGGATAGTTCAGCATCACAAAAGCAAACAAAAGTGCCATCAGAATTGCCACCAGCAAGGTCTGCCCGAAAAGAGTCCACGAGATGGGCGATGAGGTGACGCCAGTGCTTTGAAACTCGCGCCGCAACGACCGCAAAACCCGTAGGTTCTGGTCATTCATCAGTTCGTTGTGCGCAATGATGAGCGTTCCAGCCTGAACCATTCCGCGCGATTCCGACAGTTGCTCCTCGAGTGTCTGCCTAGCCTTGGTTGTCAGCGTTTTATCATATTCAATGTTGGGTTTTATAAAGTCGTAGATGTTCAGGTAGTCGAAGGCGGTGAGCAGCACCTGATTATTGCTGAATCTGACCGCAACTTGTTCAGCAACATACTGCTGCGCCGAATGCACGGTGAATACTTCAGCCGACGGTACTGTACGCGACATTTTGTTCTCAACCAAAACCACAGTGCCTTGGCCGCTGTCTTTCTCAAGCACTTCGGTGTAGTTTGTAATTCCCTTTGAATAAACAAATTCCAACTCTGTCAGCGCAAACTGATGAAGTCGGGCCTTGATGGTGTCGGCATCGAATTGGTAATCGGGGTACTTGTTGCGCACAATGTCCATCGATAACGCAAACCGGCGGTCGAAATCCTGCTCAAACTTGATTTTCTGCTCAGGATATACCGATGAAATAACAGTGAAATACGGTTTTGCACTCTTGTATATATTCCCGCGTTCCTCCTTGAGCTCGGCGTTGGTTTTGAGCACCACAAAATCGAATGGTGCATACAAATCCTCGTAAAGCCATGCCTTGCCCTTCTGCAGTTCATATTTGAATTGTCGCTGCTTGGGTAGCATGGCGGTGATAGCAACAACGGCTAAAACGTATAATATCAGCGCACTCACCTTGTAGTGCTTCGACATTCTAACCTCAACAGGTATCATCAGCGTAAAATTTTCATCAAAAATACATTTTTTGACCACGGTTGCCACACGACGAACACATTAAAAATGACGAGCATATATTATTTGGTGTGCGGATACCGCCAAAAATAAATAAAGCGCTGTGGGCGATTACTATTTTTTATGCAAATTTGTATGCTAAAAATCGACAGATGAACAGCGACTTGTTTAACATATTTAAGGAACTATCGAATCTGGCTTCGAGCAGCAACAGTTTTAATGTCATCGATGAACCCATCGACATCAAACTGCAGATGGAATATTTCAAACGCTCGAAGAGAATACGGCGCGACAGTAGCGTTCGGCTCGAAGATGTTGAAGATTTGGCAGCCCCCGAGCTCGACGACGAACAGCTGCGCGACCGCATGATTCTGCTCGCATCTATCGATGACCCGCGCGCCTACCGCATTCTTGAAGAGTACTCAAAAGACAAGTCGAACCGGCTGCACCAGTGGGCTCTAATGGCCCAGCAGGAAAGCAAGATGCTGATTGAAGGCAACCTGCTCAACGAGCGTCAGGTGTTTGTTTCCACCGGATTGGGCGGTCGGGGCAACCTGCTTCGCTATTTTGTGGCGTTGGTAGGCAACAATCTCGATGAGTTTGCCCCCTACCAGCAGCATGTCATACAATCAGAATTCGAAACCGCTCTCAAAAACAACCGATCCGAAATCGAAAACATTGAATTCCAAGGCAAATACGCCGCCATGACGGTGCTGATACCTCTTGATATACCTTGCCATCAAACCTTGCTCGATGCCGTTGACGAGTGCAATATGTATGGCAATTTCCTAAAAACCGATTTCCTGATAACCAACGTTAAAACGCTCACATTCGAAGAGATAGACGATTTTGTTGAAGGACGAAGCAAAGATATCGGTTCTAAGGACGAAATTGAGATGGAAGATATTGACGATTTGGGCGAACCTGATACTGACGATCTGCCATTCTAAACCGCGGTAATACTACTACAAACAAAAAATGCGGCTGATACAACGCTCGGCCGCACTTGATGAGTTCCCGATTTTAGCCAATATTGTTACTTGTCTAAATCATCAAAATCAACATCGGTAAACCGATTGTCGGTTTGCGGTTTGGAATCACTGTTATTGGCCTTCACATACTGCAACACCTCACTTAATCCGTCGGCAAATTTTTCAAAATCTTCCTTGTAAAGAAAAATCTTGTGCTTTTCGAAATGTGCGTTGCCGTTATCCTCAAAAATTTTCTTGCTTTCGGTTATTGTAACGTAATACTCGTTTTGGCGAGTAGCCTTCACATCGAAAAAATAGGTGCGTCGACCTGCTTTTACGACGCTCGAATACACAGCGTCGTTGTCTTTCTTCTCAAAATCGTCCATCTCAAAAAAAAATTTAATCAGTCAAATGTAGAAAAATGTTCAAGAAAACAAGCCGCAACAGCAATAATTAGCATATTTTTTGCAAAAAAAGCATTTGTGCGCATAGCATAGGGCAAAAAAAATCTTCGGCCGGGCGACCGAAGACTTTCTCAATTAACTAACTCAAACCTTATGAAAAAAACTATCTAACCTTTCTTTATGTGTCGTTTAACGATATTTTGCGTCAATAGGTTTTAACAACTTTGATGCTTGTAGTCATAATTTAATATGAACGTTTACACTAATATTGATATCAGCCGAAATAAAAACATACGACATGTGTGGCAAATATGCGGTTTGAACTTTGTCTTATGCATAATACGCAAAAGGCCTGCATCCCAAACATCGGATGCGAGCCTTTGTTTATCCTTCGAATCTTATAACTCATCATAAGTGATCGTGCTCGCCACAGACGCAGCCGTGCTCTTCAAACTCGAGCGTGGTGTGGCCGATACCCAGCCCCGCCATCGTGTGCTTTATGTCGGTTTTAATGCGCTGCATATCAGCCAGATTGCCAACCACCACGTGAGCCGTGGCCGCGTTTTCGGTGGTGCTGATGGCCCACACGTGCAGGTGGTGGATTTCTTCAACGCCTTCAACTTCGCCGATTTCGTGCATCAGCACATCGGTGTCGATTGACGACGGAACACCGTCCAAAGCCAGGCGCAGACTGTCTTTCAGCAAATCCCAGGTCGAGATGATGATGATGACAGCAACCGCCAGCCCAATGATGGCATCGATGAAATACCAGCCCGTGAACAGAATCACCACACCCGAAACCACCACGCCGATTGATACCAGCGCATCGGCGGCCATATGCAGGTAGGCGCCTTTCACGTTCAGGTCGCTGTCTTTCTTATCGATGAACAGATAGGCCGTCAAGCCATTGATAACCACACCGATGGCTGCCGTGATGATTATCACTTTGCCGCCCACAGGTTCGGGGTTGAGCAGTTTCTCAACACTCTCATACACAATGAATACCACCGCCACAATCAGAATTATCGCATTGAGCAGCGACACCAGCACGGTGCTTTTCTTGTAGCCGTAGGTGTAGTGGTGCGATGCCTTGCGCTTGGCCATCCGGAAGGCGATGAGCGCCAGCAGCAGACTCGCCACATCGCTCAGGTTGTGCCCCGCGTCGGCCAGCAGACCCATTGAGTTGCTAACCCAGCCGGCAACAGCTTCGGCCACCACAAACAACACATTCAGCATAATGCCCGCCACAAACGCCTTGTTGAGCGATGTCAGTTCATGGCTGTGATGGTGGTGGTGGTGATGGTGCTCTCCGTGTTCGTGATGATGATGTTCACCATGTTCGTGATGATGGTGGTGCTCGCCGCCCTCATGATGGTGCTCATGTCCCTCACTTTCGTGATGGTGATGCCCCATACCGCAATTCAATTTTTCGGTTTCAAAAACATTCTCTTCCATAATTCTAATATTTAATATGTTATCAATTTTCTAATGACAAAGATATGGTACAGCCGATGCAACCAAGTTGCAAAGTTGAAATGAATACCGACAATTGTAATTGTCTAATTATCAACGACAACAGAGGATCTTTATCAATTTATAAAAGCCAATTATCGATTTTTCGTTCTAAACATCATTGTAGACATTTTTTTTGCAAAAAGGCCGATTACATTTGTAGAACATGAACGTTAGCGAGCAATCAATTCATGCTTTGATGTTATAATAAGTTGAAATACATATAATTAAATAGAACAAGCCATGTCCAAATTCCTTCACGATGTTGCCGCCTACATTATTAATAAGTATGAGGCCGATTTGCGAGAATGCTGCATTGTTTTCCCAAACCAACGTTCGTCAGTTTATTTTTGCGACGAGCTTAAACGGCTAAACAGCAAGGTGATATGGTTGCCAAAGATGTTAACTATCGATGAGTTTATCCACAAGATTGGAAACTTGAAGGTGGCCTCACAAATAGCACAATATGCCACTTTGTATCAGATTTACAGAGAATTAGGGAAGACAGATACTGGCTTTGACAAGTTCTTTCCGTGGGCGCAGGTCATTTTGGCCGATTTCAACGACATCGACAAATATCTTGTCGATGCCAACGCACTGCTGCGGAACATTCAGGAAATTAAGCAGCTGGATAGCAACATCGATTATCTGACCGAGGCGCAATTGGATGCCATTAAAGAGTTTTTCAACGTTGTGTACAGCGGTGAGTCCGAAATGAAAAAACGCTTTCTCGACATCTGGCAAAAACTGCTACCGATGTACGAGCAGCTTGGCAAACGCCTGAACGATAGTGGTTTGGCCTACGACGGGCAAGTCTATCGCAGGGCTGCCGACATCATCGGCTCGACCGACTTTGAACTGCCATTTGAAAAGGTCTTTTTTGTCGGTTTCAACGCCGTTACCCGCAGTGAGGAACGCGTGTTCAGCGTGCTCAAGGCGCAAGATAAAGCGCTGTTCTTCTGGGATTTCGACCAGTCGTACATCGACGACCCGATGAACGAGGCCGGCCGTTTTCTGCGCCGGTTTGTTGTTGAGTTTGCCGAGCCCGACGATTTTAAAACCAGTCACAACTTCGACAATTCAGACAAGCAGATAACCGTGGTGGCATCGCCCACCGTGAGTGGGCAGATGTCGGTGGTGGCCGAGCGGCTTGCCCAAACGCCCGACGATGAAATATCGGACACCGCGCTTGTCCTGGCCGATGAGAATATGCTTATGAACGCCATTGAGCACGTGTCGCCATACGTTGCCGATATGAACGTGACAATGGGCTACAAACTGAAAAATTCGGTGGCCGGGCAGTGGGTTGAGCAACTGATTCAATTACAGTCGAACAAACACACAACCGACAGTGACACAACATTTTATTATAAAAATGTGGTAACGCTTCTGCAGCATCCGTTTTTCATTTCGGCAAGCCCCGATTTTGCCGTCGAAATGGCCGGACGCATCAAGAGCGAGGCCATCTTCCAGGTGCCGACAGAGGATTTTGAGTTGGATGATTTCGCCCGGACAATCTTCACGCCCATCGGCACGCCGCACGATTTCTCGGCCTACGTTTTGGGCATCTTGAAACATTTGATGAGCATCTGGGGACAACTGCCCGAAGATGTTGAAAATCAGTGGAATATTCAGCAAGAATTGGTCTATAGGCTTATCCTGCAAATTCAGCAGCTCGACACCGAACTTGCCAGCGAGCAGCTCGAAATTGAAATGCCGACATATTATCAGCTTCTGCGTAAGTACGTTGCAAGCCTGAGCGTGCCATTCAACGGCGAGCCAATCAAAGGCCTTCAGGTTATGGGCTTCCTTGAAACGCGAAACCTCGATTTCCGTAACCTCATCATTCTCAATGTGAACGATGGCGTTTTGCCGGTCGATGGCTCATCGCCGACGTTCATTCCGTTCAGTCTGCGGCGCGGTTTCGGCTTGCCAACTCACGAGGACCGCGAGGCAATGTACGCCTACTATTTCTACCGATTGCTGCAGCGTGCGAAAAATGTCACGCTCACTTATTTTGTAGGCAACACCGATGGCAAACGCGGCGAGCCGAGCCGCTACATTATGCAGTTGGTATATGGCGGTGGCACTGTGAATCAGCAGGTTCTGCGTTCCGACATCAGTTTCGACGCCGCAACACCGCTCACAATCGTGAAAAATGAAAACACAATGCGCCAGCTCAGCGCATATGTTGCCGACGGCCGTCCGCTTGATGATGTTAAACGCTTGTCGGCCAGTGCGATAGTGACTTATCAGAAGTGCCCGATGATGTTCTATTTCAGCAAGGTTCTGGGGCTCGACAGTGATGACGACATCGACGAGAACATCGACGCTCGCCAGTTTGGCAATATTTTCCATAGCGCTATCTGCGAGATTTACAAGGATTTTGTGGGGAAGAGTGTGACCGGAGACGACATCCGCGCTCTGACAGACGAGTTCAAGATGTCGAAAATCGACAAGGCCTTTATTGAGGAAATGTTTCCGAAAGCAACCGCCAAACGAGCCAAAATTGAGTCGGGCGAGTGTCAGTTAATCAAGGAGCTGAACGGCAATAACCGTATGGTTTACAATGTAATATGCGAATATGTCAAGCTGCAAACCAACTACGATGCCGATACCGCCGACAAATCGCCCATCGAGTTTATCGAGCTTGAAAAAGAGCACAATATTCTGCTTCCGGTGGAGATTGGCGGCAAACAGCTGAAAATCAAGTTTGGCGGCTTCATCGACCGCATCGACCACACCAATGGTGAAACGCGTGTAATCGATTATAAAACAGGTTCGAACGAGGTCGAGTGTGATTTGCTTGAGGATGTATTCGAACCGGCTAACATCAACAAATACAAAGGAATACTGCAAACGCTCATCTATTGTATGATGTTCGACCACGACAATCCGAAGCACGATGTTTTGGCGCCCTATCTGTTCAAAACCACCAAGTTGGGCAGCGGCGAGTCGTTCAAAGTCCGCAGTAAGGGCAGCGGCAAAGGCAAAAACAAAGTTACCGATGCCTTTGCCGATGGCAACTATATGCGCGTGGCCGACCGCGTGCGCGACTTTATGCAGCAGACTCTGACCGCCATTTTCGATGCCGAAACGCCCTTTGAGCAAACCACCGATGAGGACCAATGCTCACACTGCAATTTCTCGTATCTGTGTAATAAACAAGCAAAAATAAGCTATGACTAGCTTTGTTTCTGTCAAATTGCGTGGTCCGATAGGATCTATGCCATGTCAGATTCGCCATTAACCTGCCATTGGCCCGATGTATAATTATGAAGTAGCGAGAGCAGTGTCTCTCCGGCAATATCATATTTTATTTCGCCTGCGCGGACAAACGACATTGAACCGGTCTCCTCTGACACAACGATAATAGCAACCTCCGTCTCGTTCGACATGCTCAAAGCGGCGCGATGGCGCAAGCCAAGGTGTGGAGGCAACACCAAATCATCATCAATAGGCAACACACAACGTGCAGCCCTAATTTGATTGCCGACAATAATCATAGCTCCATCGTGCATCGGACTGTTTTTAAAGAAGATACTCTCAATCAACCGGTGCGACACATCGGCGTTCAGCATATCACCGCTCTGCACATATGAGGCCAGTTCCGAATTGCCGGCCAGCACAATGAGTGCGCCCGTCTTGGTCAACGACATGTTGCGGCAGGCACGGCATATCTCATGCAGCGTGTTGGCCGATGTTGCAACACTATCAGCCTTGTCGAAATATCGGGCCATTGCGAAACGTCTCTTTACAAAATCAGTGTTACCCAAAAGAAGAAGAAACTTGCGGATTTCCTGTTGGAAAAGAATGATGACAGCAATTACACCAACACTGATAAATGAATCGAGGATAGTGGATAACAAACTCAAATTCAAAAATTTCACCACCAACCAGACCAAATAGAGCAGCATCAAACCAACAAAAATGTTCATAGCTACCGTCCCACGTACCAATTTATAAAGCTGATACAGGATGACAGCCACAAGCAGAATGTCAATTAAATCGGCAAAACCGAACGTTATGAACAGCAACCCCATAAGTCGCAAAATTTATGTTCGCTAAGATACGTCGCGTCTGACAAAATTTTGCGTCGAATGATCAAAATATACAAAAAAATGCCGAAAATGTTGGATTGCAGTCAGTTCGGTTTTAATGAGAGCAAAAACCCTCCCATTATTAAATATCTATATATAAACCAATTATCAAGTTGCAGCCAATGTGAATATTACTTGTCGAACGTATTTTTTTTATTGTACTTTTACACTATCAAAAGACCAATAATATGTTAAGCAAATACATCAAGGAACTAATACCTACCAATTCACGGATAATCATTCCTGATTTTGGTGCGTTTATGATTCAAGACACGCCTAACGGCAAGGTCATTTCATTCAACGATTTTTTGAAGTTCAACGACAGTGTTCTTCTAAATCGAATAATCACAACCGAAAAAGTTGATGCTACCAAAGGCAAAGAGTCTATCAAGGCATACATAGCTGAGATAGAGGCTGCATTCAAGGCTGGTGAAAGCTTTGCAGTTGAAGGCGTCGGCTATCTGTCGAAAGACAGCCAGAATAACATCAACTTTGAACAAGACGAGACTGCCAAAAGCAAAGGCAAGCCTAAAGCATCTGCAAAACCAAAGGCTGAGCCGAAAGTCGAAGACGTAAAACCCGCCTCGGCTCCTGCCGAGCCGAAAGCCGAAGCACCTAAAGCTCCCGTCACTGAGCCAAAGCCGCAGCCTGCCGCTGCAGCCAAGCCACAGCAACCAGCCTCAACACCTAAAAGCAATACACATATAAATAACAGTTATATTAATAATACTATGGAAATTAAAACTAAAGACAAGACGCTTACTACCGTCTTAATTATTGTTGCAGCACTAGTTATTGTTGGTGTCCTAATATGGTTAGCCATCGATTTTAATTGGTTCGGACGCTTTATGCCGGCCAAAGAGGCACCAGCCCCGGTTGAAGTTATCGACACCACTCCTGCCGTTGACACCACAGCTGTCGACACGCTTGAGGTTGCTGAGCCGGAACCGGTTATTGTTGAGGAACCCGTTGATCCCAGCTCAAAACACTATCACTTGATTGCGGGTAGCTTCCAAGTTGAATCTAACGCCTTGCGTTTCCAAGAGGATATGCGCAGCCGCGGATACGAAGCCGTGATTTTGACCCGCAATACTGGTTACCACTACGTGAGCATCAAGGCATTCGACACTCGCGCTGAAGCCATTGCTGAATGGCGCAACATGACTCTCGAAAATCCAAATCTTTGGATACTGATAAAATAATATTCAAAATACAAGACAGTAAGAAGCCCCGGATAATGTCTGGGGCTTCTCTTTTTACATAGAATCGGGACATTTGAAAATCTCACTGGAAATGATTATGAACCGAATCGGACTGCATAGAAATATGCCCAAGTAAAATTTTATCTCGCGAAAGCAGAACGTACAACTTTATTCTTAAATTTGGCGCAAAAGTTGTGTATTGGGCTAATTGTGCGAACACTCTAATTGTTAGTCTGATAGGACTTTGAAAAAATTTAAAAATTTAAAATATGTACACGTTAGGAGTAGATGTAGGAAGTTCGTCGGTGAAGGCAAGTCTTGTCAATGTTGAGACAGGAAAATGCGTTGCCACCACCTTCTTCCCCAAAACCGAAGCAAAAATTATAGCCGTCAACCCAGGTTGGGCCGAACAGGACCCCGAAAGTTGGTGGGAAAACCTGAAACTGTCGGTTCAGACAATTATGAAAGAGAGCGGCGCCAACCCCGCAGAGGTTAAGGCCATTGGTATCTCTTACCAGATGCACGGTCTGGTTTGCGTCGACAAGCACAAAAACGTTCTGCGCCCGTCAATCATTTGGTGCGACTCGCGCGCTGTGCCTTACGGCGACAAGGCTTTCAAGACTCTGGGAGCCGAAAAATGCTTGAGCCACCTGCTCAACTCGCCGGGCAACTTCACCGCTTCGAAACTGGCCTGGGTGAAGGAGAACGAACCCGCCACATACGAGAAAATCTACAAGATTATGCTTCCGGGCGACTATATCGCTATGAAGATGACCGATGAGATTTGCACCACAGTATCAGGCCTTTCTGAAGGTATGATGTGGGACTTCAAAGAGAACAAACTGGCAACCTTCCTGCTCGATTACTACGGAATCGACCAATCGTTCATTCCTGAAATCAAGCCAACATTCAGCGACCAAGGCCACTTGTCGGCAAAAGCCGCAGCCGAACTCGGACTGAAGGAAGGCACACCGGTAACATACCGCGGTGGCGACCAACCGAACAACGCATTGTCGCTCAATGTTTTGAATCCAGGCGAGATTGCCGCAACTGCCGGCACTTCGGGTGTTGTTTACGGTGTGAACGGCGAGGCCAACTACGACCCGCAGTCGCGCGTCAACTCGTTTGCGCACGTCAACCACACCACCGACCAGACACGCATTGGCGTTCTGCTCTGCGTGAACGGCACCGGAATCCTGAACTCGTGGGTTAAGCGCAACATTGCCCCCGACGGAATTTCGTACAACGAGATGAACGACCTGGCCGCCAAAGCCCCAATCGGCAGCGCCGGCTTGAGCGTTCTGCCTTTCGGCAATGGTGCCGAGCGTATGCTGGGCAACCGCGAAATCAACTGCTCAATCCGCGGTCTGAACTTCAATGTTCACTCAAAGCACCACATTGTGCGCGCCGCACAAGAGGGCATTGTCTTCTCATTTAAATATGGTATCGACATTATGGAGTCGATGGGTATGAAGGTGAACAAGATTCACGCCGGACACGCCAATATGTTCCTGAGCCCGATTTTCCGCGACACTCTGGCTGGCGTAACTGGCGCAACCATTGAGCTTTACGACACCGACGGCTCGGTTGGCGCAGCAAAAGGCGCAGGTATGGGCGCAGGTATCTACAAGAACAACACCGAGGCATTCGCTTCGCTTGAGAAACTGGCAGTTATCGAGCCGAACAAATCGGCCCGCCAAGAGTATGCCGACGCTTACGCGAAATGGAAATACCGTCTCGAGAAATCGATGAGCAAATAAAAAAGAAATTCGTGTTAAATAATTGATTTTTAATAACTACTAAAATTTAAAAAAAATGGCACAAGAGTATTTTCCACAAATTGGAAAAATCAAATTCGAAGGTAAAGATTCGAAAAACCCTATGGCATTCCACTATTATGATGCCGAGAAAGTGATTATGGGCAAGCCGATGAAGGATTGGCTGCGTTTTGCAATGGCTTGGTGGCACACTTTGTGCGCCGACGGTAGCGACCAGTTCGGTGGCGGCACCAAATCGTTCCCCTGGAACAAGGGCGCTGACGCTGTTACCATCGCTAAACAAAAGGCTGACGCTGGTTTCGAGATTATGGAGAAACTTGGCATTCCTTACTTCTGCTTCCACGATGTTGACCTTGTTTCGGAAGGCGCTTCGGTTGAGGAGTATGAGGCTAACCTGAAAGCCATTGTTGCTTATCTGAAAGAGAAAATGGCAAAGACTGGCAAGAAACTTCTGTGGTCGACTGCTAACGTATTCGGCAACAAACGCTATATGAACGGTGCTTCTACAAACCCGGATTTCGACGTTGTTGCACGCGCTATCGTTCAGATTAAGAACGCTATCGACGCAGGTATCGAACTTGGCGCAGAGAACTACGTGTTCTGGGGCGGCCGCGAGGGTTATATGAGCCTTCTGAACACCGACCAGAAACGTGAGAAAGAGCATATGGCAACTATGTTGACTATGGCTCGCGACTACGCTCGCAAAAAAGGCTTCAAGGGCACATTCCTTATCGAGCCGAAACCAATGGAGCCGTCGAAACATCAATACGATGTTGACACTGAGACTGTTATCGGCTTCCTGAAGGCTCACGGTCTTGACAAGGACTTCAAAGTTAACATCGAGGTTAACCACGCTACTTTGGCTGGTCACACCTTCGAGCACGAGCTGGCTTGCGCTGTTGACGCCGGTATGCTCGGCTCAATCGACGCTAACCGTGGTGATATGCAGAACGGCTGGGATACTGACCAGTTCCCAATCGACCAATACGAATTGGTTCAGGCTTGGATGCAGATTATCCGCAACGGTGGCCTTGGCACAGGTGGTACCAACTTCGACGCAAAAACTCGCCGCAACTCAACTGACCTTGAGGATATCTTCTTGGCACATATCAGCGGTATGGACGCAATGGCCCGCGCTCTTGAGAACGCAGCCAAACTGCTCGAGGAGAGCCCGTACAAGAAGATGCTGGCTGCTCGCTACGCATCGTTCGACAAGGGCGAAGGCAAGAAGTTTGAGGAAGGCAAGATGACTCTTGAAGAGGCTTACGAGTACGGCAAGAAAGTTAACGAGCCGAAACAGACTTCAGGTCAGCAGGAGCTTTACGAAGCAATTGTTGCAATGTACGCTTAATCATAAGTTTGCATATAAAGAAAAAGGCGGAAGTGATTCCGCCTTTCTTTTTACGAAGCAAAATAAAATAGGCCAATCGGATTTCCTATTTTTGCATATTATTAAACAAAAACATCATAAAAAATGAAAAACTTTCTGAAATTCGGCTTATTAGCCACAGTATTAGTGACATTAACATTTGTAAGTTGCAAAGACAATGAGGACGACGGACAAACACTGTCGAAAAAAGTAACTAAAATTGTAGGAACAAATGGTGATTTTACATACACCTGCTACTTTGATTCTGATAGCAAACTTACTTATGGAGAAAACAACGGCGGAAAAAGAACCTTTACATATCAGTATACAGATAATCAGATCACAGAGACAGCGACGTATGTTTCGCAATATAGTGGTGAAGCTATTTACTATACATATTACAAACTGGAAAATGGTAGAATCACATCGATAGAAGATGAGGAAGGTATAATAACTTGCAACTATTCAGCTGATGGATACATTTCCTCATTCATCTACGATGAAGATAAAACCATTTTTAACGTACAAAATGGCACTCTGTCATCAATCAGTTTGGAAGAAGAAGGTGCTGTCAGCTACAAAGAGGAATACACATACAACACAACTAAAAACAATCTGAATGTTGACCTTTGGTTTCTGATTCTAGAAGACCAACCGATGTTTGGCCTTATGGGAACAAAATTCGACAAACTGCCGGCTTCTAAAACAATATCCAACACTAATAATGGAGCAACCGTAAGTTATGTCGGCAAATATACCTATGTGTACGATGGCGATTATTTGACAAAAATAATTTTCACTATCGATGATGACGAAGAAAGTGAGACAATTGTTTGGGAGATTTTCTACGAATAGTATTTCCCACTTGGCATAAACGCCGCAACGCAAGGATACACTTGCTTGCGGCTTTTTTTTTGCTTGCGGCGCCTCATTCCACAAAACCTGACGGATAAACCATACACATAAATCCTAACTGAAATTCAACTATCTTTGTCGCAAATTTTCAAGCGATGGCACATAAAGCAGGTTTTGTAAATATTATCGGCAACCCGAATGTCGGCAAATCGACGCTGATGAACGCCTTTGTGGGCGAGCGGCTGTCCATTATCACCAACAAGGCGCAGACCACGCGCCACCGCATAATGGGCATTGTCAATGGCGATGATTTTCAGATGGTTTACTCTGACACGCCGGGCATTCTGAAGCCGCACTACAAGTTGCAGGAAGCAATGCTGAAGTTTGTCGACACAGCGCTGGTCGATGCCGATATTATTGTGTATGTGACAGATATGGTTGAGACGTTCGACAAGAACGGCGAGTATCTTGAGAAAGTTCGCAAGAAAAATATTCCGATTATCCTGCTTATCAACAAGATAGACTTAAGCAACCAAGCCGAACTCGAGGCAAAGATTCAAATGTGGCGCGAGGTGCTGCCCAACGCCTACATTTATCCCGTTTCGGCGCTGCACAAATTCAACACGGCCGAGGTTTTCGAGAAGATTAAGGAACTGCTGCCCGAAAATCCGCCCTACTTCGACAAGGACGAACTCACCGACCGCACGCAACGCTTTTTCGTTCAAGAGATTATCCGCGAGAAAATCTTCCTGAACTACAAAAAGGAAATTCCGTACTCGTGCGAGGTGTTGGTTGACGAATTCAAAGAAGGCCAAGAACTTACACGCATTAGAGCAATAATTTACGTATCGCGCGAGCAGCACAAGGGCATTATTATCGGTCACCAAGGCGCGGCGCTGAAAAAGGTTGGAACTGAGGCGCGTAAGGACATTGAGCAGTTTGTCGGCACCAAAGTTTTTCTTGAATTGCTGGTGAAGGTGCAGAAAGACTGGCGCGACAAGGACCAAAACCTGCGGTTCTTTGGATACGAGCAAGATTAAAAACGTAAACAATTAACAATGAATAATTAACAATTAACAACAAAAGGCTGCTCAAAGCAATCTGTGGTCTGTTGTCCGTTGTCTGAAGTCCAAAAAGAAACTTAATAGATAAAACTTAAAACGAAATAAAAAATGGCGAACATTGTTGCAATCGTCGGCCGTCCAAATGTCGGCAAATCAACACTTTTCAACCGGATGGTCGAGAGCCGTCAGGCTATAACCGATGCCACCGCAGGCGTCACCCGCGACCGCCACTACGGCAAGTGCGAGTGGGGCGGACTTGAGTTTTCGGTTATCGACACGGGCGGGTACGTCACAAACAGCGACGACATTTTCGAAGGCGAAATCCGCAAGCAGGTGAAACTGGCTGTCGATGAGGCAGATGTAATTCTCTTCCTGACCGATGTAACCGGCGGCGTAACCGACCTTGACGACGATGTTGCCGAACTTCTGCGCAAATCGCGCAAACCGGTTGTGGTGGCCGTTAACAAAGTGGATAATATTGACCGACAATATCTTACAGGCGAATTTTACTCATTGGGGCTGGGCGAAATCTACGCCATTTCGGCAATAAACGGTTCCGGCACCGGCGACCTGCTGGATGCCATTGTGGCCAAATTCGACCGCAACAAACCCGCCGACGAGGCCCGCGACCTGCCCAACATTGCCGTTGTTGGCCGCCCGAACGCCGGGAAATCGTCGTTTATCAACGCACTGCTCGAGCAGGACCGCAACATTGTGACCGACATTGCCGGCACCACCCGCGACTCAATCAACACCGTTTACAACAAGTTCGGTTTTGAGTTCAACATTATCGACACGGCCGGTCTGCGCAAGAAGAACAAAGTTGAGGAAAACCTTGAGTTTTATTCAGTTATGCGCGCCATACGCACCATTGAGGAATCGGATGTCTGCTTCCTGATTATCGATGCCACGCTGGGACTCGAATCGCAGGATTTGAACATTTTCAGTCTGATTGTCAAAAACCGCAAAGGCGTTGTGATTCTGATAAATAAGTGGGATTTGATTGAGAAGGAAAAGAACACGATGGAAGAGTACGAGGCTGCCGTCAAGGCCAAACTGGCGCCGTTCAACGATGTGCCGGTGCTGTTCATTTCGGCTCTCACCAAACAGCGTGTGTTTAAGGCCGTTGAGACGGCTATGCAGGTTTACAAAAACCGCCGCCAAAAAATCCCTACAGCCAAACTGAACGAGGTTATGTTGGCCGCCATCGACAACTATCCGCCACCGACAGTGAAGGGTAAATACATAAGAATCAAATATGTAACGCAGTTGCCGACGCCGTCGCCGCAGTTTGCCTTCTTCTGCAATCTGCCGCAGTACATTCGCGACCCGTACCGCCGCTACCTTGAGAACAAAATGCGCGAAAACTTTGAACTTCAAGGTGTTCCGGTGCAGATTTATTTCCGCGAGAAGTAATCATAAATTGAAATAAATTAACGTGAGGGGCGAAAATCTGTCGCCCCTCGTTTTTTATGCAAAAACGTGTGCGTAATTAAGCAAAACCCTAAAACACAATCCCGAAATTCCATCAACTAAATAAAACCCTATCTTTGCCCCGTTTTGTTGCCGCCTGCGATTCCGCATCCGGCATTAAAAGGGAATCCGGTGCAAACCCGGAGCTGTCCCGCAGCTGTAAATCTCGTGGTGGGCGGTTCAAACACTCACTGCCACTGTCCGCAAGGACGGGAAGGCGAGCCGCCTGAGATGAGCCAGAAGACCTGCAAAACGTTTCGCCGAAAGGCCTCGAGGAAGGAACCGTCGGCAGGTGATTTATTTAATTATGAGGTTATTAACCGTGAGTTTCGCAGTTATGGCGAATGCTTTGCTGTGGGCTGTGCCGTTGTTTGCGCAAAGCGACAGCATAATCCATCGCGATGTGGAGACTGTTGATGTGGAGGCGCATACGCAGAAGCGTCAGGCCGTGCCTATGCAGACAATGTCAGCCATTGAGATTCAGCAACTTGGCGTGCAGAATCTAGCCGATGCCGTGCGGCGATTCAGCGGAACCAACGTGAAGGATTACGGCGGCGTTGGCGGGCTGAAAACCGTGTCGGTGCGCGGTTTGGGCGCGGCACACACGGCCGTGAGTTACGATGGCGTGGTGGTGAGCGACTGCCAGGCGGGGCATATCGACATCGGGCGTTTTGACATCGGCAGCATCGAGACCATCGCACTCACTATCGGTCAGCCCGATGGTCTTCTGCAACCAGCCAGCGCCTTCGCGCAAGCGGCAATGCTCTCAATATCAACCCGCAAGCCAAATTTCGCCGAAAGGCAGACCGATGCGCGCGCACAACTCAAAGGCGGCTCGTTCGGCTACTTCGACGCGCAGGTTGAAGCCGCGCGAAAGGTGCGCCACTCAACGCTCTCGGGCACGGCGCAGTTTATGCGCAGCCGAGGCGATTATCCCTACTCGCTGCCCAACGTCGACACCACGGAGCACGGCCGCCGCCAAAATTCAGACATTCGCTCCGCCCGCACCGAAATCAACCTTTCAACAGCCGACAGCGGCCGGTTCCAAAACCACCTGAAGGCTTACGGATTTTACTCCGAACGCGGTTTGCCGGGGGCGATTATTTTCTATTATCAGCAGGCAAAAGAGCGCCTTGCCGACAAAAACTTTTTTGTGCAAAACGATTGCCGTTTGCGTCTGCACAACAACCTAATGTTCAGATTTCAAGCAAAATACAACTACTCGTGGAACCGCTACGAGGACACAAATGTCAAGTACACCGGTGGCCGCTACGTTGAACTGAACACGCAGCACGAGGGCTTTTTCTCGATGGCCGGGTTGTGGAGTTGGCGGCCGGTTTCAGTGTCGCTCGCGGGCGATGTGGTTTACAACACCCTTGAAAGCGACATAAAAGACAATCCGCAACCGCGCCGCCTGACGCTTCTGTCGGCGCTGAACGTGCGCGCGGCTTTGCAACGATTCGAGGCCACGGCAACACTTGTGGCGCGGCACGCGAGCGAGAAGGTGGAGTTCGGCAAGCGCCCCGACGACTTGAAACGGCTCACGCCAGCGTTCAGCCTGAAGTGGAGCAGCAATCGGGTAACCGTTCGCGCAATGGCAAAGGCGACCTACCGCATACCAACGTTTAACGAATTGTATTACACAACGTTAGGCACCACAGGTTTGAAGCCGGAAGAGGCGCGCGAGTTGAATGTGGGTTTTGATTTTGGCGCCAGCAAGTTCGACTTTTCAGCCGATTTTTATGCCAACAATGTTGAAAACAAGATAGTTGCGATTCCGACACTGTATGTTTGGAAGATGGCTAACTACGGAGAAGTCAATATTTTAGGTGCCGATTTGGCTGTCGGAACCGAGTTCAGTGTGGCGGAAGTAAAGTTGAAACTGACGGCCAACTATTCGTATCAAAAAGCCATCGATGTAACCAACAGCAACTCAAAACTTTACAAATCGCAAATTCCGTACACACCTTTGCATTCGGGCAAGGCGGCGGCGGTTGCAACATTCGGAAAATACTCATTATCAGCAACAACCATAGTATCAGGCAAGCGCTACTTTTTGGAGTATAACATTCCCGACAACGAAATTGAACCTTACGCCGAATTTTCGGCTACGGCAACACGGAGTTTCAATATCGGCGGAAGCCTGTTGACTGCCAGTCTGTCGTGCTTGAATATAACTGATAATCAATATAGTGTAATAAAATACTACCCAATGCCGGGCCGACAATTTCAATTGCAAGTGAATTTTACTTTATAGTTTAACTTTAAATCATTAAAAAATGAAAAAACAGTTTGTTAAAATTTTGAGTTTGTGCGCATTAGGCGCAACAACAGTGTTTGTGTCTTGCGACAAGAACAACGATGACGAAAAACCGGAAGTAAAAAGCGAAAAGCGAGTTTACATCCTGAACGAAGGTTCGTGGAATGGCAACAATTCAACACTTGATGTGTACTATCCTGACGGCGAAAATGCTTATCAATCAAAAATTTTTGCCGCAGCAAACGGACAAGGTCTGGGCGATACTGGCCAGGATTTAATCGCCTATGGCAATCGCATTTATGTTAGCGTTTGGGGCTCGAACTATCTTGCAAAACTCGACACAAAAGGCAAAATTGTTGAGAAACACGAATTTACAGCCGAAGAAGGTCAGCCGCGCTATCTTGCTGCAAAAGACGGATTTATCTACGTTTCGACTTATGGTGGCAAGGTTATGAAGTTTGATACGACTACAATTGCCACATCAATTGGTTCGGTTGAAGTCGGCACGCATCCCGAGGAAATCTGCATTAACGGCAACTCGCTGTATGCGGCGATTGCTGGCGACTCACACGTCGCTTACGACAGCACACTGGCGGTTGTCGATTTGGCTGCATTCTCTTTGAAGGAGAAAATCACGGTCGCTCTCGACCCTACAATTGTTTTGTCTGTAGGCGAAAATCTGTACGTTATACACTATGACACAGTGACTTGGACACAAGAAATAATGGAAGTCAACCCCACTTCAAAAGCCGTAAAAAAATTCGATGAAGGAGCAAAATTGGCAACTGACGGCATAAATCTGTATTATGTAAAATCATTTACTGATTACACGGATTATCCTAATACAAAAACAGTTACATCGTTTGTCAAAAAAGGCTCTGATGCAAGTCCGTTTGATTTGACATCGACACCAGAACTGTCAGCAGCGGCCGTTTATCTATTTGAAATTGACCCAGATAACGGAGATTTCTATATCGGAACGACCGACTACGCAACCAACGGCACAATCTACCGTTTTGATAAAACTGGAAAATTCATCACGAAATTCGAGACAAGCGGTATCAGTCCGAACTCTGCCGCTTTCGTTAAATAGTTGCTTTACAGAAAAGTGGGTGCGCTTTGCGCATCCGCTTTTTTGTTTGAATGTCCTTACGGACAGATACTTTAATACAATCCAACACAAAATTTTGAATTTCAATTTTTTATAAATTTTGTTCAAATTTCTCACAAAGCGATAGCAACAATGATTAAAATTCTGAAACACACGCTTTTAATAGCAATCACCGCTTGTCTTTTGCAGGCTTGCGCCAACCGCGCCAACATTTCGGAACAAGGCGAACCAATGCATTTTAAATATGCTACCAACCTGAAAATAAGCCAATTGGACAGTTGCATTGTTGTTGAATTGCGCAATCCGTGGGACACCGCGCGGCTGCTGCACGCCTACGTGCTTGTGCCCGCTGATTCGGCTCTGCCGCACTCGCTGCCTTCAGGAACGCTTGTCCGCACGCCGGTGCGCCGCGCATTGGTTTACACGTCGGTGCACACGGGGCTGATTGTTGGTTTGGGCGCGCTCAATCAGATTGCAGGCGTTTGCGATGCCGAATATCTGCAGCAACCCATTGTGCGTCAGCGTATTGCCGACGGGCTGATTGTTGACGTGGGCAACGCTATGAGTCCCGACATTGAGCGGGTTGCCGAAATGCACCCCGATGCCGTGCTGCTGTCGCCGTTCGAGAATGGCGGCTACGGCCCGATTGAGAAAATGGGCATTCCAATTGTGGAATGTGCTGATTATATGGAAGTTTCGCCGTTGGCTTGCGCCGAATGGATGCGTTTCTACGGTCTGCTTTTCGGTTGCGCCGACGTGGCCGACAGCCTTTTCAGCGTGGTTGAGCGCAACTATTGCTCGCTGCGCGACTCGGCCTTGCAGACAACCACCCGCCCAACCCTGCTCACCGACCTGAAAACCGGTGCCGCCTGGTACGTGCCCGGCGGATGCAGCACCACAGGCCGTTTCTACACCGATGCCGGCGCCAATTATCTGTTTGCCGATTTCCAAAAATCTGGCGCCGTTCCGTTGGCCTTCGAGACAGTGTTTGAACGCGCCAACAACGCTGATTTCTGGCTATTTAAGTACAACCACGCCATCGATTACACCTACACAGCGCTTGCCGCCGAAAACGACCTTTACACGCAATTCTCACCCTTCAACACTCGCAAAATCTACGGCTGCAACACCGATTATGTGCCTTATTATGACGAAGTTCCGTTCCGCCCCGACTGGTTTCTGCGCGATTTGGTAAGGATTTTTCACCCGGGATTGCTGCCGGATTATGAGACGAGATATTTCTCGCCGTTGAAAAAGTGATATATCTTTATTCAATCAATCATTCAATCTAACAGCACTCTATAGGGTAAGTGAAATTCGTAAAATCCGCCGGCACACCTTATATAATAGCAAAAGCCGTATCTTTGCAACCACTGAAAATCGTTGGCGCACAGTGTGCTGGACGCGATTTATCAGACTGAAAGAGTGAAAGTTGGGGACCACAGTCGCCCGGCTTTTTTATTTGATAACCTTAAAAACGAAAGTATCGTGCAAGTAATGAAATTTGGCGGAACTTCAGTAGGTTCGCCTGAACGCATCAGAGAAGTGGCCCGCCTGATTGACGACGGGAAACCGAAAATTGTTGTGCTGTCGGCAATGTCGGGAACGACAAACGCTTTGGTTGAGATTGCCAACTATCTGTATAAGAAGAACTTCGACGGCGCAAACGAGAAAATCAGCCAACTGGAACAGAAATATTTCAGTGTGGTTGACGAACTGTTTACAACGCAGAAATACAAAGAGTTAGGCATCGAACTGATAAACAGCCACTTCAGCCATATTCGTTCGTTCGCCCGCGATATGTTCACAATGTTCGAAGAGAAGGAAATTCTTGCACAAGGCGAGTTAATTTCCACAGCCTTAATGAATTACCACTTGCAAGAGACTGGTCGTCAGTCGCATCTGATTTCGGCATTGAACTTTATGCGAATCGACAAGAGCGGCGAGCCTGACGACTACTACATCCGCGAGAATCTGCAACGCGAACTGAAGCAGTGCGGCGACTATTATCTGATTATCACACAAGGATTTATCTGCCGCAACGCAATGGGTAACATCGACAACCTGCAGCGCGGCGGCAGCGACTATTCGGCTTCGATTATCGGCGCGGCCGTGAATGCCGAAGAAATCATCATCTGGACCGACATCGACGGTATGCACACCAACGACCCGCGCATTGTTGAGCACACACACTCAATTCCCGAGTTGTCGTTCGACGAAGCGGCCGAACTGGCATATTTCGGCGCGAAAATCCTGCACCCGACCTGCGTAATGCCCGCCAAACTGGCCAACATTCCTGTGCGCATCAAAAACACAATGGAACCGTCGGCACAAGGCACAATCATCAAGAAAGACGTGCCAAAAGTGCCAATCCGCGCCATCGCTGCCAAAGACGGCATCACCGCCATCAAAATCAAGAGCGACCGTATGCTTATGGCGCACGGGTTCCTGCGCAAGGTGTTCGAAATTTTTGAGACTTACGAGACATCTATCGATATGATTACCACGTCGGAAGTGGGCGTTTCGGTCACCATCGACAACACCAAAAACCTTGAGCCGATTGTGAACGAACTGCACAAATACGGCACGGTTGAAGCCGAAGGCGATTACGTAATCATTTGTGTTGTAGGCGATTTGCACTCGAATTCGAAGGGATTTGGCGGCACCATTCTGTCGGCTCTGAACGATATTCCAATCCGTATGATTTCGTATGGCGGCAGTAACTTCAACGTGTCGGTTCTGGTGAAGTCGGAATACAAGAGTCAGGCGCTCAACTGCTTGAGCCATAGCATTTTCACCGACGAAAAATAGTGTCTATGAATTTCGATTTGAAACAATTCGAAGGGCTGAAAACGCCGTTCTACTGGTACGACTCGCAACTGCTCGACCAAACACTGCAGACCGTGAAATCGCTGGCCGACCGCCACGGCTACCACGTGCACTACGCCGTGAAAGCCAACGGCAACCTTGAGATTCTGCGCCGTGTGAACGCCGCTGGGCTGGGCACCGACTGCGTGAGCGGAAACGAGATTCTGCAAAGCATTGCCGCTGGCATCGCACCTGAAAAAATTGCGTTTGCAGGTGTCGGCAAGAGCGACGAAGAGATTCGCATCGGTCTGGAAAACAATATTTTCTGCTTCAACTGCGAGTCGATTCCCGAAATTGAAGTGATTGACGAGATTGCCGGCCAAATGGGCAAGCGGGCGCACATTGCGCTGCGCATCAACCCCAACGTGCACGCTTCGACGCATCACTATATAACTACCGGCTTGGAAGAGAACAAGTTCGGCATCAACACGTGGGCTTTGGACGACGTTCTGAAGGTTCTGGAACGCACAAAAAACATTGAACTCATCGGTCTGCATTTCCATATTGGCTCACAAATTCTTGATATGCAAGATTTTCGCAATCTCTGCACTCGCGTGAACGAGATTCAGGAATGGTTCTACGCCCGCAAAATCATTGTTGACCACATCAACGTGGGCGGCGGTCTTGGCGTAAACTACGAACAGCCTGACAAACAGCCTATTCCGACGTTTGAAGAGTATTTCAAGGTGTTTGCAGAGTCGCTGAAACTGCGTCCGAAACAGCAACTGCACTTTGAGTTGGGCCGCGCCATTGTTGCACAATGCGGCAGCCTGATAACCAAAGTGTTATACGTCAAGAACGGCACAAACAAGAAGTTCGCCATTGTTGACGCGGGCTTCACTGAACTCATCCGCCCGGCGCTGTATCAGGCCGTGCACAAGATTGAGAACATCAGTAGCACAGAGCCTGAAGAGAAGTACGACGTTGTAGGCCCAATCTGCGAGTCGTCGGACTGCTTTGCCAAGTCAATCGACCTGGCCGGCTGCCATCGCGGCGACCTGCTGGCCATCCGCACCGCCGGCGCTTACGGCGAAGCAATGGCATCGACCTACAATCTGCGCACGCTGGTGAAGGGGTATTTCTCGAAGTAATTCAGTATTTAGATAGCAACAAACAAAAACGGCAGCCATTTGGCTGCCGTTTTTGTTACTTGATAATCGATTAAATCTTAAAGAAATCCATTGGATTTGTAGTGAAGAAATCTTCGAATGGAATGCCATCAGTGCCTATGACGAACGAGGCCGACGGACTGAACAGACGATTAAACACCGCCATTCCTTCGTTAAAACTATGCGTGCCACTTTTAACTTCAATAGACACAACTTTTTCGCCATATTTCAGCACAAAATCAACTTCTTTCGAGTTTTCGTTCCAATAATAGAGTTCGAAACCTTCTGACTTTGAAAAATTAAGCAAGTGAGCGCCCACTGCCGATTCGATCAGCCGCCCCCAATAGGCGGTGTCGGCCTTGGCATCTTCGAGCGATTTTTGGCTTTGAATGGTCATCAGCGCATTATTGTGCACCTGCAACTTGGGTTTCGACGCGCGTTGTTGAATCACATTCCCGGAGTATTTGCTCAATCCGCACAAGAGCCCGGCGGAATTTAGCAGATTGAGATAGCCGCCAAGTGTAGTCAAGTTGCCTTTTTCCTGCAATTCGCCTTGTATTTTGTTGAGCGACAAAATTTGAGCCGAGAACGAACTGCCAATATCGAACAATCGACGCAACAGAACCGGCTTATTAACTTGTGTGAGCATCAGAATGTCTTTCGATAGCGTTGCTTCAACAAGCGACTGTCGGATGTAGTTGCGCCAACGTTGCGTGTCGGCCATAAGCTCCGCCGCACCTGGATAGCCGCCATACATTAGATATTGGTCGAGGCTTGTGCCGAATGCCTCGCGCATTTCGGTAAACGACCAGTGCGTAATGTAAATTTGCTCGAACCTTCCGGCTAACGATTCCGACAGTCCTTTCTGAATCAGCAACGACGATGAACCAAGCAACGCAACCTTAATCGGGCGATGGTTGAGTGTGTCGCTATCCCATTCTTTTTTAACCACTTCGCTCCAATTCTGCACTTTTTGAACCTCGTCAATCACTAACAGAAAATCTGCTGAGGGGTTCTTTTGATGCTCAAGCCGCGCACGATTCCAAGTTGTTCTGAGCCATTCGGTATCAATGCCAGCAATATCATCGGCGGTGGCGAAAAGGTGCGGAACATTCAGTTCGTCGAGAAGTTGCGTGACAATTGTGGTTTTGCCAACTTGCCGTGGACCGAAAAGGACTTGAATAAACTTTCGCGGCTCTTCCAGTCGTTTCTTTACCACTTTATATACAGTGCGTTTCATATCAAAAATAATTTTTATTAGCCGTGCTTAATAATTCTATTAGATACACCTAATAATTTTATTAGGCAAATGTAATAAAAATTTTTACCAACATAATATTTCTTTGCAAAGCCAACAAAAAAACGGCAGCCAAATCGGTTGCCGTTTTTGTTATTGCATCATTCAACTATTTATAGCCTTAAAACTCCATCGTGTTTATAGCGACAATTCGCTCAAGAATAACATACATTTATTACAGATTCTCTTCAATCAATTTCAGCAGTTCTTGCGGCGCCACAGCTTCGTCAACACCGCGTTTCACAAGCGTCTTGCCTTTGTATAGGTTCACCTTGCCGGGACCAGCGCCCACGTAACCATAGTCAGCATCGGCCATCTCACCAGGGCCGTTCACAATGCAGCCCATCACGGCAATTTTCAGGCCAGTCAGGTGCGCCGTGGCTTTCTTCACTTCGGCTAGGCCTTTTTCAATGTCGTACAGAGTGCGGCCGCACGACGGGCACGAGATGTACTCGGTGCGGGTGTAGCGGGCGCGTGCCGACTGCAGAATGGTGAACGCCGTCTCGCTAACAAGGCTCACTTTGGTTGGCGCGAAATTGGTCATCCACAAGCCATTAGCCAATCCGTCGATAAAGAATATACCATTGTCGGCGGCGGCTTTCAGTTGGAATTTTGCCGTGTCAGGTTCCTTGTAGATGCTGCTCACTACCGCCGGCAGGTTTACACCGTTGGCAATCAGCGTGTTGAATATTGCGCGTTGCTCGGCAGCCTGATTCACGCACATTGAGCAGACAATGAGCACGACAGTCGGGTCGGCTTTGAGCACAGCCATTGCTTCGGGCGTCAGTGTGCCGAGACTCACCATCACCCAGTTGCGCTTGTCCGATTTGTATTTTGCTGTCAAATAAGTGTTTAATCCGTAGAGCGGCTCATAATTGCTGTCTTTTATCCAAACTTTGTAATCGATTAATAGCGAAATGTTTTTAGTCTTGAAATCGGGCAAATCGATTTCGGGCGCGCCAAAATACAGAACATCAGGCGATTGCTTGCCGCCAGTGATGGTCATTGTGTTCAGGTCGAAAGTGATGTCGAGCGATTGCAAGGTTTCCATCGAAAGGTCGGGCAAATCGCAGATTACCAGAGGTTTCTTGTTGTCGAACGACGGATTTAGGCTTGTGTCGCGCCGGCTGAAACTGAACGGATTGAGCACCACTGGTTCGTTGTATTTGATTTTCACGTTCTTGTAGCTACTTGCGAAGTAGTCGGCAAGCATCTGTGCAGGTGCTATTTCGCTGGCCGGACTGCCGGTGAGCGACACACGGATTGTATCTCCAATGCCGTCGGCAAGCAATGTGCCAATGCCCACAGCCGATTTGATTATACCGTCGGTGCCTGTTCCTGCTTCGGTCACGCCCAAATGGATTGGAAAACTCATCTTTTCAGTGGCCATCTGCTTGACAAGCAAGCGGTAAGCCTGCACCATAACCACTGTGTTGCTTGATTTGAGCGAAACAGCAACATTCTGAAAATCATATTTTTGGCAGACGCGCAGGAATTCCATCGTTGCCTCAACCATTCCGGCCGGTGTATCGCCGTAGCGCGACATTATGCGGTCCGACAGCGAGCCGTGGTTAGTGCCTATACGCAGTGCGGTGCCGTGTTCCTTGCAGATATTCAGCAGTTTAAGCAGCCTCGTATCAAGTTTCTCAAGTTCGGCTTGATATTCTTCGTCAGTAAATTCAAGCGTGGTGAAAGTGGCGCGTTTCTCAAGATAGTTGCCGGGGTTAATACGCACTTTGTCAACAAATTGCGCGGCAATATCGGCCAGTTGGGCATTGAAGTGCACATCGGCCACAATGGGTTTGGTGTAACCCTTCGCCACCAGTTCGTTTTTAATATCGCGCAAGGCGTAGGCGTCTTTCTCATCAATAGCCGTAAAACGCACCAATTCGGCGCCCGCATCAAAAATCTCAATTGCTTGGCGCACAGATGCGTCCACATCGTGAGTTGGCGTGTTAGCCATCGACTGCACACGAACGGGATTTGTGCCGCCCATTTGAAGGTTGCCTATTGTAATTTCATGAGTTTCAAAACGTTTGTCGGTAAACGATAGGTTGACAAGATCCATTTTTTTGTTGTTTAATCGTTTAATAGGTGATTTCCATATTCTAAATTATCGCAAAGTTACGAAAAAAAGATGTTTTACTTAAACTAAAGCCGTAATGTGGAATGCATGATGTAACCAGCTGGTTTATAGTTAATTTTAGATTCCAATATCTTTTTCAAAAAAGCTCGAGAAAATTTTTGTTTTTTTACTTGTTTTGACATTGTAAATCCAATGTGCACAAGAATTTTTCCCGTTAAGGCTGAAAAGGGTGACGAGTAGGTCAAAAAAAAAAGTAATAACCATTAAATTTTCGAAAAAGGAAAAAGAGAATGTAAAAAACAGCTGGAACAATTAGGCTCTAAAGAAACATTTACCGAAAAGGGTATTGAAAAAATATTAGGAGGTTTTTGTTACGGCTATAGATTCAATAAACAAATTTATATCAACACAAGATATACCTGCCACAGAAATAACTTTTTGGCAATGTCTAAGAGCTATAATGAACTGTAAAAAGAAAAAGTTGGATTTGTCTTATATCCAAAATATATATGGACACGATGCGTTGTTATCGTGTGTTCGTTTTTTGGAGAATCGGACGTTCTTGAATTATATGAGCCACAAAACGGGTTTGACTTGTGAAAAGTTTTGAATCTGATGTTATAAATCTTACAAATGCATTGGACAACATATATATTAGCAATATGCCTGACCAAAATAAACTGCTGAAATTAATTGCATCAAAAAAAAATCGGTATGATGTGTGATTTAATAAAAAAAATATCGATTTCAATATTCCT